>DAORNK010000245.1:0-7019 GCA_035440985.1 Rubrivivax sp. | reverse complement strand
TCGCCGCGCTGGGCACGACCCAGACCGCCAACCTCGAAACCGCTGACCTGGCCGCGCTGAGCACCGCGCAGCTGCGCGCCTTCGCCAGTGGCGACATCGCCGCGCTGGGCACGGCCCAGGTGGCCGCGCTGACCACGACGCAGGTCGCTGGCCTGAGCACCTCGCAGGTCCGCGCGCTGGAGACCGCCGACGTGGCCGCGCTGGAGACAGCCGACATCGCCGCCATGGGCACGGTGCAGATCGCCGCCTTCAGCACCACGCAGTTCGACGCGCTGGGTACGAGCCAGCTGGCCGCCTGGTCGACCGCTCAGTTTGCAGGGGTGACCACCGCCCAGATGGCAGCGTTGGCCACCAGCGACCTCGCGTCGCTGGGCACGACGCAGTTTGCCGCCTTGTCCACCTCGCAGGTCGGCGCGCTGGGCACGACCCAGGTCGCCAGCCTCGAGACCGCCGACCTGGCGGTGATGAGTTCCGCCCAGCTGCGCGCCTTCAGCACCGCCGACATCGTCGCCTTGACCACCGCCGAAGTAGTGGCGCTGGGCACGAGCCAGGTCGCCGGTTTGAGCACCGCGCAGATCCGGGCCCTGGAGACCGCCGACGTGGCCGCGCTGGAAACCAGCGACGTTGCGGCCCTGACGAGCTCGCAACTGATGAGCCTGGACACGACGCAGTTCGGCGCACTGTCCACGGCCCAGCTCGTGGCCCTGACCAGCACGCAGCTGGACGCGGTGACCACCGTGCAACTGGCGTCGCTGAGCACGTCCGACCTCAACGCCCTGACCACGGCGCAGTTCCAGTCGCTGTCATCGGCGCAGATCTCGCACCTGACCACGACGCAGTTCGCGGCGCTGGAAACCGACGCCATCGTGGCCCTGAACACGGCCCAGGTGGCAGCACTGACCACCGCCGAGATCGTGGCCTTCACCACCGCGCAGATCGTGGCGCTGGAAACGGCCGACATCGCCGCCTTCACGACGACGCAGATCCACGCCTTCGAGGCGGCCGACCTGCAGGCGATGAGCTCGGCGCAGATCAATGCGCTGGTGAGCCTGACGCCGGTGGTGCTGGACCTGGATGGCAATGGCATCCAGACCGTGGCTGCCGCGCAGGGCGTGAACTTCGACCTGGCGGCCACCGGGCAATCCGGCCAGGTCGGCTGGGTCGGCGGCCACGACGGCCTGCTGGTGATGGACCGCAACGGCGACGGCGTCATCAACGACGGGCGCGAGCTCTTCGGCGTGGCCACGCAACTGGCCAATGGCCAGCGCGCCGGCAACGGCTATGTGGCGATGGCGGCCGAGGACAGCAACCACGACGGCAAGCTCAGTGCTTCCGACGCCAGCTTCGACAAGCTCAAGGTGTGGGTCGACGTCAACCACGACGGCAAGACCGACGCCGGCGAACTGAAGGGCCTGCTGGAAGCCGGCGTGCTGGAGATCAACCTGGACTTCGCCCAGGGCACCCAGGTGGACAACGGCAACCTGCTGGGGCTGGTGTCCAGCTACACCGGCACCGACGGCAGCCTGCATGACGTGGCCGATGTCTGGTTCGCCAAGGCACCGGCCCCCGATGCGCCGCCGCTGTCCGAACTGCTGGCAGCCCCCGCAGCCGACCTGCTGGGCAGCCCACCGGTGGCGGATCCGGTGGTCGCCATCGCAGCGCCGGCCGTGCACCACGGCGCCGTGCACCACCTGGGTCTGCTGGGCCATAGTTCGGTGGACGATGAACTGATGCGCCAGCAGCAGCCGCTGATCTGAGCGCCCGACGGGCGCCGGGACGAACAGCACCGCCCGCGCGGTGCTGTTCGCGCTTTTGACGGCCGCCACGCGGCCTAGACTGGCCGGGCCATGCCCTGCCACGCACCGCACCATGTTCCCGTGCACCTGTTCCAGATCGCCTGGTCGGCCAGCGCCGCCGCGGCCATCCCGCCCGGCTGGCAGACCCTGGACAACCTGGACAACCCGCGCCCGGACTGGTACGAGTACTGGCCGATCCGTCGGCAGCTGCTGAGCCAGCCGCTGGACGAAGCGGCCTTCTACGGCTTCTTCTCACCCAAGTTCTGCGCCAAGACCGGCCTGGCGCTGGCCGACGTGCAGCAGTTCGTCGCCGCCCACGCCGACGTTGCCGACGTGCTGCTGTTTTCGCCGCAGCCCGACATGGGTGCATTCTTCCTCAACGTGTTCGAACAGGGCGAGACCTTCGACCCCGGCTTGATCGACGCCTACGGCGCGTTTCTGACCCACATCGGCCGCCCCGTGGCGCTGCGCTCGCTGGTGATGGACTCGCGCCAGGTGGTCTTCTCCAACTACTTCGTGGCGCGGCCTGCCTTCTGGCGCGAATGGCTGGCGCTGAACGAAGCGCTGTTCGCGTTGTGCGAAGGGCCGGCCGATGGCCCGGACGCCGCGCTGCGCGCGCGCCTGGTGCACACCACCAGCTACCCCGGCCCCGGCGGCCAGGGTGCGCAGCGCAAGGTGTTCCTGATGGAGCGCGCGGCGTCGCTGCTGCTGGCCACGCAGCCGCAATGGCGCAGCGTGGCGCACAACCCCTATGGCTTCGGATGGTCGGCGTCGCGCCTGCGCCAGCATCCGACCGAGGCCTACATCAGCGATGCGTTGAAGATGGCCTGGCGCGAGCAGCCCTTCCCGCAGTACCTGCAGGCCTTTGCGACGGTGCGCGAGCGCTTCCGCAACAGCAGCCCGCCGATCTGAGGACGGCTACAGGCGCAGGTCGAAGCCGGCTTCGGCGACCATCTTCCCGTTGGCCTGCACCTGCACCGCGTGGTGCCCGGCGTGGTAGCGGCGCGTGGTGACCGCGCGCATCGAATGGCGCTTGCTCAGCACGACTTCGCCACGCGCCGGCAGCACGATCTGCCAGCCCTTGAAGACCTTGGCACTGGTGCTGCCGTTGGCCTTCACGTGGTGCACCACATAGTCCAGCGCCAGTGCCTGCGGCCGCGTGGCGGTGGATTGCAGCGTCAACTGCAGGTTCAGCGTCTCACCCACGGCCAGTGCACCGGGGGTGATCTGCAGCACAGCGCGGCCGCGCAAGGCTCCGCCCAGGCCCCAGGCGCGCAACACCGCCGCGTCCCCCTGCTTGATCAGGGTGCGGCTGGCGTGGCGCAGCAGCACACGGCGCGGCTCGGGGGCATCCGGCAGATGCGCCTGCAACCACTGCGCCACCAGCGCCGGATGATCCTTGGCGATGTCGTTGAGGTGGTTGGCCACGCTGCGCCGCACATAGACGCTGGGGTCGTCCTGCAGTGCACGCAGCAGCGGCAGCGTGGGGCTGGGGTCGCGGATCAGGCTCTTGAGCTGCAGCCCCCAGGGCAGGCGCGGCCGGCTGCCTTCGCTGACCAGCCGGCGCACGTGGTGGCTGTCGTCCTGGCACCAGCGCTGCAGCGTCGCGAACACCAATGCCGGGTGGCGCACGATGAAGGGGCGGATGGCGAATTCGGCGGTGAAGCGCTGCGTCAATGCGTGCAAGGTGGCCAGTGCCCGTTCGGGCTGATCCTGCCCGCGGCGGGCGATGAACTCGCCCACCGGCCACAGGATCCAGCCGCGCAGGCCTGCGGGCATGCCCTGCAGGTCGGCCATCGCATCACCCGCCTCGGGTGGTGCCAGCGCCGCTTCGATCAACGCGGCGGCGTGCGCGAATTCGGCGGGCAGGGTGGCCTCCAGTGCGTCGGCGATCTGCATCGCGCGGGCCTTCATCTCCAGCGCGTCCAGGCCGCGGCTGGCCAGGCGCAAGAAGCGCTTCGCGTCGAAGCCGGGGTCGATGCGCTGCAACTGCACGCCGGCCTGGCGCACCAAGGGCTCGTTGATGAGGTTCTTGAACGCTTCGGCCATGATGCATGTCAGTCTGTGCGCGGTCCGGCGCTGCTAAGCTTGCCCCATGTTTACCGGCATCGTACAAGGCATCGCCACGGTCCAGGCCGTGGCCGACCGTCCCGGGTTGCGCAGCTTCACGCTGCGTTTTCCGGCCGATTTCTGCACCGGCCTGGCCCCCGGCGCCAGCGTCGCGGTCGATGGGGTCTGCCTCACCGTGACCGGCCTGCGCGGCAGCGACGAGGCCGACTTCGACATCATGCAGCAGAGCCTGGCGCTGACCACGCTGGGCGAGCTGGTGCCGGGCAGCGGAGTCAACGTCGAACGCGCCGCGCGCGACGGCGCGGAGATCGGTGGTCACCCCTTGAGCGGCCACATCGACTTCAAGGCCACGCTGGCCGAAGTGCGCGAGCCCGAGAACAACCGCGTGCTGCGCATTGCCGTGCCGGCACCGTGGATGCGCTACGTCTTCGCCAAGGGCTACATCGCGGTCAACGGCGCCAGCCTGACGGTGTCCGAAGCGCAGCGCGAGCCCGACGGCAGCGGCTGGTTCGAAGTCTGGCTGATCCCCGAAACCCTGCGCCTGACGACCTTCGGGCGCAAGGTCGCCGGCGACGGGCTGCATATCGAGATCGAGCGCAGCACACAGGTCTTCGTGGACACGCTGCGCGACGCCATCGCCGAGCGCCTGGGCCCGCTGCAGCCGCTGCTGGAAGGACTGCTGCGCGACAAGGGGCTGAGCCTGGACGAACTCGCCCGTCCGGCTGCGCTGCCCCCGCGCTGAGAGCTTGGCCACCAGCCGCCGCCAGCTGCTGCAGCTGGCCCTGGCCCAGGGCATGGGACCGGTCCTGGTGCGCCACGCCCGCGCCGCCGACCTGCCCCGCTTCGCGCTGGGCGTGGCCTCCGGTCAGCCACAACCCGACGGCCTGGTGCTGTGGACACGCCTGACCGGTGAGCATCTGCCGCCCGAAGTCGCGGTGGACTGGGAGCTGGCGGAAGACGAGTCGTTCCGGCTTGTCGTCGCCCGCGGCAGCGAAACCGCCACGCCGGCCGACGCCCACAGCGTGCACGCCGAAGTGCAGGGGTTGCGGCCGGAGCGCTGGTACTGGTACCGCTTCACCGCACTGGGCCAGCGCAGCGGTGTGGGACGCACGCGCACGGCACCGGCGGCCGATGCCGAGGTGCCCCAGCTCGACCTGGCCATCGCCAGCTGTCAGCGCTACGACCAGGGCCACTACGCCGCCTGGCGCCACGCCGCGATCGAGCGGCTGGACCTGGTGCTCTTCCTGGGCGACTACATCTACGAAGCCGGCTCGCCGCCAGACGCGCTGCGCGCTCATGCCGGCGGCCGGATCCATGACCTGGAGGGCTACCGCCAGCGCTATGCGCAGTACAAGTCCGACCCGGCACTCCAGGCCGCGCACGCCGCCTGCCCCTGGCTGGTGATCTGGGACGACCACGAAGTGGCCAACGACTACGCAGGCTGGCAAGGCCAGCGGCTGGAGCCGGACTTCGCCGCGCTGCGCACGGCGGGCTACCAGGCCTGGTGGGAACACATGCCACTGCCCAAGGCCATGCGCCCGGTGGCCGGCCGTGCACGCATCCACCAGCGCCTGGATTGGGGCCGCCTGGCGCGCATCCAGTTGCTGGACGCGCGCCAGTACCGCGACCCGCAGGCCTGCCCCAAGCCGGGCCGCGGCGGCTCCAACACCGTGCGCCGCCACGACTGCCCAGCGCTGGCCGACCCCGCGCGCAGCATGCTCGGTGCCGAGCAGGAACGCTGGCTGGCCGAGGGCTGGGCGCTGGACCGGACCTGGAACCTGCTCGCCCAGACCACCCTGATGGCCCGATGCTCACTGACCGACACGGCCCAGGGCGGCACCTACTGGACCGACGGCTGGGACGGTTACGCGGCCAACCGTCAGCGCCTGCTGGCCGGCGTCGCCGAGCGCCGCGTGCCCGGCGCGGTGGTGCTCAGCGGCGACGTGCACGCCAACTATGTGGCCGACCTGAAGGTCGACTTCGACGACCCGCGGGCTCCGGTCGTGGCCAGCGAGTTCTGCGGCACCTCGATCAGCAGCCAGGGTGCCCCGCAGGCGCGGCTCGATCGCCTGCGGGGCTACAACCCGCACCTGCACTGGGCACGCAGCGATCAGCGCGGCTACGTGCAGTTGCGCATCGACCGCGAATCGCTGGTCGCGCAACTGCAGGTGGTGCAGGACGTGCGAGAACCGCAGAGCCCGGTCGGCACGGCAGCGGAGTTCGCCGTGGCGGCGCAGCGCCCTGGCGTGCGGGTCGCCTGAGCGAGAGAAGCGACAGACTCGGTGCGGCGGCCTGAAACGGTCGGGCCCGCACCCGGATCAGCTCGGGGGCACTTCAGCGCCAGGCGAAGAACGGCTGGTCGAAGTGCGCCACGCGTGTCGGCCGGCCCAGCAGGCACAGCTCGCGGAACTGGTACAGGAAGGCGGCCGTGGGCGCGGCGATCCAGCCGGCCCCCACCGGCATGCGCAGCACCGGGTGCGCGGCACCCCGCACCTGGTTGAGCAGCGGTGCATCGGCACGCAACAGCTCGCTGCCAGGGATGCGGTGAATGCTGGCCACCTCGGCCGCGTTGGGCACCATCTGGCGCGCCGCACCGGCCCAGACGACGACCGGCGTGATCAGATAACCCGAACGCGTGGCGTAATCGTCCAGCCGGCCCATGACGGCCGAGGGCGTCAGCGGCAGGCCGACTTCCTCGGCCAGCTCGCGCAGCGCCGCCTGTTCGGGCGTTTCGCCCTCGTCGATGCGCCCACCCGGCAGCGCCCACTGGCCTGCGTGGCTGCGCATCGCCGCGGCGCGGCGCGTCAGCAGCAGGGCCGGTGCGTCGCTCCAGGCTTCGTGCTGCGGTAGACCGGGGAGGTCCGGGCCGTGACCGGCTTCGACCACGGCCACGGCGACGGCCGCGCGGCGGCGGCCCCCGCAGGCCAGGGCCTGGACCTCGAAGGCATCGAGTCGCAGCTGCAGCAGGCTGCGCAGGTCGGCGTCATCCCGTGTCATGCCCGTCAGCATAGTGCTCTGGTGTTGCCGGGGCGTGCCCACGGGCTGTCAGGACCCGGGCACCGTCGGCAGGGTCGTCGGCTCAAGCGGCCAGGAACAACGCCGGGTCCACGTAGGCGCGGTTGAGCATCACCGACCAGTGCAGGTGCGGCCCGG
>DAORNK010000244.1:0-7028 GCA_035440985.1 Rubrivivax sp. | reverse complement strand
GGGCAACAGCGGCAGCCAGCTCGTGGCAGGCGCGGGCAGCACGATCCAGCAGAACGCCGTGACCATGAGCGGCGTCGTCAACGTCAGCGGCGACTTCCGGCCCATCGGGTTCAGCGCCAGCAACTTCCTCGACGGCGTCACGCTCAACGGCAACATGAACATGGTCGATTCCGGCCAGGTGTCGCAGCGTGTGATCAACGGCCTGGCGCTCAACGGCGCCATCAACGTCGGTAGCGGCAGCTACTTGAATTTCCAGGGCTCGCAGACGCTGTCGGGCAACGGCTCGATCGTCTTCGCGGACAGCAACGGCAACAACCGGCTCAACGTCGACGGCGCCGGCAGCGTGCTCACCATCGGTTCGGGCATCAGCATCAGCGGCCACACCGGCAAGATCGGCCAGCAGTACTGGGTGGGTGGCGGCGGGCAGAGCATCGTCAACAACGGCACCATCGACGCAAACACCGCGGGCGGCACGCTGAGCCTGGCGAGACCCGTCAGCGGTACCGGGACGTTCGCCGTCAATGGTGGCACGTTGTCGATGGGCGGCACGTCGCAGCAAGGGCGGCTGCAGATAGGCAGCGCCGGCACCCTCGCCACCAACGGCGGCAATCTCGCGATCAGCAGCGACTACACCAACGCGCAGGCCGGCAGCGGCAACAGCTTCAACCGCCGCGCCGGTGTGACCGGCGCGGGCCAGATCCAGGCCGGCGGCGACGTGCAGCAGGTGATCAGCGGCGCGGGCGTGACGGGTGGCAATACCAACAACGCCACGCTGACGATCGGCAACGTGCGCGTCGGCGCCAACAACTTCAACTACACGATCGGTGCCGGCGGCACCACCGGGCCGGCGATGCGCGGCGCCGTGCAGACGAACGTCAATGGCGCCAACCTCACCGACGGGCGCCTCGGCGGTGGCGGCGTGACCGCCAGCAACTACAACGGCGGTGCCCCCGGCGGCAGCGGCGAGATGCGGACGGTCACCTTCACCGCCGGCAGCGCCGGCGCGCTGGCCCCGATGACCGGCCAGGTGCTCAATCTGCGCAGCACCTACGACAACATCGCCGACCAGAAGCTCAACATCGTGCTGGGCGCCAATGCCGCGGCCTACAACGCCGCGCTGGGCAGCGCGGTGAGCCCCGTCCAGGTGGCCAACCAGCGTGTGGGCGGCACCAACACCGCCACGCTGGCCATCCGCAATGACGCCGCGCCGGGCGCCTTCAGCGAAGACCTCAATGCCAGCATCGCCAGCCTGGGCGGCCAGGCCACGGGCAGCGGCAGCGTGAGCGGCCGGCTGGCCAACACTGGCAACACCGGGACGGGTGCGATCACGGTGGGCGTGGACACCTCGAGCGCGGGCGCCAAGACCGGCCTGGTCAACCTTAACTACCAGAGCGCGGGCACCGTCAACGGGGTGAGCAACGGCCTGGCGGCCATCGGCGTCGGCGGGCAGTCGGTCACCGTCAACGGCAATGTCTACCAGGCGGCCACCGGGCAGCTGGTGGGCAACACGTTCAACTTCGGCACGCTGCAGGTGGGCCAGCAGGTCAGCACCGACCTCGCGGCACGCAACATCGCCACGGGCACTGCCGGCTACGTCGAGGATCTGAACGTGCGCTTCGGCGCCAGCGGCAACGGGCAGATCAGCGGCAGCGGCTCGTTCACCGGCATCCAGGCCGGTGCCACCAGCAACGCCGGCAACGGCACGATGACGGTTACCGTCAACGGCACCACCGTCGGCGCGCTGAACAGCTCGATCGCGGTCAACTACTTCAGCGCCGGCACGGTGGCCGGTGTCTCCAACGGCCTGGGCGAACTGGCCCGGGGCGGCGAGAACTTCGGCGTCAACGGCACGATCAACGCGGTGGGCAACGTCATCAACCAGGCCAGCCCGCAGTTCGGCACCACCTCGGTGAACCTGGGTGCGGTGCGCGTGGGCGCCGCAGCCCCCACCGCCAACTTCCAGCTGACCAACCAGTCGGTGGGCGGACAGCAGGCGGCCCTGTCGGCCACCATCGCGAGCAACGGTGCGCCCGTCACGGCCAGTGGCGCAGTGAACCTGCTGGCCCCGGGCGCCAGCAGCAGCGCGCTGCAGGTGGGCCTGAACACCGCTGTGGCCGGCAATTTCACCGGCGGCAATGCCGGCAGTGCGACGGTGAGCCTGGTATCCGATGCCAGCAACGTCGGCAACTGCGGGGCCAACTGCACGCTGAACCTGGCGTCGCAGCAGATCACGGTGCAGGGCAAGGTCTACACGGCGGCCGTCGGCGCGGCCAGCGGCACCAGCATCGACTTCGGCATCGTGCGCGTGGGCGACACCGTCAGCGCGCGCAACATCACGATCAACAACAACGCAGCCGCCAGCGCGCTCAACGACAGTCTGCGCGCCGACGTCAGCGGGCTGTCGGGCCCGTTCGCCGCCGGCAGCGTCGCTGGCGTGGCGGCGCAGGCCAGCGGCCAGATCGGTGTGACGCTGAGCACCGCCAGCGCCGGCGTGTTCAATCAGAACGGCCTGGTGCAGTTCCTGAGCCAGAACGGCGACATGGCCGACATTTCGGCCGGGCCGGACGCCGACATCGACGTCAAGGCGCAGGTCAACAACTTGGCCAATGCGGTCTTCGGCATGGCTGGCGGCATGGGCAACCTGAGCCGCGTCGGCGACACGTTCTACCTCGACTACGGCAACGTGGTGGAAGGCAATGCGCTGTCCAGCACCCTGAACCTGATCAACCAGGTTGCCGGCCCGGCCGACGAACTGGACGGCAGCTTCGACGTTTCCGGCGCCGGCACCTTTTCGCTCAGCGGCTGGAGCGCGTTCAACGACCTGACGGCCGGCAACCTGCTGGGCGGTCTGGGCCTGAACTATCTGGCCGCCACGCTGGGCAGCTTCCAGCAGCAGATCGTGCTCAACGGTTTCAGTGACAACGCCAGCGACCTGACGAACGGCATCGCGCGGACCATCAACCTCGTGTTGCGTGGCAACGTGGTCGCTGCCAACCAGCAGGTCCCTGAACCCGGCAGCCTGGCCCTGGTGCTGCTGGCTGCCGCAGCGGGCTGGCAAGCGCGCCGCCGTCGCACGGCCTGAAGCGGGAGATCACATGAGCAAGACACAGTATTGGATCGCCAACGTGGTGGGTGCCGCCTGCCTGGCCATGCTGGCCGCGCAGCTGACGCTGGTCTCGATGAACCGCGGCCTGCGCGGCGACATCGAACTGCGTCAGCAGTACGTGCAGCAGTCGGTGCAACTGGAAGGGCTGTACCGCGAGATCGTGCGGGCACTGGCCGAGCTGGGGGCGCGCAACAACGACGAACAGGTGCGCAGCCTGCTGCAACAGCATGGCATCACCTACACCGTGAACCCACCGGCCGCTGCTCCCGCGCCGGCCCGCAAGTGAGGCGACCATGACACAACCCTCGATCGTGAGCCTGGCCAGCCCCTCCCCCAACCTGGTCAGCGAGCCGCGCGCCCGGCCGGCCGAGCGGCCCGCGCACAGTGCCTTCGTGCCCGTCCTGCTGTGCGGGCTGGCGCTGCTGGGCTGGCTGGGCTCGCAGGTCTACTGGCTGACCGAAGAACGCCAGGGTCTGCGCAACGGGCTGGCGGCCCAGCAGCAGACGGTGGACAACGCCGGCAAGCTGCGCGCGTCGCTGGACGGGCTGGCGGCAGACACCCAGCGCCTGGCCGACGCCGGCAATGCCAACGCCGCCCTGCTGGTGACCGAACTGCGCAAGCGGGGTGTGACCATCACGCCGCCCAAGCCGGCCCCCGCTGAGCCGGCAGCCACGCCGCGGTGAGAGGCCGCGCCGTCACGCTACAGGATGTAGCGTGACAAGTCCTCGTTGCGGGCCAGCTCGGCCAGCCGGCCATCGACCATCGCCGCGTCGATGGCCACGGTCTGGCCGTGGCGGTTGGGCGCGTCGAAGCTGATCTCGTCGAGCAGCCGTTCCATCACGGTGGCCAGCCGGCGCGCGCCGATGTTCTCGGTGCGTTCGTTGACGTCGTAGGCGATCTGCGCCAGGCGGCGCACGGCTTCTGGCGTGATCCGGATGGTCACGCCTTCGGTGGCCAGCAGGGCGCTGTACTGCGTGATCAGGCTGGCCTGGGTGCTGGTGAGGATGGCCTCGAAGTCGTCGACGCTCAACGAGCCGAGCTCGACACGGATGGGGAAGCGGCCCTGCAGTTCCGGTATCAGGTCGCTGGGCTTGGCCAGGTGGAAGGCGCCGCTGGCGATGAACAGCATGTGGTCGGTCTTGACCATGCCGTACTTGGTGTTGACGGTGGTGCCTTCCACCAGCGGCAGCAGGTCACGCTGCACGCCCTGGCGGCTGACGTCGGCCCCGCCGTGCTCCTGGCGCGAAGCCACCTTGTCGATTTCGTCGATGAAGACGATGCCGTTGCCTTCGGCGTTGGCCAATGCGGCGGCGCGGATCTCTTCCTCGTTGACCAAGCGGCCGGCTTCTTCTTCGATCAGGCGCGGCAGGGCCTCGCCGATCTTGAGCTTGCGCGTCTTGCGCTTGCCTTGGCCCATCTGGCTGAACAGGCCCTTGAGCTGCTCGGCCATTTCCTCCATGCCGGGCAAGCCCTGGGGGCCCAGCACTTCCAGCGTGGGCTTGGTGTCGGCCAGCTCGATCTCGATGTCCTTGTCCGCCAGCGTTCCTTCGCGCAGCCGCTTGCGCAGCACCTGGCGGGCGGTGTTGTCGGCCGCAGGCGTGTCGCTGGCAAAGCCGATGTTGCCGCTGCTGCGTGGCGGCGGCACCAGGGCGTCGAGGATGCGCTCCTCGGCCGCGTCTTCGGCGGCCGCGCGACGCGCGCGCATCTGGCGCTCGCGCTCCTGCTTGACGGCCACTTCCATCAGGTCACGCACGATGGTGTCCACGTCCTTGCCCACGTAGCCCACTTCGGTGAACTTGGTGGCTTCCACCTTGATGAAGGGTGCGTCGGCCAGCCGTGCCAGCCGGCGTGCAATCTCGGTCTTGCCGACCCCCGTGGGGCCGATCATCAGGATGTTCTTGGGGGTGATCTCGCCGCGCAGCTTCTCGTCGACCTGCTGGCGCCGCCAGCGGTTGCGCAGCGCGATGGCCACGGCCCGCTTGGCCGCCTGCTGACCGACGATGTGGCGGTCCAGTTCGGAGACGATCTCCTGCGGCGTCATGCTCATTCGCGTGTTTCCCCGAGCGTCTCCACGAGGTGGCTCTGGTTGGTGTAGATGCAGATGTCGCCGGCGATCTCCAGCGAGCGCTTGACGATCTCGGCCGGCGCCAGCTCGCTGTGCTGCAGCAAGGCGCGGGCCGCCGCCTGCGCGTAGGCACCGCCGGAGCCGATGGCCACGATGCCGTGTTCGGGCTCCAGCACATCGCCATTGCCGGTGATGATCAGCGAGGCGCTGCTGTCGGCCACCGCCAGCATGGCCTCCAGGCGGCGCAGCACGCGGTCGGTGCGCCAATCCTTGGTCAGCTCGATGGCGGCACGCTGCAGGTGGCCCTGGTGTTTCTCGAGCTTGGCTTCGAAACGCTCGAACAGCGTGAAGGCATCGGCCGTGGCGCCCGCAAAGCCGGCCAGGACCTGGTCCCGGTACAGCTTGCGCACCTTGCGAGCGCTGCTCTTGACGATGATGCTGCCCAGTGTGACCTGGCCATCGCCCCCCAGCGCGACCTGTGCGCCGCGACGCACGCTGAGGATGGTGGTGCCGTGATAGCTTTCCATGGATCGAGTCCAGTTGGGGGTGGAATCCCGGAGTTCAATCGCAGAGCGTCGTCCCGATCAAGGCCATGCGCGGAACCGGCTCTGCCGGGCCGCAGCATGAGCCCCCTTGGGGAGTGGCGAAGGCGCGCAGCGACAAGCCTGGGGGCCTTGTCACACCTTGCGCACCTGGACCTTGGCGTGCTCGTTGATGCCCATGGCCCCGAAGAACAGGGCCACCAGGCGGTGCGTGTCGACAAACTGCACGGCGCGGTTTTCGTTGCGGCGCGCCAGCACCCAGTTCAGCAGATCGCCCGCCGCGATGAAATCCACCCGGATCAACTTGGCGCAGGACACGCTGACGACAGGGGCATTGCCCAGCTCGTCGTGCAGCTTGCTCAGCGTGGCGCTGATGTCGCCCACGAGCTGGCCGGAGAGCTCGACGTGGGCAAGCTCGACGCCACCGGCTTCGCCCTCTATGAGACTGGACTCCATGAAGCCCGTGGACATGTCGCTGACCGCGCTCAGGTGCGGCCCGCGGGTGTTCTCGCCGGCGCCGCCGATGTAGACCTTGCAGCGCGCCGGCTCCCAGGACGGCGGGCTGACCTCGTAGGTGACGCAGTAGTCGATGGCGGCTTCGTCGAACTGGTCGGCCCGGTTGGCCAGCCGCAGGGCTTCCAGCCGGGTCAGCCAATAGGCCGGATCGGCGTCGCGCACGCCGGTGGGGGCCGACTCCTGCAGCACGGCAAACAGATGGTCGCCGGCCATCCAGCGCATTTCCAGCGCCTGGCCGGCCCACAGGCGGAACAGCGCCGAAAGCTGCATCGCGGCCTCGGGGTCGATGCGGCGCAATTCGCTCCAGTCGAAGATCCAGGGCAGCGGCATCTGCAAGGTCTGCGAACGCAAGCGGGCCACGGCCTCGATGTCGAGCTGGCGCGGGCAGACCCAGCCGACATCGCCGGCTTCGCGCGAACTGCTGCTGACCGGCGGCTCGTCGACCAGGGACTCGGCCACCAGCTTGGGCAGCGAGTACCACTGCGGCGCACTCCAGCCGAACTGCTGCGCGTATTCGACCGCCAGGCTTTCGAAGCGCTGCTGCTGGCCGGTGGCACGGTACAGGTCGAACAGCACGAGCCAGGTCTCGGCATGTTGCCCACGGTCGGCATCCGGGGCCGTGATGCGCTGCAGGGCTTCCTCGCACTGGGCGAAGTCGGCATTGGCAAACGAGATGACGGCTTCGTCGAGTTCCGGGTCGTGTGCGACCTCGGTCACCTCGACGGCGAAAGGGCTGCCGAAGTCGCCGGGTTCACCAGCGCGCACGGCCGCCGGCGGCGGCGCCGGGCTGGCAAAGGAG
>DAORNK010000243.1:0-7072 GCA_035440985.1 Rubrivivax sp. | reverse complement strand
GCATTGGCCCGGCACCGGCCATCCGCCTGTTGCTGGCGCGCAGCGGGTTGAAGCTTGCCGGCATCGCCCGCTTCGAGATCAACGAAGCGCAAGGCGCGCAGACCCTGGCCGTGGGCCGCGAGCTGGGGCTCGCCATGGACCGCCTCAACGTCAAGGGCGGCGCTATCGCGCTGGGCCACCCGCTGGCGGCCACCGGCGTGCGCCTGACCCTCACCGTCGCGCGCCAGCTGCGCGAAATCCGCGCCCGCTGGGGCGTGGCCTCGGCCTGCATCGGTGGTGGCCAGGGCATCGCGCTGCTGATCGAAAACCCTGAAGCGAACTGACATGAGCAAGAGCCACATTTACCGCGTCGACGTGCAGTTCGGCGATTGCGACCCGGCCGGCATCGTCTTCTTCCCCAACTTCAGCCGCTGGATGGACGAGGCCTCGCTGGCCTTCTTCATGGGCTGCGGCGTGCCACCCTGGCGCGAACTGGTCAAGACCACCGGCCTCATCGGCACGCCGCTGCTGGAGATCCACACCCGTTTCCTGAAGCCGGCCACCTATGGCGAAACCATCGAGGTGCACACCACGGTGGAAGAGTGGGCGGTGAAGACCTTCCGCCACCGCCACGTGATCCGCCGCGGCCAGGACGTGCTGTGCGAAGGCACCGAAGTCCGGGCCTTCTGCATGCGCGACCCTGCCAACCCGGACCGCATCAAGGCCGTTCCCATCCCGGAGGACATCAAGGCCCTGTGCCTCTGATGCCCTTGGGAGCCAGACCCCGTTTCACCGTCCCTGCCACACCACCTGGAGACAAGCCCATGAAGACCTTCCTCAAGACGACCCTGGCCGCAGCGGCCGCGCTGCTGGCGAGCACGGCTGCGCTGGCCGACATCACGATCGGCGTCAGCCTGCCGCTGACCGGCCCGGGCTCGGGCCTCGGCATCCCGATGAGCAATGGCGTCAAGATGTGGCCGGCCACCGTGGCCGGCGAGAAGATCAAGCTCGTCATCCTGGACGACGCCACCGACCCGACCAAGGGCGTGCAGAACGCCCGCCGCTTCATCAACGAGGACAGGGTCGATCTGATCCTGGGCTCGGGCGTCACGCCGGTGGCCATCGCGATTGCCGATGTCGCCGCCGAGTCCAGGACGGTGCAACTCGCCACCAGCCCCATCGGCCTGCCGCCCGGCAAGGACGCCTGGACCTTCCGCATGCCGCAGAGCAACGGCGTGATGGCCAACGCGATGGTCGGCCACATGGTCAAGCAAGGCGTCAAGACGGTGGGCTTCCTGGGCTACACCGACGCCTACGGCGAGCAGTGGCTGCAGGCGCTGACCCCGCTGCTGGACAAGGCCGGCATCAAGCTGCTGGCCACCGAACGCTTTGCGCGCGCCGACACCAGCGTCACCGCGCAGGCGCTGAAGCTGACGGCCGCCAACCCCGACGCGATGGTCGTGGTGGCCAGCGGCAGCGGCGCGGCCATGCCCCAGCTGGGCCTGGTGGAACGCGGCTTCAAGGGCAAGATCTACCAGACGCACGCGGCAGCCACGCGCGACCTGATGCGCGTGGGCGGCAAGGCCACCGAGGGCACCTATGTGACCGCAGGCCCGGTGGTCGTGGCCGAGCAGCTGCCCGACAGCCACCCCAGCAAGGCGCTGGGCGTGAAGTTCAACGCCGAATACGAAAAGATCCACGGCGCCGGCCTGCGCAACCAGTTCGCCGCGCACTCGTACGACGCGTACCTGATGCTCGAACGCGTGGTACCGGAAGCCCTGAAGAAGGCCAGGCCCGGCACGCCCGAGTTCCGCGCCGCGCTGAAGGACGCACTGGAAAGCACACCCGCGCTGGCGGTGACGCACGGCGTGCTGGACTTCAGCCCGACCGACCATTGGGGCTATCGCGCCGACACGGGCGTGGTGATGAAGGTCGTCAACGCCGACTGGAAACTCGAGAAGTAGGCCCGGCCCGCCCCTCCTCGGCAAAGCAGCATGGACCTTTCGATCGCCGCCATCCTGGGCCTGGACGGTGTCACCAGCGGCGCCATCTACGCGCTGGTGGCGATCGCCCTGGTGCTGGTGTTTGCGGTGACTCGCATCGTCTTCATCCCGCAGGGCGAATATGTCGCCTTCGGAGCCTTGACGATGGCCCTGCTGCAGACCGGCCAGGTGCCGGGCACGGTATGGCTGCTGCTCCTGATGGCGGGGCTGGCCGCCGCGATGGACGTCACACAGGCCCTGCGTGAGCGCTGGCCGACGGCCCGGCTGTTGCGCCGGTTGCTGCAGACCCTGCTGCCGCCACTGGTGGCGGCCGGCGCCACCGTGTTGCTGGCCCCCGGCAAGCCACCGCTGCTGGTGCAGACCCTGCTCACGCTGGCCCTGGTCACGCCCATGGGGCCCCTGGTGTATCGGCTGGCCTACCGCAGCCTGGCCGACAGCAGCGTGCTGGTGCTGCTGATCGTCTCCGTAGGCGTGCACTTTGCGCTCACCGGCCTGGGCCTGCTGTTCTTCGGCGCCGAAGGCTTTCGCAACCCACCGTTCTGGGATGCCCGCTTCACGTTGGGGCCTCTGGGCATCACTGGGCAGACGCTGATCATCTTCGCGGCCAGCGCCGCACTCATCGTGGCGCTGTTCCTCTTCTTCGACCGCACGCTCGCCGGCAAGGCGCTGCGCGCCACCTCGGTCAACCGCACCGGTGCACGACTGATGGGCATCAGCACCGACGGCGCGGGCTCGCTGAGCTTCACGATGGCGGCCTTCATCGGCACGCTGTCGGGCCTGCTGATCGGGCCTTCGACCACGATCTACTACGACAGCGGCTTCCTGATCGGCCTGAAGGGCTTCGTGGCCGCCGTGTTTGCCGGCCTGACGAGCTTTCCGCTGGCCCTGGCCGGCGCGCTGGGCGTGGGCCTGATCGAGAGCTTCGGCTCGTTCTGGGCCAGTGCCTTCAAGGAAGTCATCGTCTTCACGGCCATCCTGCCCGTACTGCTGTGGCGTTCGTTCTTCGATGCCGACCACGAAGACCACTGAGATGAGCACGCCACCTCGCGCACCGCGCTTCAGCGGCCTCGTCATCGCGTGGTGGGTGTTTGCCAGCATCGTGGCGGTGGTGCCCCTGCTACCGGTGCCGCCGTTCTGGATCACCCAGCTCAACTACATCGGCCTGTTCGCGCTGGTGGCGCTGGGCCTAGTGCTGCTCACCGGTGTGGGCGGGCTCACCAGCTTCGGCCAGGCGGCATTCGCCGGCATCGGTGCCTACAGCAGCGCCTGGCTGTGCACCGCGCACGGCATCTCGCCGTGGATCGGCCTGGTGGCCGGGCTGGCGCTCACGGCCGTGCTGGCGATGGCGCTGGGGTGGCTGACGCTGCGCATGTCGGGCCACTACCTGCCGCTGGCCACCATCGCCTGGAGCCTGGCGCTTTACTACACGATGGGCAACCTCGACGCCCTGGGCAAGTACGACGGGCTGCTGGGCGTGCCGCCCATCACCCTGCTCGGTTTCAGCTTCCAGGACGAGCGCCGCATCTACTGGCTGATCTGGGCCGCGGCGCTGTGCGGCGCCGGTGCGGTGACGCACCTGCTCGATTCACGCCCGGGGCGCATCATGCGCGCGCTCAACCTGAGCCGCGGCGGCGGCACCACCATGCCCGAGGCCATGGGCGCCAGCAGCTTCCGCTACAAGGTGGTGATGTTCGTGGTGGCGGCGCTGCTGGCCAGCGTCTCCGGCTGGCTCTTCGCGCACATGCAGCGCAGCGTCAACCCCAGCCCCTTCGGCATCAAGTTCGGCATCGAATACCTCTTCATGGCCGTGCTGGGCGGCGTGGGCAGTGTCTGGGGCGCCTTCACAGGCGCGGCCCTGGTCAAGCTCACGGAAGACCAGCTCCAGGTGCTGCTGCCCAAGCTGATCGGCACGGCCGGCAGCTACGAGATCATTGTCTTCGGCATCGTGCTCGTGGTGGTGCTCAAGTTCGCGCCCAATGGCGTGTGGCCGATGTTTGAACGCTTCCTGCCCAAGCCGCTGCGCCGCGGCGAACTCGGCAGCGCCCCGCCCCTGGCCGCGCGCGACAAGCCCGGGCGCGGCGACCTGCTGCTGGACGTGCAGGCCATCCGCAAGACCTTCGGCGGCCTGCTGGCCGTCAACGACATCAGCTTCTCCATCCGCGCCGGCGACATCGTCGGCCTGATCGGGCCCAACGGCGCCGGCAAGAGCACCACCTTCAACCTCATCAGCGGCGTGCTGCCGCTGACCAGCGGCCAGGTGCTGCTGCGTGGCCAGCCGGTGCAGGGCCTGCCCTCGCGCGAAGTGGCGGCGCGGGGCTTGAGCCGCACCTTCCAGCACGTCAAGCTGGTGCCCGACATGTCGGTGCTGGAAAACGTGGCCATGGGCACCTACCTGCGCACGAAGAGCGGCGCGGTGGCGGCGATGTTCCGCCTGGACCGCGCCGAAGAGCGCCGCGCCCTGCACGAAGCCGAAGTGCAGCTCAAGCGCGTGGGCCTGGATGCGCAGATGCACGAACTCGCCGGCAACCTGGCCCTGGGCCCGCAGCGCCTGGTGGAGATCGCCCGCGCCCTGGCCAGCGACCCTGCCCTGCTGCTGCTGGACGAACCCGCAGCCGGCCTGCGCCACAAGGAAAAGCAGGCCCTGGCCGATGTGCTGCGCCAGCTCAAGGCCGAAGGCCTGAGCCTGCTGCTGGTGGAACACGACATGGACTTCGTGATGAGCCTGACCGACCGCATCGTGGTGATGGAATTCGGCACCAAGCTGATGGAAGGCACACCGGCCGAGGTGCAGGCCAGCCCGCAGGTGCGCGCCGCCTACCTGGGCACGGAGCACTGACCGTGAGCGCTTCACCCCCCTTGCTCGAAGTCACGGGCCTGCACGCCGGCTACGGCAAGGCCGAGGTGCTGCGCGGCCTGTCCCTCCAGGCGCCGGCCGGCACGGTGGCCACCGTGATCGGCCCCAACGGTGCCGGCAAGAGCACCATGCTGGGCGCACTGATGGGCCTGCTGCCGGCGCGCTTTGGCGAAGGCGGCGGCCTGCGCTTCGACGGCGAGGACATCAGCCGCCTGACATTGGAAGAGCGCGTCATGCGCGGCCTGGCCCTGGTGCCCGAGAAGCGCGAACTCTTCGGCACCATGACGGTGGAAGACAACCTGGTGCTCGGCGGCTGGCGCCCGCTGAGGATGAAGACCGCCGGCTGGCGCGACGGCCTGGAGCGCGCCTACGCGCACTTCCCCCGCCTGAAGGAGCGCAGCGCCCAACTGGCCGGCACGCTCAGCGGGGGTGAACGGCAGATGCTGGCCATTGCCCGCGCCCTGATGGGCCAGCCCAAGCTCCTGATGCTGGACGAGCCCAGCCTGGGCCTGGCGCCGCTGATCGTGCGCGACATCTTCCGCATCATCAGCCGGCTGCGCGAAAGTGGCGTGACCATCCTGCTGGTGGAACAGAACGCACGCGCCGCGCTGGAAGTGGCCGACCACGGCTACGTGCTGGAAACCGGTGATCTGGTGCTCGAAGGCCCGGCCGAGCAGCTGGCCGATGACCCGCGCGTCATCGAAACCTACCTCGGCGCGCTGAAGGAGCCGCAATGAGGATCGAAGGGCACAGCGCCGTCGTCACCGGCGGCGGCTCGTGCCTGGTCGAAACCGTGGCGCGCGACCGGGCCCGGCACGGCGTCCGCGTGTGCAGCACGCCGCTGAAGCAGCAACTGCCGCCCGAAGTGCAGCACAGCCTGGCCGCCAGCATCCCCTTCCCGCGGCGGCTGGGTGCGCCGGCGGAATTCGCATCGTTGGCCACGCACATCGTCACCAACAGCCACCTCAACGGTGAGGTCATCCGCCTGGACGGCGCGCTGCGCATGGCGCCGCGATGAGCGGCAGCTACCACTACCGCGCCCCGCTGCGCGACATGCGCTTCGTCATCGAGCGCGTGCTGCAGGCGCCCGCTTCCTGGGCCCGCTGCGCCGCCTTTGCCGAACTGGACGCCGACACCGCGGGCGCCGTGCTGGAAGAAGCCGCGCGCTTTGCAGCCGACGTGCTGCAGCCGCTGAACGCGGTGGGCGACCGCGAAGGCTGCACCCTGCAAGCCGACGGCGTGCGCACGCCGGCCGGCTTTGCGCCGGCCTATGCGGCCTTCGTGCAAGGCGGCTGGCCTGCCCTGCCCTGCAGCCCCGCATGGGGTGGCCAGGGCCTGCCCCTGCTGGTGGACGCCGCGCTGCGCGAGATGCTCAGCGCCTGCAACCACGCCTGGAACATGTACCCCGACCTGTTGCACGGCGCCTACGAAACGATCAAGGCCCACGCCAGCGATGAGCTGAAGGCGCGCTACCTGGGCGGCGTGGCGCGTGGCGAAATCCTGGCCGCGATGGCCCTGACCGAGCCCCAGGCCGGCAGCGACCTTGGCCAGTTGACGACCAAGGCCTTGCCCCAGCCCGACGGCAGCCTGCGCATCACCGGCAACAAGATCTTCATCAGCGGGGCCGACCACGACCTGACCCACCAGATCGTGCACCTGGTGCTGTGCCGCCTACAGGATCCCGCAAACCCGGCACCGCCCGGCACCAAGGGCATCAGCCTGGCCCTGGTGCCCAAGTGGCTGCCCGACGGCTCGCGCAACAGCTGGGCCGTGGAGAGCCTGGAAAACAAGATGGGCATCCACGCCAGCGCCACATGCGCGCTGCGCTACGAAGCCGCCACCGGCTGGCTGGTGGGCGAGGCCAACCGTGGCCTGGCCGCGATGTTCCTGATGATGAACTCGGCCCGCCTGCACGTGGGCCTGCAGGGCCTGGGCCACCAGGAAATGGCGACGCAAAACGCGGTGCGCTACGCGCTGGAGCGCGTGCAGATGAAGGCCCTCATCGCCCAGCATCCAGCCGTGCGCCATCTGCTGCTGCGCAACCAGGCATTGGCCGAGGCCCAGCGCGTGATTGCCTACCGCGCCGCGCTGGCGCTGGACGAAGCAGCCCACCACGCCGACGCCGCGCAGCGCGCCCGTCAGGCCGCGCAGGCCGCGCTGCTGACGCCGGTGGTCAAGGCCCTGCTCACCGACCAGGGCTTTGCCGCGGCCAGCGCCGCGCTGCAGGTGCTGGGCG
>DAORNK010000242.1:2916-7095 GCA_035440985.1 Rubrivivax sp. | reverse complement strand
CAGGGCGCGCACGCCGCGCGCCTGCAAGGCGTCCAGCATGGCCTGATCGAAGTGCAGGGCGGCTGTTGGCGCCGCCACCGCGCCGGGCCGCGCCGCAAACACGGTCTGGTAGCGCTCGGCGTCCTGGGCCGTATCGGCGTGCGTGATGTAGGGCGGCAGCGGTACGTGACCAAACTGCTCCAGCAATTGCAGGGGCTCGGCCGGAAAGCGCAGGTGGAACAACGAAGCCTCGGGGCCGGCGCGGCCCAGCACCTCGGCATCGAAGCTGCCGGCCAGGCGCAGCCAGGTGCCTGGCCGCGGCGACTTGCTGGCCCGCAGATGGGCCAGCACCTCGTGGCCGGGCAGCACGCGCTCCACCAGCAGTTCCACCGCACCACCGGTGGGCTTCTCGCCACGCAGCCGGGCCTTGATCACGCGGGTGTCGTTGAAGACCATCAGGTCGCCAGCCTGCAGCAGTGCCGGCAGGTCCAGGAAGCGGCGGTCCACCGGCACCTCGCCGCGGCCGTCGAGCAGGCGCGACGCGCTGCGCTGCGCCGCCGGGTGCTGCGCGATCAACTCGGGCGGCAGGTGGAAGTCGAAGTCCGCCAGCGTGTAGTGGTGGGGCGCGGCATCGCGCGGCAAGGCAGCGTGGGTCATGGCGCAGGCTTCACCGGCCTGGGAGGTGATGGGTCAACGACAGGCCAAAATTGTTCCATGCCCGCACGTTCCGCGCCCGACCCGGCCGCCAAAGCCCCCGCTGCCAAGCTCTCGGCGCCGGCGCGTGCGCTGCACAAGCTGGGGCTGCAGCGCGACATCGACCTGGCCCTGCACCTGCCGATGCGCTACGAGGACCAGACCCGGCTGGTGCCGATCGGCACGCTGCGCGATTTCGAAACAGCGCAGGTGCAAGGCGTGGTGCGCGATTGCCGCATCGAGACGCGCGGCCGCCGCCAGCTCGTCGTGCGGCTGGCCGACGACAGCGGCGAGCTGGTGCTGCGCCTGCTGAACTTCTACCCCTCGCAGCAGAAGGCGCTCGCCGTGGGCCACTGCGTGCGTGCGCGGGGCGAGGTCCGCGGGGGCTTCTTCGGCCGCGAGATGGTGCACCCCGAATTCCGCGTCGTGCAGCCCGACACGCCGCTGCCGCTGGCATTGACACCGGTCTATCCCAGCACCGCGGCCCTGCCGCAAGCCTATCTGCGCAAGGCCGTGGCGTCGGCGCTGACACGCGCCCCTTTGGGCGAGCTGTTGCCGCCCGATGTGCTGCCGCCGGGCCTGCCCAGCCTGCGCGACGCGCTGCTGCTGCTGCACCACCCTGCGCCGGGCACGGCACTGGCCACGCTGGAAGACCACAGCCACCCGGCCTGGCAGCGCCTGAAGTTCGAGGAACTGCTGGCCCAGCAGCTCTCGCAGGCGCAGGCCCAGGCCGTGCGGTCGCGGCTGGTCGCGCCGGCGTTGAAGGCGGCACCGCAGGGGCTGCACGCCCGGCTTCTGGCGGCCCTGCCTTTTGCGCTGACTGCCGCCCAGCAGCGCGTGGTGGCCGAGATCGGCACCGACCTGGCCCGACCCCGCCCCATGCACCGCCTGCTGCAAGGCGACGTGGGTTCGGGCAAGACCGTGGTCGCCGCACTGGCCGCGGCGGTGGCGGTTGACGCAGGCTGGCAGTGCGCGCTGATGGCGCCCACCGAGATCCTGGCCGAGCAGCACTTTCGCAAGCTGGTGGACTGGCTGCAGCCGCTGGGCGTACAGGTGGCCTGGCTCACCGGCAGCCGCAAGGGCAAGGCCCGCCAGGCGATGCTGGCCATGGTGGCGTCGGGCGCAGCCGGCCTGGTGGTCGGCACACACGCGGTGATCCAGGCCGACGTGGTGTTCGCACGCCTGGGCCTGGCGGTGGTCGACGAACAGCATCGCTTCGGCGTTGTCCAGCGCCTGGCGTTGCGGGCCAAGCTGGATGAACAGGCCCTGGAGCCGCACCTCCTGATGATGAGCGCCACGCCGATCCCGCGCACGCTGGCCATGAGCTACTTCGCCGATCTGGACGTCAGCACCATCGATCAACTGCCGCCCGGCCGCACGCCCATCGTCACCAAGGTCTTTGCCGACGGCAAGCGCAATGCGGTGATCGCCCGCGTGCGTGACGAGGTGGCGCAGGGACGCCAGGTCTACTGGGTGTGCCCGCTGGTCGAGGAGAGCGAGCACCTGGATCTGCAGAACGCCACCGCCACCCACGCCGAACTGACGGCGGCGCTACCCGATGCGCCGGTCGGCCTGCTGCACGGCCGCATGAACGGCACCGAAAAGGCCGCGGTGATGGCGCGTTTCACGTCGGGTGCGTTGAAGCTGCTGGTCGCCACCACGGTGATCGAAGTGGGCGTGGACGTGCCCAACGCCAGCCTCATGGTGGTCGAGCACGCCGAGCGCTTCGGCCTGGCGCAACTGCACCAGTTGCGCGGCCGTGTCGGGCGCGGTGCCGTCGCCAGCGTGTGCGTGCTGCTTTTCAGCGGCCCGCTGTCGCCGATGGGCAAGGCGCGGCTGAAGGCAATGGCTGAGACGCAGGACGGTTTCGAGATCGCAAGGCGCGACCTGGAAATCCGCGGCCCGGGTGAGTTCATGGGCGCACGCCAGAGCGGCGACGCGCTATTGCGCTTCGCCGACCTGGCCGCGGATGCGGAGTTGCTGCAGGCCGCGCGCGCCGTCGCGCCGAGGCTGTTGCGGGCGCACCCCGCGGCCGCGCAGGCCCATGTGACGCGCTGGCAGTCCAGCCGGGCGGACTATCTGAAGGCCTGAGCTTGGGGGTGTTCCATCGCGCCACAATCCGGCCATGACCCTCACCGAGCTGAAATACATCGTCGCCGTGGCGCGGGAAAGGCACTTCGGGCGTGCCGCCGAGGCCTGCTTCGTTTCGCAGCCGACCCTGTCGGTGGCCGTCAAGAAGCTGGAAGACGAACTGGACATGAAGATCTTCGAGCGGGGCGGAGCCGAAGTCAGCGTCACGCCGCTGGGCGAGCAGATCGTGCGGCAGGCCCAGCAGGTCATCGAACAGGCCGCCGCCATCAAGGAAATCGCCAAGCTGGGCAAGGACCCAGTCTCGGGCCCCCTGCGTCTGGGCGTGATCTACACCATCGGCCCCTATCTGCTGCCCGACCTGGTGCGTCAGGCCATCGACCGCGTGCCGCAGATGCCACTGATGCTGCAGGAGAACTTCACCAGCAAGCTGCTGGAGATGCTGCGCACGGGCGAGTTGGACTGCGCCATCCTCGCCGAGCCCTTTCCGGATGCCGGTCTGGCGGTGGCGCCGCTGTACGACGAACCCTTTCTTGCGGCCGTGCCGGCCAGCCACCCGCTGGCCCGCCGCAAGCAGATCAGCGCCGAAGAGCTCAAGGCCGAGACCATGCTGCTGCTGGGCACCGGCCACTGCTTTCGCGACCATGTGCTCGAGGTGTGCCCGGAGTACGCCCGCTTTGCCAGTGCCGCCGAAGGCATCCGCAAGAGCTTCGAGGGCAGTTCGCTGGAGACCATCAAGTACATGGTGGCGTCGGGCATGGGTGTGACGGTGGTGCCGCAGTTGAGCGTGCCCAAGGAGACCCAGCCCCACATCCGCTACATCCGCTTCAGCCCGCCGGCGCCCATGCGCCGCGTGGTGCTGACCTGGCGGCGCACCTTCCCGCGCTACGAGGCCATCGCCGCCTTGCGCAACGCCATCTATGCCTGCCCTTTGACCGGGGTGCAGCGGTTGACCGCCTGAACAACGCGGCCAAAGCGCCCGTCATTGCCCGATTGCGCGCCCACCCCACCGCCTAGAGTCATCGGGGATGGCCAGCCCGCTCGTGCCCAGGGGCTGGCCCGACCGCGTCATCGGGTGCCAGGCGTTGGAGGTCAGGGAAATGCAAGTGAATCTGCCAGTGACGCAGAAGGAGTTTCAGTTCTCCGAGTCGGCCCTGATTGTCTCGACCACCGATCCTCAAGGTCGCATCACACACTGCAACAACACCTTCATCGAGGTCAGCGGCTACGACTACGACGAACTGATCGGCCAGCCTCACAACCTGGTGCGCCACCCGGACGTTCCGCCCGAGGCCTTCAAGGACCTGTGGGCGACGATAGGCCGCGGCCGCCCCTGGACCGGGATCGTGAAGAACCGGCGCAAGAACGGCGACCACTACTGGGTGCGGGCGCATGTGACGGCCATCCTGGACGGTGGCA
>DAORNK010000242.1:0-2866 GCA_035440985.1 Rubrivivax sp. | reverse complement strand
GAGCCGAGATCCAGGCCGCCGAAGCCCTGTACGCCCAGGTCGCGGCCGAGCGGGCCAGCGGCCATCACACCGTGAAACTGCACGCCGGGCGTGTGCGGCGGGTGGGCTGGCGCGATCTGCCCGCCCGTGTCCACCGGCTGTCGCTCACCGCGCGGCTGGCCCTGGGCATGGTCACGACGCTGGCCCTGAGCCTGGGCAGCGTGCAACTGCTGCCGCAGGCCGGGGCCATGCTGGCCGCCGCCATCGCCGTCGCCGGCGCGGGTGCCATCCTGACGTGGTTCCACTTCAGTCTGCAACGCAAACTGGACACCGCGGCGGCGTACGCCGAACAGCTGGCGGGCTGTAACCTGCGGGTCAAGCTGGACGTCGAACATCCCCACCCCTTGAGTCAGCTCACGCGGGCTCTCGCGCAGATCCACCTCAACCTGCGTGCGGCCATCAGCGACGCGCGCGCCGAGGTCGCCGGCACCGGCGCAGCGACCGCCGAGATCGCGCGCGGCAGCCAGGATCTGTCCAAGCGCACCGACGAACAGTCCGGTGCGCTTCAAAAGACCGTGGCATCGATGCAGCACATTGCCAGCACCGTGGCCCGCACGGCCAGTACCGCCGGCGACATGGCCCGGCAGAGCGACGCCACCGCCCAGGCGGCCACCGAAGGCGGCGCGGCGATGGGCCGCGTGGGTTCGGCCATCCATGCCGTGGAACATTCGTCGCGTCAAGTCGCCGAGATCGTGCAGCTCATCCAGGGCATCGCCTTCCAGACCAACATCCTGGCCCTGAACGCGGCGGTGGAAGCCGCCCGGGCCGGCGACCACGGCCGGGGTTTTGCTGTCGTGGCTTCCGAGGTGCGAGGCCTGGCTTCACGCAGCGCGAACGCAGCCAGGCAGGTGCGCGAGCTGATTCATGCCTCGGTGGAGCAGGTGGCCGACAGCACCCGCCAGATGGGCGGCGCCAACACCGCCATCGGCCAGACGGTGGCCGAGGTCCAGCGCGTCGGCGAGATGATCCGCGGCATCACGCAGGCCGCCTCCGACCAGGCCAACGACATTGCCGAGATCAACCGTGCCGTCACCACGCTCGACCGCATGACCCAGGCCAACGCGGCCCTGGTGCAGCAGACGGCCGCCGCCGTCGAGGCCCTGCACCAGCGCACGCAGACCCTGCAGCGCACGGTCCAGGTCTTCCGCCTGTAGGGCGGCGCTGCCCGTGGGCCGTTGGCGGCCCGCGATAATCGCTGCTTCGCCTTTCGCCGGCCCTGGGCCGCGCCGTTGCCCCATGTCCGCCGATCTCGCTTTGCAGGTGCGCCGCCGCCGCACGTTTGCCATCATTTCGCACCCGGACGCCGGCAAGACCACGCTGACCGAGAAGCTGCTGCTGTTTTCCGGTGCCATCCAGATCGCCGGCAGCGTCAAGGCGCGCAAGGCCTCGCGGCATGCCACCTCCGACTGGATGGAAATCGAAAAGCAGCGCGGCATCTCGGTGGCCAGCTCGGTGATGCAGATGGAATACCGCGACTGCGTCATCAACCTGCTGGACACCCCGGGCCACCAGGACTTCAGCGAGGACACCTATCGCGTGCTGACCGCAGTGGACGCCGCGCTGATGGTGATCGACGCGGCCAACGGCGTGGAGCCGCAGACACGGCGGCTGCTGCAGGTCTGCCGCGCGCGCAACACACCGATCCTGACCTTCGTCAACAAGATGGACCGGGAAGTGCAGGAGCCGCTCAACCTGATGGACGAGATCGAGCGTGAGCTCGGCATGGGCGTCGTGCCCTTCACCTGGCCCGTGGGCATGGGCAAGCTCTTCGGCGGGGTGCTGGACCTGCGCAAGCAGCAGATGCGCGTGTTCTCGCCCGGCGAAGACCGCAGTCGGGACGACGACGACATCATCGATGGCCTGGACAACCCGCAACTGGGCGAGCGCTTCGGCAGCGCCTTCGAACAGGCGGCGGGTGAAGTCGAGCTGGTGCAGGGTGCGGCGCCGCCCTTCGACGAGGCCGAGTTCCTGGCCGGCAAGCAGACGCCGATGTTCTTTGGCTCGGCCATCAACAACTTCGGTGTGCGGGAGGTGCTGGACGCGCTGGTGGACCTGGCACCACCTCCGGGCGACCGGCCTGCGATCCAGCGCGTCGTGCATCCGGAGGAAAGCAAGTTCAGCGGCGTGGTGTTCAAGATCCAGGCCAACATGGACCCGGCCCATCGCGACCGCATCGCCTTCCTGCGCGTGGCCAGCGGCCGTTTCGAGCGCGGCATGCGGCTGAAGGTGACACGCAGCGGCAAGGAACTGCGGCCCAACAGCGTGGTCACCTTCATGAGCCAGCGTCGCGAACTGCTGGACGAGGCCTTCGCCGGCGACATCATCGGCATTCCCAACCACGGGGTGCTGCAGCTCGGTGACACGCTCACGGAGGGCGAATCGCTGCAATTCACCGGGCTGCCGTTCTTCGCACCCGAGATGTTCCGCAGCGTCGAAGTGGCCGACCCGCTGAAGACCAAGCAGCTGCGTGCAGGGCTGACCCAGCTGGGCGAGGAAGGCGCGATCCAGGTCTTCCGCCCCGTGGCCGGCAGCGTGCTGCTGCTGGGTGCGGTGGGGCAGCTGCAGTTCGAAGTGGTGGCCCACCGGCTGGAACACGAGTACGGCTGCAAGGCCCGCATCATGCCGGCCCGCTACAACGTGGCCCGCTGGGTGACCTGCGACGAAGCCGACGGCGGCGAGCGCGAACTCAAGCGCTTCATCGAAGGCAACCACCATCGGGTGGCCCTGGATGCCGTGCAGGCACCCACAGTGCTGCTGGAGTACGCTGGCGAACTGCGTGCGATGCAGGAGAACTGGCCGAAGATCAAGTTCCACGCGCTGCGCGAGC
>DAORNK010000241.1:0-7133 GCA_035440985.1 Rubrivivax sp. | reverse complement strand
GGCGCGTGCCCGCCAGCAGGCCGATGAAGCCGGCGGACGCAGCCGCGCCGCCGTGGCCCTGGTCACCGCCCTGGGCCTGGGGCTGGCCGGGGTGGGACTGGTGCAGTGGCAGCGCGCGCAGTCGGTGCTGCGTCGCCAGAGGGCGCATCGCGAGGCCGACAACGATGCTCAGCGCCTGGAAGCCGAGACGGCCCAGCGCCTCTTCGAAGCCCCCACGCTCAACCTGTGCGTGCTGGATGCCGAGGGCCGCTTCGTGCGCATTGGTGCCGGTTGCCAGCGCCTGTGGGGCTGGAGCGCCGAACAACTGCAAGGCACACCCTTCATCGACAAGGTCTGGCATGAAGACCGGCGCAAGACAGAACAGGCGCTGACCGGCGCCGCGGCCGGCAAACCGGTGCTGACGCTGCGCCACCGCTGGCAGCGCGCAGATGGCGGCCTGGCGCATCTGAGCTGGGGGCTGCAGGCCAGCGGGCACGATGGCCAGCTGCTCGGGGTAGCCTCCGACCAGACCGAACTGCAGACCTTGCGACAGACCACCACCAAGGCCGCCGAAGCCCTGCGTGAAGGCCAGGCCGAACTGGAGGCCGGCCGCAAGCAGGTGGCCGTCAGCAGCCGCTGGCAGGCCAGCTTTCTGGCGGCCTTGCACCAGGCCTTGAGCCCGACCTCGCTGCGCCTGGTGGAGATGGCCGCACAAGCCCAGCACGGGGGTGTAGGCCCGCTGGATGACCTGCAGCGTCGCCACTGGGCCGGTCTGGCCGACCTGGCCAAGGACCTGAACGAGGCCGTGCACGACGCGCTGGATCTGGGCCGCATCGATGCCGGCACGCTGGAGTTGCAGCGCGAGACCTTCGACCTGTGGGAATCGCTGATCCAGGTCGCGGCACAGGCGCGCGTGCTGGCCGAGCGCAAGGGCCTGGACCTGCAGGTCGACCTGGCCGACAACCTGGGCTACGTGCGCGGCGACGCGCAGCGCGTGGAACAGATGCTGCAGCGCATCCTGCGCGGTGCGATCGATGCCACCGCAGCGGGCTGTCTGCGGCTGCAGGCGCGCCGGCCCGACGAGAGCCAGGTCGTGGTGACCGTGACCGACAGTCGCGGCGAGACCGGGCGCGACCAGCTGCAAGCCTTCGTGACCAATCAATCCCTGCCCGGTGGCGCTGCCCCGCCCGCCGGCGCTTTGGGCCTGGCGCTGGCACAACGGTTGATTCAGCAGATGGGCGGCCAGCTCGGCGTGTCACAGCACACGCCCCCGGGAAAGCCGGCCGGCTGGCAGTTCGAACTGGTTCTGCCCACCGACAACCTCAACGCGCCCTGAAGCGTGGGCGGGCACCATTCATCTCTTCGCAAGCTCAGTCCAGGTTCTCCAGCCCCAGCGCGACGCGGGCCTGGTATTCGCGGTCGAGCATGCTCATGACGACCAGCGAGTCATAACCATCCGCCAGGTCGCTGCTGATGCGCACGCTTTCGCGCAGCCGACCCTCCTCGACGAAGCCCTCGCTGACGTACAGGGCCAGCGCCGGTGTGTTGAGCGACTTCACGTCCAGCCAGAAGCGGTGCGCGTGCAGATCGCGGTAAGCCATGCGCTTGAGCAGGCGCACACAGGCCCGTCCCAGGCCCTGCCCCTTGGTCTGCAGCACCACACGCTTGAGCTCCACGCTGCGGTGCGGGTTGCGGCAACCCTGAAGGATGACAAAGCCGTCGCGCGACCCTTCGGCGCCGGCTTCCACGATGAAATGCCGGAAGTCGGGAAAGCGCAGCGCGCCTTCGTGCTGGTGGCGCTCCCAGGGCGAGATGAACGGCAGGTTGTGCTGGTCGGTCTCGACCTCGGTGACGAAGTCCAGGTCCGACAGCATGGTGGGCCTCAGGCGCAGCGGGATATCAGACATCCACTTCCACCGAATCGCCGTGCGACTCCATCAGTTCGCGGCGCGAGGCGGCTTCACCCTTGCCCATCAGCCTGGTCAGCACCGCCACGGTGGCGTCGTAACCTCCACCAAGCCAGCTCACCGGCAGCAGGCGCCGTGTCTCGGGGTTGAGCGTGGTTTCCCACAGCTGGCTGGCGTTCATCTCACCCAGGCCCTTGAAGCGGCTGATGGTCCACGAGCCTTCGCGGGCGCCTTCCTTGCGCAACTTGTCCAGCGCGGCTTCGAGTTCGCCATCGTCCAGTGCGTAGAGCTTGGCCGCCGGGCGCTTGCCCCGCGCCGGCGCATCGATGCGGTACAGCGGCGGTCGGGCGATGTAGATGTGGCCGGCCTCCACCAACCTGGGGAAGTGGCGGAAGAACAGCGTGAGCAGCAGCACCTGGATGTGCGAGCCGTCAACATCGGCGTCGCTGAGGATGCAGACCTTGCCGTAGCGCAGACCTGACAGGTCCGGGGCGTCCAGCGGGCCGTGCGGATCGACCCCGATGGCCACCGCGATGTCGTGGATCTCGGTGTTGGCGAACAGCCGGTCGCGTTCCACCTCCCAGGTGTTGAGCACCTTGCCGCGCAAGGGCAACACGGCCTGCGTCTCCTTGTTGCGCCCCATCTTGGCGCTGCCCCCGGCGCTGTCGCCTTCTACGAGGAAGACCTCGTTGTGCAGCAGGTCGCGGCTTTCGCAATCGGTCAGCTTGCCGGGCAGCACGGCCACGCCTGAGCCGCGCTTCTTCTCGACTTTCTGCGCTGCACGCTGGCGCGTCTGTGCCTGGCGGATGACGAGTTCGGCCAGCTTCTTGCCCAGCTCCACATGCTGGTTGAGCCACAGTTCCAGCGCCGGCCTGACAAAGGCCGAGACCAGGCGCAGCGCGTCGCGGCTGTTCAGCCTTTCCTTGATCTGCCCCTGGAACTGCGGGTCCAGCACCTTGGCCGAGAGCACGAAGCTGGCACGCGAGAAGACGTCGTCGGGCATCAGCTTCACCCCCTTGGGCAACAGCGCATGCAGATCGATGAACCCCTTGACGGCACCGAACAGGCCGTCCTTCAGGCCGGACTCGTGCGTGCCGCCGGCCACCGTGGGGATCAGATTGACGAAGCTTTCGCGCAGCGTATTGCCTTCGTCGGTAAAGGCCACGCACCAGCTCGCGCCCTCGCCTTCGGCAAAGGCCTCGTCGTCACCCGCGCCGGCGTACTGCTCGCCTTCGAAGAGCGGGATCACCGGGTCGGCGGCCAGACTCTGCATCAGGTAGTCGCGCAGGCCGTGTTCGTACCTCCAGGTCTGCACCTCGCCGGTCTTCTCCACCGTCAGCGACACGCTGACCCCGGGCATCAGCACGGCCTTGCTGCGCAGCAGGTGCACCAGGTCCAGCCGGGGCAGTTCGGCGCTCTCGAAGTACCTGGCATCGGGCCACACCCGCACGCAAGTGCCGTGCTTGCGCTCGGCGCCGCCGGCCTTGCGCAACGCCAGCGGCTCGATCACGTCGCCCCCGCCAAACACCAGCGTGGCGACCTGGGCTTCGCGCCACACCGTCACCGCAAGGCGCGTGGCCAGCGCATTGGTCACGCTCACGCCCACGCCGTGCAGCCCGCCGCTGAAGCTGTAGGCGCCACCCGCGCCCTTGTCGAACTTGCCGCCGGCGTGCAGCCGCGTGAAGACGATCTCCAGCACCGGTACCTGCTCCTGCGGGTGCAGGCCGAACGGGATGCCCCGGCCATCGTCGTCCACGCTCACGGAGCCATCGGCGTGCAAGGTGACGGCGATGCGCTTGCACACGCCGGCCAGCGCCTCGTCAGCCGCGTTGTCGATGACCTCCTGCACCACGTGCAGCGGGTTGTCGGTGCGCGTGTACATGCCCGGTCGCTGCTTGACGGGCTCCAGGCCCTTGAGGACACGGATGGAGGCTTCGGCGTAGGTTCCGGGCTTGATGGACATAGGGCGCGCATTCTAGGCAGTGGCGGCAGGCTGGCGCCTGCCGCGGCCAGCGCCCGTGCCGCTCCGGTTTTCGATACAGTCCCCGGCATGATCCTGGCCACGGACCGTCCTGCTCCGCTGACGATGACACGGGTGCTGCTGTTCGGCGCCGCCATCGTCACCTTGAGCATGGGCATACGCCACGGCTTCGGCCTGTGGCTGGCCCCCATCACGATGGACCGCGGCTGGACGCGCGAGACCTTTGCCTTCGCGCTGGCGGTGCAGAACCTGGCCTGGGGTCTGGCCGGGCCGCTGGCCGGGCTGCTGGCCGACCGATTCGGGGCGTTTCGCGTACTGATCGCCGGCAGCGTGCTGTACGCCGCCGGCCTGGTGCTGATGGCACTGGCCACCTCCGGCCTCGCCTTCACCGGCAGCGCAGGTCTGATGCTGGGCCTGGCGCAATCCGGCACCACCTACGCCATCGTCTACGGCGTGATTGCCCGCAACGTGCCGGCCGACCGGCGTTCCTGGGCCATGGGCATGGCCGCCGCAGCGGGTTCGTTCGGGCAGTTCATGATGGTGCCGGTGGAAACCTGGCTGATCAGCAGCCAGGGCTGGCAGAACGCCCTGTTCGTGCTGGGCTGCCTGGCACTGGCCATCGTGCCGCTGGCCTGGGGCCTGCGCGAGCCCTTGACGCCGGCGCTGCACGACGGGCACCGCCAGAGCGTGGGCTCGGCGATCCGCGAGGCCTTTGCCTACCCGAGCTTTCGCCTGCTGATGGCCGGCTACTTCGTGTGCGGCTTCCAGGTGGTGTTCATCGGCGTGCACATGCCCAGCTACCTGAAGGACCACGGGATGGCACCGCAGGTGGCCACCGTGGCACTGGCGCTGATCGGCTTGTTCAACGTCTTTGGCACCTACGCCGCCGGGGTGCTGGGCCAGCGCAGGGCCAAGCGCCACATCCTGGCCTTCATCTACCTGGCCCGCGCGGTGGCCATCGTTGCCTTTCTGCTGGCGCCATTGTCGCCTTGGAGCGTCTACCTGTTCTCCGCCGTGATGGGGCTGCTGTGGCTCAGCACGGTGCCCCCCACCAATGCCATCGTGGCGCAGATCTTCGGCGTGCAGTACATGAGCATGCTGGGCGGCTTCGTCTTCCTCAGCCATCAGCTCGGCAGCTTCATGGGCGCGTGGCTGGGCGGCAAGCTCTACGACGCCACCGGCAGCTACAACCTGGTGTGGTGGATCGCCGTGGCTCTGGGTGTATTTGCGGCGTTGATCAACCTGCCGGTCCGCGAAGGCGCCATTGCCCGCCCCGTGCGGCCCGCGACAGCCCGACCCGCATGAAGCCTTCGGTCTGGCGATGGATGCGGTGGGCCGGCGCGCTGGCTGCGCTGGCGGCTGTCTTCGCGGCCTACTTCAACCCGCATCTGGCCGTGGATCTGGCCAACCGGGTCTGGTCATGCTTCTGATCGACGGCAGCGCCGCACCCGCGGCCTGGGTGCAGCGCTTCGTCGGCCTGATCCGTCCCGGTGGCAGTGTGCTGGACGTGGCCTGCGGCAGCCGGGGGCGCCACCTGCGCTGGCTGGCCGCCCAGGGTTTCGCCGTCACCGGCATCGACCGCGACCCGGCCGCCGCCGCCGAGGATCTGCCCTCCGGTGCGCAGGTGCTGGTCGCCGACATCGAAGCCGGCCCCTGGCCCCTGCCCGGCCGGCGCTTCGACGCCGTGCTCGTCACCAACTACCTGTGGCGGGCACTGTGGCCGGCATTGCACGAAGCACTGGTCGACGACGGCGTGCTGATCTACGAAACCTTTGCCGAGGGACAGCAGACCGTGGGCCGGCCGTCCCGACCCGAGTTCCTGTTGCGGCCCGGGGAACTGCTGCAGGCGTTCGCAGGTCTGCGTGTCGTGGCGTTCGAAGACGGTTTCGAGCCTGAAGGGCCGCGATTCGTACAGCGCATCGTGGCCGTGAAGGCCGGCGCCGGCATCGGCGAACCGGCCCGCTACGGGCTGTCCGGGCCCGCCCGCTAAAATCGGCGGTCGCCCATAGAGCCCCGGCAGGAACCGAGACCGCATGAATCCCATCGTTGGCAGCATCGTGGCCCTGGTCACGCCCATGCACGAAGACGGCAGCGTCGACTACGCCGCGCTGCGCCGCCTGATCGACTGGCATATTGCCGAAGGCACGAACTGCATAGGCGTGGTGGGCACCACGGGCGAATCGCCGACGGTCTCGATGGCCGAGAACTGCGAGATCATCCGCGTGGCCGTCGAGCACGCCGCGGGACGGGTGCCCGTGATGGCCGGGACTGGCGCCAACAGTACCGCCGAGGCCATCGAACTCGCGCACTACGCCAGGCAGGTCGGTGCTGATTGCCACCTCTCGGTGGTGCCGTACTACAACCGGCCATCGCAGGAAGGGATCTTCCAGCACTTCAAGGCCATCGCCGAAGCCGTGGACCTGCCGCTGGTGCTGTACAACGTGCCAGGCCGCACGGTGGCCGACATGCTGCCCGAGACCGCGCTGCGTCTGGCCCAGCTGCCTCGCGTGGTGGGCATCAAGGAGGCCACCGGCAACATCGAACGCGCCTGCCACCTCATCAAGCATGCACCCCAGGGGTTTGCCGTCTATTCAGGCGACGACGGCACCGCGGTGGCGCTGATGCTTCTGGGCGGGCAGGGCAACGTCAGCGTCACTGCCAACGTGGCACCCCGCCTGATGCACGAGTTGTGCATGGCGGCCATCCAGGGCGACGTTGGCAGGGCACGCAGCCTGCACCTGCGGCTGCTGCCGCTGCACAAGCAGCTCTTCTGCGAGCCCAGTCCCGCGCCGGCCAAGTGGGCGATGTCCCAGCTCGGCCTGTGCGGCACGCGGGTCCGCCTGCCTCTCACACCGTTGACGGCGGCCGGGCAGGCGCTGGTGGCCCAGGCTCTGCGCGAGTCCGGGCTGCTGACCTGAACCGCACCGGCAACGGCCCTTCCTCTGCGATCCTTCCTGCGATCCTTCCTGCACACTACCCAGCCGCTTTGGCAGCCGGGGCGGAGACACCGAACGTGAAATTCCTTCTTGCCGTCACTCCCACGCGGTTGGCAGCCCTCGCGCTGTGCGCCGGGCTGGCCGGCTGTTCGACCCTCGATGGCCTGTTCTCGGGCGAAAAGGTGGATTACCGCAGCGGCACAGTCAAGACCAAGGCATTGGAAGTGCCGCCCGATCTGACCCAGCTCTCGCGCGAATCACGCTATCAGCTGCAGGGCGGCGTGGTCAGCGCTTCGGGCGCCGCTGTGGCGCCCGCCGCGCCGACGACCC
>DAORNK010000240.1:0-7178 GCA_035440985.1 Rubrivivax sp. | reverse complement strand
ACATGCCCGCGATCAGCGTCACGACGGCGCGTGGCACGTCGCCACGGGCGCGGCGACGCAGCAGGCCCAGCGCATACAGCAGCACGGCCGCATACAGCGCCAGCGGCACCCAGACGGCCGGCGCTGCCAACGCCAGCGCCACACCGTACAGCACCGGCACGGCCAGCAAGCCCAGGGGCCAGAGCTTGCCGATGCGGTCCAGGTGTTCCTGCTTGGCGATGTAGGTCAGGCCGATCAGGTGGCACAGCAGGGCCAGCGCTGCCAGGACGACGGCGATCGGCAGCGTTGCGGCGACGCTGAACGCTGCGGTCAGCACCACCAAGACCCGGCACAGGCCCATGACCAGCGGGCTGAGCGGATTGCCCTTGTGGTGGGCGTCGTACAGCACGATGGCACCGGCCAGCGCGGCACCTGCCGCCAGCGCGCGCCACGCGGGCATGCCGTCCGGCCCGCGGCTGGCCACAGCCACGCCCATGATGCCCAGGCCCAGCATCGCAAAACCGTAGCTGAAGACTTGCCGCGCTGAGACCTGGCCGGATGGAATCGGCCGCTCGGGCCTATGCAAGGCGTCGAAGCCGCGGTCGAAGGCATCGTTGAGGAACATGCCGCCGACATAGAACAGCGACGCCGCCAGCATCAGCAGCGGCAGCCGCGCATCGCCCAGGCTGCCGCCGGCCAGCAGGGCACCCACGAGCACGTTGGACCAGACCGTGGGCAGGTTGGAGATGCGCCCCAGTTGCAGGGCCAGCCGCAGATTCAAGAGACCAGCTCCCCGCGCACCCAGCTGAGCTCGCGCGCCACGGCCGCATCGACCGTGCCGCTGCGGTAGGCATCGGGCAGCACATCCCAGGTGTAGGTCTCGACCTCGAGGTGCCGTGAGATGGCGCTGGCGCGCTGCATCGCCAGCATCTCACGGATGAAGGCTTGGGTGGAAGCAAACGGCGCCAGCTCCTCGAGAAAGACCGGGACATGGAAGTGCACGCGCCATTCCAGATCGGCCGTCGATGCCGGCAACGCCGCCAGGGCCTCGGGCAGATCGGCAAAACGCTTCAGGCCGCCCGGCCCGCGCTGCACCACCTGGTGCAGGTAGACCGGGTCCTGAAAGCGCTGCAGGGCGGCCAGCGCCCGGGTGTTGAGCTCGGGCAGGCGCAGGCCGGCGCTGATCTGCATCTTGGCCACGCGAATGCCGGCATGCGCCAGCCGCTGCACGACGTGAGCGGGCTCTTCGTATTCGACGGCGGCATGGCACAGATCGAGGCATAAGCCCAGGTGCTCGCGCAGCGCCTGCAAGGCGCCGGCTTCGGCTAGCCCGGTGAGCGCCATCATGCGGCGCACGGCCGCCGGGCCATGCAGATCGCGCTCGAAGAAGGTGACGACCTCGGCTATGGTTTCCAGCAGGCAGTGCGGCTCGGGCTCGAGCGCCAGCGCGACGCGCCGCCCCGTGCGCGCCTTCAGCGCCACCAGGTGCGCGACGGCGCACAGCAGGTGCTCGACGATCAGGGCCAGGTCCTGCGGCCCGGTCAGCGCGGGCTTGAAGGCACCGGGCACGGTGCTCAGACTGCCTTCGATGGTGGCATCCTGCGGCAGCAGGGCCGCCAGCAGATCGGCGAGCTGACGGGTGTAGCGCAGCCGCTCGGGGTCGCGCCAGTCGGGCAGGTAGACGTCTTCCTTCACACGCTGGCCGTGGAAGGTGCCGTAGGGAAAGCCGTTGATGGTGAAGACGTAGAGGCGCTGGCGGCCGAGAAAGTCGCGAAACTCGGCCAGTGCCTCGGGCGCGGCCAGTTCGGCGGCGGCACGCGCCGACAGGCGCAGCCCCACGCCGAAATCGCCATCGGCCCCGCAGGCCGCCAGGCGGTCACGCACCGGCACCACATGGCGGTCGAAGTTCGCGCGGACCTCAGCCCACGACTCACCCGGATGGATGTTGCTGCAGTAGGTGAGATGGACGCCGGCGCCCAGGTTCACGCACCGTACTCCAGGCGCCGCAGCCAGACCAGCGCGCGCAGGATCTCCTGCGCGTCCATCTGGTGCACCTCCTCGCCCACGCCGATGTCGCGCAGCAGCGTGATGGTGAGTTCGCCGCCCAGGTGTTCGCGAAACTCGCGCAGGCCGCGCAGCAGTTGCCATTGGCCGTCGGTGTCGCGCGATTCCAGCGCCGGGTGCCACAGGTGGAAGCCCAGCCGCTTCAGCAGGCTGTGCACCCGGTCTTCGCCTCCGGCCCGCAGCATGCCGATCTGTACCGAGTAGCGCGTATCCAGCGCCAGGCCGATGGCCACGGCTTCACCATGGCGCAGTTCGTGGGCCGTCAGGGCTTCCAGCCGGTGCGCCGACCAGTGCCCGTAGTCGAGCGGCCGGGCGCTGCCGGTCTCGAAAGGATCACCGCCATGGGCGATCTGGCGCATGTGCAGTTCGGCGCAGTGCCGGATCATGTGGCTCATCGCAGACTTGTCGCACGCACGCAGGGCGGCGGCGTTGGCCTCCAGCCACTCGAAGAACGTGCGGTCGCGGATCAGCGCCACCTTGACGGCCTCGGCCACGCCGGCGATCTTGTCGCGGGGGTGCAGCGTGCGCAGGAAGTCCGAGTCGTTGAGCACGGCAAACGGCGGCGCAAAGCTGCCCAGCAGGTTCTTCACCCCGAAGGCATTGACGCCGTTCTTGACGCCCACGCCGGAATCGTTCTGCGCCAGCACGGTGGTCGGCACGCGGATGTGGCGGATGCCGCGGTGGGTGGTCGAAGCGACATAGCCGATCAGGTCGAGAAATGCCCCGCCGCCGATGCCCACCACGAAGGCATGCCGGTCGACGCCCAGATCCACCAGCCGCTTCTGCAACCGCGTGAACAACGGCGGATCGTTCTTGACCTGTTCGCCACCCGGCACGACTTCCGGGTGCGTCAGCAGTTCCATGCTCTCGGCGTGCAGACCGGCATAACCGGCGATGTCATGGGCCAGTGACGGAAACGAAGCGGCCACGTTGGAATCGATGAAGGCCACGAAGCGGTGCCGACGCCCGGGCTCGCAGCGCGCCAGGGTGTCGCGGAACACCGGGTTGCCGCGCGCGAACAGGTGCTCGGTGAAGCACACAGGGTACTCGTAGCGCACCGAGAACGACTGCAGGTAGAAGGCGGGACGATCCTCGCTGCGCTGGGGCAGGCTGGTGATCACGGCGCTCACGATGGCAGACTCCTAACCAGTTGGGACACGGTGCAGTTATTTGATGAGCAGGTTGTCCGCCAGTTCGGCCGTGACGGACAGCGCGCCCACCTGGGGCACCTGGCCGCGCAACACGGTATTGCCTTCGAACAGCGAGCGCTGGTCGACCGCCGCCGGCGCCAGCCAGTGCGATTCGAGCAGCTGACCGCTCTGCGCGTAGGCCGCCAACGCGTTGCCATAGCAGGTGGCTTCGACGGCCTCGGCCGGGATGCCGCGCTCGAGCATCAGCCGCGCCGTCTTCGGCACCGCCAGCGGGTCGGACACGCCCCAATCGGCGCTGGAGTCCACGAAGATGCGCTCCGAGCCGTATTCGCGCACGATCTCCACCATGCGCTCGCTGCCCATCTTGGTGTTCGGGTAGAGCGTGAACCCGGCCCAGAAGCCGCAGTCGAGCACGTCGCGCACGGTCTCTTCGTTGTTGTGGTCGATGATGACGCGGCCCGGCGCCATGCCCATTTCCAGCGCCACCGCCATGCTGCGCAGCGTGCCGGCCTTCTTGTCGCGGTGCGGCGTGTGCACCATCACCAGCATCTCGTATTCGACGGCCAGCTTGAGCTGGGCGCGGTAGTACCGGTCTTCCAGCGCGCTGCCGTCGTCGTAGCCGATCTCACCCACCGCCACCACGCCTTCCTTGGACAGATAGCGCGGCAGGATGTCCAGCACCGCCTCGGCCAGGGCCTCGTTGTTGGCTTCCTTGCTGTTCAGGCCGATGGTGCAGTAGTGGCGGATGCCGAATTGCGAGGCGCGGAAGCGCTCCCAGCCGACGATGCTGGAAAGGTAGTCGATGTAGCTGCCGACATTGGTGCGCGGCTGCCCGAGCCAGAAAGCCGGCTCGATGACCGCCACCACGCCGGCTGCGTGCATGCGTTGGTAGTCGTCGGTGGTGCGTGACGACATGTGCACATGGGGGTCGATGAAGCGCATGGTTCTGCTCCCAGGAGGTCAGTTGAATTCGAGCACCGATTGCCAATCCGTGCCGCGCGCCGCCACGACGTCCCGCAGGGCGACGTGGCGATCGAGCAGTTGGCGGGCATCGGGGTCGCGGGCGCTGCGCAGTGCCAGCACCGCGGCGGCACGTTCGGGTGGCGCGCCCTTTTCGAGCACCCGCGCCAGGTCCACCAGCAGCGCGCCGGACGCGAAGGGCCCCACGCAACGCCAGAGCTCCGGGCTCACGGGTCGGCCAGCCGACCAGCGTTCGTGCGCGTAGTCGCAAAGCATGCGCGCCAGCGGCGCGTTGGCTCGCCGGTCCAGGCCGACGATGGCGTCGAGCGTGCTGCCGACGAACAGCGCCTTGAGCACCATCTGGTTCCAGGCGTCCTCCGGCAACTGCTCGGCAGGGTACGGGTTGTGATGAGCGACGGCCTCGAACACCACGCGCATGTTCGTCCGCACGCCCTCGGCGGCACGCTGACGGTGCGCGGGTGGATCCGGATAAAGCGGCAGCCCGGTGTAGAAGGCCACCAGTTCGTCCACGTCCGCCGTGGCACAGAGCTGGTCCAGGCGGCGCACGAACGACGGGCGGTCGGCGGCAGCGGTCAGCAGCAACAGGATGCGCGCGGCCTGGTCGACCGTCCACCGCGAAGGGTCCCACCCGGGCCGCGCGGCATCGGCCACCGCCAGCGCAGCGGCATCGAGCGCCAGCGAGGCCTTGCCGAGCTTGCGTGAGACCAGGCTCACGCAACGGAACAGGTCGCGATCCGTGCCACCGCCGGCCAGGCTCGCCACGGACTCCCGCAACCACCCCGCGCCGGCGCCGTCCAGCCGCGGCTCCAGCCATTCAAACAAAGCCGACTCAGGCGTCATGCCCTCTTCTCCCAGCTCTTCTCCCGCCATCCGAAGGGCCGCTGCTTCACGCCGCCACCCCGAACAGGTGATCCAACAACAATTGCTTGACCGCCACCGCAGGCACCGGCCCCTGGCCCAGGAACTCGGGCGCGGTCGTGATGAACAGCGGCCCGTCCTCGGGCCTGTCGGTGGGCCGGCCATGCGAGCCGCGCACCACCGTCGCGTCGAGCCCGATGACGTCCATCAGGTAGCGCATGCCGAGCACTTTGCGCGCCAGCCGCGAAGCGACGGCGAGTTTGGGGAACGCGATCCGGCGGTCGATGAAGAGCTCGACGGGGTCGTAGCCCGGCTTGCGGTGGATGTCGACCGTGCGGGCGGAGTCCGGCGCACGCGCATCGTCGAGGAAATGGTAGTAGGTGAACCAGCTGTCGGCCGCGGCCACCGCCACGAGTTCGCCCGACCGCGCATGATCCAGGCCGGCCGCCCGCTGGCCGGACCCATCCAGAACCGACTCCACGCCCGGCAGCGATGCCAGGCAGGCTGCCACTTCGCCCACCAGTTCGGGCCGCGCCACGTACACATGCGCCAGCTGATGATCCGCCACCGCAAAGGCGTCGGAGGCCCCGGCGTCGAGTTGCTCGAGTCCCCGTTCGAGCCTCACCTTGAGCCAGCCCGCCTCGCGCAGCGCGCGATTGATGTGAACCGGGCGTGAGACCTCGGTGATGCCGTACTCGGACAGCACCACGACATGCGCGCCCATCGCCCGCGCCTTTTCGATCAGCGGCTCACACAGCGCATCCACCGCCGCCACCTGCGCCGGGATGCCCGGATGATGCGGCCCGAAGCGCTGCAGGTCGTAGTCCAGATGCGGCAGGTACACGAGCGTGAGCGTCGGCCGCTGGCGCTCGAGCACATGCAGCGCGCTGCGCGCGATCCATTGGCTGGATGCGATGTCGGCGCCCGGGCCCCAGAAGCGGAACAAGGGGAACTCACCGAGTGCACCCTGCAACTCGTCGCGAAGGGTGGCCGGATGCGTGTGGATGTCCGGCAGTTTGCGGCCATCGGCCAGGTACATGGGCCGGGGTGTGACAGCGAAGTCGACGCTGGCGTACATGTTGTACCACCAGAACAGCTTGGCGCAGGTGAAGGCCGGATCGCGCCGCTTCGCCGCTTGCCAGACCTTTTCGCCTCCCACCAGCCGGTTCGACTGGCGCCACAGCCAGACTTCCGACAGATCGCGGAAGTACCAGCCATTGGCCACGATGCCATGGTCCCGCGGCAGCAAGCCCGTGAGCATGCTGGACTGCACCGTCGTCGTGACGGCCGGCAGGACGGTCGTGAGCGGGCGCATTTCACCCTGCTGCGCCAGCGCCTGCAGATGGGGGGCATGCCCAAGCAAGCCGGGCGTGAGCCCCACGACATTGAGCACGATGGTCGGTGTCATCCTGGGCGGGCCGAAGAAGCGGCTTTGGATGCCAGGTACAACTTGGTGCTCCATTTCCGTAACCGGGTCGATCGACCTCGCCAGCGGCTGGCGACCACGACCCCACGAGACCGGACTGCAACCGGTTGCTTCGATCGAGTGTAGCGGGCACCCATGCCCTCGCGCACACTCCAGCTGAGGGGGGCAGCCACAGCCGGCCGTGACAGGCCTCACGGGTAGGCCCCGCAGATAGGCCTGAGCCTGCGCCTACACTGCGAACCGCCTTGAAGGACACCCACTCCCTCGCGCCGCCGCGCGCACTGCACCCCACGCTGCTGCTGGCCCCGGTGGCCTTGCTCGGCGCACTGGCGCTGCTGCAGGCCGCGCTGGGGCTGCTGCCCCTTGGGCCGCAGGGCATGCTGATGGCGGCGCGGGTGGTCGACAGCGCGCTGTGGCTGGCTGGCATCTGGCTGGCCATGCGGCTGATCGACCTGCTGGTCTGGGACCGCCTGCTGCCGCACTGGCTGGGGCTGCGTGCCCCGCGCCTGTTGCGGCAGTTCGTGGCCGTGCTGCTGCTGCTGCTGGGCGTGGCGGTGCTGCTGGGGCGCACCTGGGGCCTGGCGCTGTCGGCCGTGCTGGCCACCACGGGCGTGTTGGGCATCGTGCTCGGGCTGGCGCTACGAAACATCCTGGCGGATTTCTTTTCGGGTATCGCCCTCAACATCCAGCAGATCTACGGCGTGTCGCTCAACCGCGGC
>DAORNK010000239.1:0-7190 GCA_035440985.1 Rubrivivax sp. | reverse complement strand
GGTCAGGCTCTGCCAGGCATGCTGTCCGTGGATGTCCACCAGGTGGTCGGCAGCTTCGCGCAGCTGGGCCAGCGTGGCCGGGCTGCCGTTGATCCAGGCCCGGCTTCGGCCCGAGGCGTCCGCGCCGCCGGCGGCATCGACGACGCGGCGCAGCAGCAGCACCTCGTCAACGGCAAATCCGGCCTCTTCCAGCCAGGGCCGCAGCGAGTCCGGGGTGTCGAACTCGGCGCTGACTTCCGCCCGCCGGGCGCCTTCGCGCACCAGCGTGGCTTCGGCACGCGCGCCCAGCGCCAGTTGCAGCGCGTCCACCAGGATGGACTTGCCGGCGCCGGTTTCACCGGTGAGCACCGTGAAGCCGGGGCCCAGTTCGAGATCCAGCTCGGCCACGATGACCACGTCGCGCAGGGACAGCCGCCGGAGCATGGCTAGACCACGCCTTCGTACCAGCGCAGCTTGCGGCGCAGCGTGGCGTAGTAGCTCCAGCCCCGCGGGTGCAGGAAGCGCACCTTGTGCGCGCTGCGCCGCACCCGCACCTGATCGCCGTGCATCAGGCTGGAAAGCGTGTGCATGTCGAAGTTGACCGACACGTCCCGACCGCTGACGATGCCGATGCGGACTTCGCCGCTGTCCGGCAGCACGATGGGCCGGTTGGACAGCGTGTGCGAGGCAATCGGCACCATCAGCCAGCCGCCGATGGACGGGTGCATGATGGGCCCGCCGGCCGACAGCGCATAGGCCGTCGACCCGGTGGGCGTGGCCACGATCAGGCCGTCGGCCCGCAGGTTGGCGACGAAGTCGCCGTCCACGTCCACGCGCAGCTCCACCATGCTGGCCGAAGAGCCGCGGCCGACCACCACGTCGTTGAGCGACAGGCCCTCGAAGATGCGCTGCCCGTCGCGCCAGACGTCGCCCTCGAGCATCGAACGGGTCTCGACCTCGAAATCACCCGTGATCATCGGCGCCAGGGCATCCTTGTACTGGTCGATGGGAATGTCGGTGATGAAACCCAGCCGCCCCTGGTTGATGCCCACCAGCGGCAGGTTCCAGCGCGCCAGCTCGCGCGCGATGCCCAGCATGGTGCCGTCACCGCCCACCACCACGGCCAGATCGCAACGCTGGCCCATCTCCAGCGGTGTCAGCGCTTCGAAGTCGGTGACGCCGGTGGCCTGGGCGGTGGCGCGTTCGATCGAAACCTCCAGGCCCTGTTCGAGCAGGAAATGGGCGATGTCCTCCAGCAGCGGGCGGATGCCGCGCGCCTGATACTTGCCAATGATGGCTGCATGACGGAAGCCCAGGGCCATGCGAATCATTACACCATAGGGCCAATGGCCACCCACCCCGGCGCCGCCCCGCTACCTACAATCGGCAACATGCTGGACGAACGTGCGCGTACGCTGCTCAAGACGCTGGTGGAGCGATACATCGCCGACGGCACGCCGGTGGGATCGCGCACGCTGTCGCGGACGTCCGGGCTGGACCTTTCGCCGGCCACCATCCGCAACGTGATGGCCGACCTGGAGGACCTGGGCCTGATCGCCAGCCCCCACACCAGCGCCGGCCGCGTGCCCACGGCGCGCGGCTACCGGCTCTTCGTGGACACCATGCTCACGGCGCGCCATCTGGGCGTGGGCGGGCCGCTGGACCTGGATCACCTGTCGCCTGAAGTCGCCGCCGCGCGCGAACAACTGCACCCCGACCAGCCCCAGCGCGTGATCGCGCAGGCTGCAGCGCTGCTGTCCAGCCTGAGCAGCTTCGTCGGTGTCGTGACCGCACCGCGCAAGGCCAGCGTGTTCCACCACATCGAGTTCCTGCGCCTGGGCGAACGCCGCGTGCTGGTCATCCTGGTGGCCCCCGATGGCGACGTGCAGAACCGCGTGATCTTCACCGCGCGCGACTACCAGCAGGCCGAACTGATCGAGGCCACCAACCACCTGAACGCGCACTATGCCGGCCTGACCATCGAAGAAGTGCGTGGCCGGCTGCGCAGCGAGATCGACGCCCTGCGCGCGGAGATCGCCGCGCTGATGCAGGCCGCCGTGCAGGCCGGCACCGAGGTGCTGGCCGAGAGCACCGACAACGTCGTCGTCTCGGGTGAGCGCAACCTGCTGGCCGTGCAGGACCTGGGCCACGACATGAGCAGCCTGCGCCGGCTGTTCGCCATGTTCGAGCAGAAGACCGAACTGATGCGCCTGCTGGACGTCAGCAGCCGTGCCGAGGGGGTGCGCATCTACATCGGCGGCGAAAGCCAGGTCGTGCCCTTCGAGGAACTGAGCGTGGTCACCGCCCCCTATGAAGTGGATGGCCGCATCGTGGGCACGCTGGGCGTCATCGGCCCCACGCGCATGGCCTACGACCGCATGATCCAGATCGTCGACATCACCTCCCGGCTGGTCGGCAACGTGCTGTCGGTGAAGACCTGAGACGGCTCCTAGAATGCGCTGCCGCTTTCGAGATTGCTGTTCAGTGGGCCGTTAGCTCAGTTGGTCAGAGCAGAGGACTCATAATCCTTTGGTCGTTGGTTCAAGTCCAACACGGCCTACCAACGATTCAGGCGCAAAGGGCTGCGGGGTGCAGGTCGACTGGACTGTGCAGCGTCCGTCTGCCGGCGGTGCGGCTGCCACGTGCAGCACGGCCATTTCGGGGCATAGCCGCTACCGGGCCCGTCGCGCGGGCGTCGGTGCAGACTTCGCTGAATGGCGGCGGGCGACCTCGGCGGCCACTGCGCGCAGCTGTGTTTCAAGGTTCTGGCGCACCGCGAAGTTCCCGATGCCGGGCGGTGGGGGCAGGTGCAGTCCGATCACGGCGCTGTAGTGCAACTGCACACGGCCGGCGCGCCGGGGCGATCCGGGCGGGTCGATCTCGTAGCGGCCTTCGAAGATCTCGATGGCTGAACCCTTGAGCAGACCCAGATCGAAGCTGGTCGCGCGGGCATGGGCCACCCGCATCGCCTGGTGCTCGATGTGCAGCGTGAGCTTGAGGTCTTGCGCAAACAGCAGGAAGCGGAACTCGCCTTCCTGCTGCACCACCAGCCGTTCGTCGCCGTGCCCGCCCGCAGGCTGTGCCCGGCCCTCCATGATGCGGCAACTGCGGATGCCAGGCATGAAGCGGGGCAGGGCGGTGTAGTCGGTGATGGTCTCCCACACCGTGGCGGCCTCGGCCGGGAGGTCGAGCACCGCCTCGGCGTCGAAACGGCGGCCGCTGCGTTGGACCTGGACCTTGACTACATCGGGCATGGAGGGCTTTCGTTCGCGGCTGAATGGAGCGGGGAGCATCGTAAGCGGGCAGCGCACGACGGCCTGCACCGCGGCGGCAGCGGCGGCCAGCCCCTGCGACCGTGCCTGCCAGTCCGGACCAGAGTCCGGACCAGGAGCGGCCCGCACCGGTAGGCACAGCAGCGAGATGCCGGCAGAATGGGCCAATGGTCAGGAGCGAGCCCTTGTCGAAGGTACCCACATGGATGATGCGGCACCGGGCGTTCCGAGGCCAGCCCAGCCAGGGAAACGGGAGATCTCACATGCAGATTCGTCAACGCCAGCGGCCGGCACCGGGTGCGCCTGATGCCGGCAAGCAGCCGACCGAAGGACGCGTCGGGGCGCGACGCTCGATGCCGATCCTTGCCCTGATCGCGATGCTGACCCAGGTGGCGGGATGCGGTGCAGAAGTGGCGGGTGGTGCGGCGGCGGTTGGTGGCTTGCAGGCCGAACAAGCCAGGCAGGCGAAAGCCCAGCAGGAGCAAGCCGTCGCGAATTTCAAGGCCGCCCAGGACGCGGCCGCGGCGCGCGCGGCCAGCGCCGCGGATGCGGCGGGCAGGTAGCAGGCGCGCATGGAAGTGCGGTTGGCCCGGGCAGGGGCCGGGTTGCCAACATGACAGGTGCAACGAAGCAGGCGCTGTGGGCCTTTCGCGTGATCAAGAAGATCCCGAAGGACGCGAGGGCTCGAAACAGATCTCGGCGCGCTTTGGCGACGACCTCGTCTGCGTACGCCAACGGATCGATCCCACTGGCACGCGACGCATCACGACGGTGGAACTGGTGGTGGCGAAAGCGGCCATCCAGCGCCGGCGGAGTCCCCTGGTGGACGTGTTCGTAAAGGTGCAGGAACGAGACCTTCAGGCCAGGATCAAGGCTGCCGGCGGCCGCTGGGACAAACACGAAGGCGTCTGGCGAATCCGGCGCGCCACCGCCGTGGCTTTGGGCTTGAGGTCACGCATCCTGCCCCTATCCCCGAATCCATAGATGGATACCAGGATCCACTCATGGATACTTGTAGTTGATAGCGGCTACTTGGGGATGCTGTCGAAAACACGTTAGGCCGCACCATGAGCCACTCGTAGCCCACCACCTAACAAAACCGTCGGCGCCCTTGGCTAAGTTTGACAACGCCTGTTGCATATCGTGACGGTCCGAGATACGCTTCATGCGGTCGTCCGCAAACTAGGCCAGACAGGAAAACGCACACTCCCATTCCAAATACGAAACGACAGATTAATGAGTATCGACCGAAACTTGCTCTGCGCGCTTGTGGTCATCTGCGCTTCTATCAATGCGGCCTGTGGAAAAAAGGAGCCGCCTCCGACTCCTGAACAAAGAGCACGCACGAACTTATTCAAGGAGCAGGTGAAGTCCTCTCAGCGCTCCGAGACATGGGACGGCCACGATTGCTCGCCACCTACGGAAGCCGAGTCGGACGTTTCAGTCTGCAGGGTTATGGTTTACGACGAGGTCGGAACGGTGGTGTCACGCAGGCTGCGTACATATAAATGCAGCGTCAAGCCTGATAGTTTTTGCATTGAAATCAGATAACAGACTTACTGGATTGTCCTATGGAAACAGAGTACCCAAAAGCAATGACCTATGATGAGCGAGAAGAACTCAAACGATTCGCGCGTCGCGGAAAGAATCTAGAGGAGGTTGTCATCATGATTGCTAACTGGATGTCGTGCGGCGTGGATGTGACATTTACTGGTTATGCTGCAAATTGGATTGCTGCAAATAACACCGGGAATCTCGAAGCGATGGCAAGCACTTGGCCACTAACGGGTCCACGCATGATCGCTGATGACTCAACGGCTTGGGGAAGTGCGGCCTAACCCCTCGCTCAACCGGAGCACCAGCGGCGGGCCACCAGGCCCGGCCTGGCGGTACGCGGTACATTTTCGCCAGCCCGGGGCTGGCGCCTTGCCGTCGGTACCGCCTCAACTCGAACGTTAGGCAGCACAAACACAGCCATGCGCACTCCACAGTCCGTGAACAGCCTCGAAGACCTTGGCCGAGTCCGCCTCTCCCAGAACTTCTTCATGCGCGAGTTCCTGTACAGCGAAATCGCTAACTTCTATGGCAAGCCAAACATACCCCGCGATCCTGACCTCGCAATTGCAGCAGGAAAGAAGCTCTGCGAAGAGCTACTGGAGCCGCTTCAAGGCACTTTCGGCCGCGTAGCCATTCGTTCGGCCTACAGGTCCGAAGAGATCAACGCCCTTGGCAACGAAAAGGGGCACAACTGCGGCTCGAATGAATCGAACTACGCTGCGCACATCTGGGACAGACGCGATTCAGAAGGGCTGTCTGGAGCAATGGCCTGCATCGTCTTGCCTTGGTTCACGGACAGGTATGAGAAAGGCGCGGACTGGCGCGCTTTGGCCTACTGGATCCATGATTACCTGCCGTACAGCCAGCTCCAGTTCTTCCCCAGGCTGTGCGCCTTCAACATTGGGTGGCACGAGAAGCCGAAACGCACTGTCTACAGCTTCATCGAGCCCAAGGGCACCCTGTTCAAGCTTGTGCCTGCAGAAGCGGAGTACCAGAAGCTTTATGCAGGCTTCCCGGCGTTGGTGCGCAGTGCTGCCTAACCCCTCGGTCAACCTGACCCGCTACGGCAGGCGCTGTAAGCCCGGCCTGAGCCAGCAGTACTATCGTCTCAGTCCGGGCTTACAGCACCTGCCTCCGCGGGCAGGTTACCTCGAACGTTAGGCCACACAACTCAACCGACCGCCGCAATCGCGGCCACGACAAAAGACCCGCTCCGCATATGGCAACCATCTTCGAGTTCCCCGACACGCAGGAGCGAGAGTGGAAGGAGTGGCAAGACCTGATTCGACAGAAGCTCAATGCAGAAGGAGTCGAGGAGGCCGTCACATCGCATGCGTTGCCGCGAATCAAAGACCACTGGCTTGCAGTCTTTGAGCCGCTCGACCTTGAGCTTCCGAAGCGCGCTGTCCCTGGCACACTGACAAAGGAGCAGGCAAAGACCATACAGGGGATCATCGACGCCGGAGCGAACCTCGTTGTACAGCGACTTCAGCATGAGCGCCGACTGTCCTTCGAGCGCCTCATCCAGGCTGAAGTCGCGCTCTCCCGCCAAGCACTTCGAATCAAGCCGCCGTATTGAAGGCAAACGCAGTGTGGCCTAACAGGTCGTTCAACCGGAGCGCCAACGGCTGGCCACCTTGCCCGCGAGGCGCTGTGTGCATATCCTGCACCTCGCGGGCAAGGCGCCCACCCGTCGTCGCCCGGTTAACTCTGCGTTAGGCCTCACGAGGCGACTCAGTCGGCCACCAATCCTCAGGAGGGCTCAGAGCATGGGATTTCGCTTTCGAAGAAGCGTAAAGCTGATTCCTGGCGTTCGAATCAACCTGAGCAAGTCCGGTGTCTCGGTGTCTTTCGGCGGAAGGGGCATCACAACGAATGTGAGTTCCCGCGGTATTCGCACAACAGTTGGCATCCCTGGATCTGGTGCTTCGTTCGTTAGTACAACATCTTCAGGCGGCACTCCGCCGGCACGTCCTATTCGCACGTCAAGGCAGACTGCTTCTCGCGTGTCGGCACCATTTCGACCTGTGGTAGATCTACCACCAGTAGGACCCACTACCCCGCCCCTTCTCGCAACGAAGCGTGATCCGTTGTCTTGCCCCCAATGTGGGTATATCAGAGTGGCATCAGATCCTGGACCTCTCACTGAGTGTCCCTCCTGCCACCTCGTGTTTGCGGACCGCGAGCGCATCCGTCGTCAGCAGCTTGGCCTGCTGCCTCGTGGCGCTCGCGGAGTGGGTGGCTGGCTCCTTCTCGCGTTTCTCGCCGCGGTCATGGCACTCGCGCTCATTCTGCAGCGCTGAGTGAGGCCTAACCCCTCGTTCAAGCGGAGCCCCAACGGCAAGGCGCCAGGCCCGTGCGGCAGTGTTGGTTATCATCTGC
>DAORNK010000238.1:0-7280 GCA_035440985.1 Rubrivivax sp. | reverse complement strand
GCGGTCCATCTTGTTGACGAAGGCCAGGCGCGGCACCTTGTACTTGTTGGCCTGACGCCAGACCGTCTCGGACTGCGGCTGCACACCGCCCACGGCGCAATACACCATGCAGGCGCCGTCGAGCACGCGCATCGAACGTTCCACCTCGATCGTGAAGTCGACGTGCCCCGGGGTGTCGATGATGTTGATGCGGTGCTCGGGGTGATTGAGCTCCATGCCCTTCCAGAAGCAGGTCGTGGCCGCCGAGGTGATCGTGATGCCGCGTTCCTGCTCCTGCTCCATCCAGTCCATCGTGGCCGCACCGTCGTGCACTTCACCGATCTTGTGGTTGACACCCGTGTAGTACAGGATGCGCTCGGTGGTGGTGGTCTTGCCGGCATCGATGTGGGCGCTGATACCGATGTTGCGGTAGCGCTCGATGGGGGTCTTGCGGGCCATGATCAATCTCCAAATGCAGGGGCCGCCCGCGGGCTAGTACTAACCCGTAAAGGCGGCCGGGGACGGCGTCAGTCGGTTTAGAAGCGGAAGTGCGAGAAGGCCTTGTTCGCTTCGGCCATGCGGTGGACTTCGTCGCGCTTTTTCACCGCGCCGCCGCGGCCCTCGCTGGCCTCCAGCAGTTCATTGGCCAGACGGGCAGCCATCGACTTCTCGCCGCGCTTGCGAGCGCTTTCCTTCAGCCAGCGCATGGCCAGGGCCTGCCGGCGAACGGGGCGAACTTCCACGGGAACCTGGTAGTTCGCACCGCCGACGCGGCGGGACTTCACTTCGACCATCGGCTTGATGTTGTTCAGCGCGACCATGAAGATCTCCAGCGGATCCTTGGCGGCCTTCTTCTCGACCTGCTCGAGCGCACCGTAGATGATGCGCTCGGCGACGGCCTTCTTGCCCGATTCCATGATGACGTTCATGAACTTGGACAGGTCGACGGAGCCGAACTTCGGGTCCGGCAGGATCTCGCGCTTGGGTACTTCGCGACGACGTGGCATGGGAGTCTTCCTTGAGTTGATTCAGCTGGCGGCGCCTGGTGCCGCCTCGAAGGGCCATCAGGACCCTTCACTTACTGGGACGGCCTTCAGGCCGTCTTCGTTTTCTGCCGAAGGCTTCAGGCCTTCTTCGGACGCTTGGCGCCGTACTTGGAGCGCGACTGCTTGCGATCCTTGACGCCCTGCAGATCCAGCGAACCGCGCACGATGTGGTAGCGCACGCCCGGCAGGTCCTTGACGCGGCCGCCGCGCACGAGCACCACGCTGTGCTCCTGCAGGTTGTGGCCTTCACCGCCGATGTAGCTGATGATCTCGAAGCCGTTGGTCAGCCGCACCTTGGCGACCTTGCGCAACGCCGAGTTCGGCTTCTTCGGTGTCGTGGTGTACACGCGGGTGCACACGCCACGGCGCTGCGGCGAGTTCTGCATCGCCGGCGACTTGGACTTCGTGGCTTCGACCTGGCGGCCTTGGCGCACGAGCTGGTTGATGGTTGGCATAAGTAACTTGTTCCCGTTTGAAGCTACGCTGAAGTAACCGGCCGCCGACGGCAGGGCCTCTTGCGGAGGTCGTCGCGGTGGTCGTTGGGCATTCCTTTCGGAACCCCATTCGGACCTTTCAGCCCTTTCAGGCTTATCAGGCTTACTGCCCTTTCGGCTCCTTTCGGGCCACACCGGGGCCGCAACGAAGCGAGGGCCGGGGCCTGCGCTCAGCCGAGTGCGCGCGCGGCAAGGGTGCCGAAAAGCCTTCCATTATATTCGGCCACGGTCCAAGCGGCAAGTCAGGGGGTGCGCAATGCCCAACTTCCGGGCGCCCCACGCCCTGCCGGGCGTGGTGCTGGATACCAACGCCGTGCTCGACTGGCTTGTCTTCCGCGACCGCGGCATGCAGATCTGGGCCCGCGCCATCGAGCAGGCTCGCCTGCAATGGCTGGCCTGCGCGCCCATGCGCGACGAGCTGCAGCGGACCTTGGCCTATGCTCCACTGGCGCGCTGGCAACCGGATCCGGCGCAGGTCCTGGCTACGTTCGACCGCTGGTCGTGCCCATGCAGCCTGCCCCATGGCACGCTCCTGCCCGGCCTGCGATGCACCGATGCTGACGACCAGGTTTTCGTGGATCTGGCTCTGGCCGAAGGCGCCCGCTGGCTGGTGACCCATGACCGTGCGCTGCTGCGCCTGGCAAAGACCACGCGGCGCCGCGGGCTGCTGGTGCTCAGGCCTGAAGCCGGTGCGGCCGCTCTCGAGGCCCTGTGATCGCCACGGCGGCACGGGGATAACATGCCGCCTTCGACCCACGGGGAGCCCCGCATGGCGCATACCAGCATCTACGACTTCGAGGCCCTGTCGATCAGCGGCAAGCCTGCCCACCTGAGCACTCAGCGCGGCAAGGTGCTGCTCATCGTCAACACCGCCAGCTCGTGCGGCTTCACCCCGCAGTTCAAGGGGTTGGAGAAGCTGTGGGAAGACTACCGCGACCGCGGTCTGGTGATCGTGGGCTTTCCCAGCAACGAATTCGGCGGCCAGGACCCGGGTTCGAACGACCAGATCGCGTCGTTCTGCCAGATCAACTACGGCGTGAGCTTCCCCATGATGGCCAAGGTGGAGGTCAACGGCGCGCAGGCCCACCCGCTCTGGCAATGGCTCAAGTCGCAAGCCCCCGGCCTCCTGGGCAGCGAAGGCATCAAGTGGAACTTCACGAAGTTCCTGATCGGCCGGGACGGGCGCGTACTCAAACGCTACGCCCCGAACGACACACCCGAGTCGCTGCGCCGCGACATCGAAAAGGCGTTGGCCGCCCCGGCGCCCTGATCCAACCCCACTCGACCCCCTTTCCCGTGGAGCTTCCCGCTTGAGCCTGTTCAGCCACATCGAGCCCTATGCCGGCGACCCCATCCTCAGTCTGAACGAGGCCTTTCAGAAGGATCCCCGCGCGGACAAGGTGAATCTGTCGATCGGCATCTACTTCGACGACGACGGGCGCATACCGGTACTGGACTGCGTGCGGCGGGCCGAGGCCGCCATGCTGGCCGAAAGCGCGCCCAAACCCTACCTGCCGATGGAGGGTTCGGCGCCCATGCGCAGCGCGGTGCAGGCGCTTCTGCTAGGTGCGGAACATGAAGCCATTGCCAGCGGCCGTGTCGCCACACTGCAGACGGTGGGATCCAGCGGCGGCCTGAAGGTAGGCGCCGATTTCATCCGGCGGTGGCTGCCGGACAGCCAGGTCTGGGTCAGCGATCCGACCTGGGACAACCATCGCGCGATGTTTGAAGGTGCGGGCATCGCCGTCAACACCTATCCGTACTACGACCCCGCCACCGGTGGCCTGGCCTTCGAGGCGATGCTGGCCAGGCTGCGCACCCTGCCGGCGCACAGCGTGGTGCTGCTGCACGCCTGTTGCCACAACCCCACCGGCGTGGATCTCACCCGCCCGCAGTGGGAGCAACTGCTGCCCGTGCTGCGCCAGCGGCAGTTGCTGGCCTATCTGGATCTGGCCTACCAGGGCTACGGCGAGGGCATCGATGCGGATGCAGCCGCCGTGCGCCGGCTGGCCGACAGCGGCCTGACGTTTTTCGTCGCCAACTCGTTCTCCAAGAGCATGAGCCTGTACGGCGAACGCGCCGGGGCCCTGAGCGTGGTGTGCACCGACGCCAACGAGGCGGATCTGGTGCTGGGCCAGCTCAAGGCCACCGTGCGGCGCAACTACTCCAGCCCGGCCATCCATGCCGCCGGCATCGTGAGCCGTGTGCTGACCGATGCCCCGCTGCGCGCCGCCTGGGAAGCGGACGTGGCCGCGATGCGGCAGCGCATTGCGGCCATGCGGCGCACTCTGCACGGCGTGCTGTCGGCCCGCCTGCCGGGCCGGGACTTCGGCTACTTTCTCAGCCAGCGGGGCATGTTCAGCTACACGGGCCTGAGCGCACACCAGGTCGACCGTCTGCGCGAGGAATTCGGCGTGTACCTGGTGCGTTCGGGCCGCATGTGCGTGGCCGGCCTCAACACGCGCAACGTCGAACGCACGGCGACGGCCATCGCCGCCGTCCTGTAGCCCCAGCGCAGCGCCCTGGGCGTCGGCAGGACGCAACACATCCAGGCACGCCGGTAGCGGCCGAACGCATCGCCGGGACCCCCCTCGGTCGGGCTTGGGTCTGCCGATCAGCGGTGGAAATTGCGACAACTATTCACTTGATGAGGCTCGGTGTTAACCCTATAGTGGTTTCCACTAGGGCCGTCACAAGCGGCCGCAACCTGGAAGTGCGATGACCACCGTCTCCATCAACACGCCCCATACCGTGGGCGTCCACTTCGGCACCTCGCTGGTCGCCGAATTCTTCATGCGCATGCTGGGCTGGTTCACTGCGGCCAAGCCTGCGCGCTCGCGAACCCTGGATGAAGCCACCCGCATCGGAGAAGCCGCCCGCGTGCGCCGCCTGGCCATGGCGGTCATGGCCGACGATCCGCGTTTCGCCTCCGACCTGTTCGCCGCCGCCGACCGCCACGAGATCGGTTGAAGTGAGTCCGGTGAGCGTCCTTTCCAGGTCGTTCACACGTAAGCGAGCACTTGCATAGCCAGCGCCGGCGTCAGCCGGCACTGCTGGCAACGCCGGCGTTGCGCGTTCAGATGCAGCGCCCGCCGTCCACTTCCATGCACACGCCGGTGATCATGCTGGCCTCGTCGCTGCAGAGGAAACAGGCTGCATGGCCCAGGTCTTCGGGCGTGGAAAAGCGTCCGATGGGGATGGTGGACAGGAACCTGGCGCGGACTTCCGGCGTGTCCTGCCCCATGAAGGACTTCAGCAGTGGCGTTTCACCCGCCACCGGGTTCAGCGCCACGACGCGGATCCCCGCCGGCGCCAGCTCCACCGCGTTGGCCCGCGTGGCCGTGATCACCCAGCCCTTGCTGGCGTTGTACCAGCCCAGGCGCGGCCGCGGGCTGACGCCTGCCGTGCTGGCCATGTTCAGTACCACGCCTCGAATGCCCTGCCGGCCCGTCGGCTGCGCCTTCATGCGCGGCACGACTTCGCGCATCGCCAGGTAGATCGCCTTCATGTTGACCGCCACGATGCGGTCGAAGTCGGCCTCGCTGACATCTTCCAGCGCCTGCGGCAGATGCGTGACGCCGGCGTTGTTGACCAGGATGTCGATGCGGCCGAAGTGCTGCACCGCTGCGTCCATCATGGCCCGCACATCGGCTGCACGCGCCACGTCCGCGACGTGCGCCCGCGCGTTCGCCCCCAAGGTGGCGGCCACCGAGGATGCGGCCGCCTCGTTGATGTCGACGACCAGCACGCGCGCGCCTTCGGCGACGAACTTCGTGCAGATGCCCGCACCAAACCCCGAGCCGCCGCCGGTCACGATGGCCACCTTGTCTTGCAGTCTCATGCTGTGCTTCCTCAATCGTGCCGGATGGCCACGGTCTTCAGGCTGGAAAAACCGTACAAGGCTTCGAAGCCCTTTTCGCGCCCATGGCCGGAGTGTTTCACGCCCCCGAAGGGCAGTTCGATGCCACCGCCGGCGCCATAGTTGTTGATGAAGACCTGGCCGCATTGCAGCTTGCGGGCCAGGCGCAGGGCACGGCCGCCATCGCGCGTCCAGACGCCGGCCACGAGGCCGAAGGCCGTGCCGTTGGCGATGCCCAACGCCTGCACCTCGTCGTCGAAGGGGATCACGGCCTGCACCGGCCCGAAGATCTCCTCCTGCGCCAGACGGTGCGCCGGGTTCACGTCGGCCACCAGTGTCGGCGGCACATAGAACCCGCCGGCGGGCAATGCCGCCGGCAGCGGGGCCTGCGCGGCAAGATGCAGACCACTGGCCTGCACCAGGTCCAGGTAACCGCGCACGACCTCCTGTTGACGCGCGCTGATCACCGGCCCGACATCCGGATCATCCAGCGCCGGACCGACACGCAAGGCGCGATAGCGCTCGGCCATGCGCCGCACGACTTCGTCGAACACCGGCCGCTGAACCAGGATGCGCGAAGCCGCTGAGCAGGTCTGCCCCGCGTTCTGGATGCCGGCATTGACCAGGAAAGGCAGCGCGGCATCCAGGTCGGCGTCGGCAAAGACCAGTTGCGGACTCTTGCCACCCAGTTCGAGCGTGACCGGCACGGCATATCGCGCCGCCGCGGCCTGGATCAGCTGGCCCACCGCCACCGACCCGGTAAACGAGATGTGCCGCACGCCGGGGTGGGCGGACAAGGCGGCACCGGCCTCTTCGCCCAGGCCCGGCACGACGTTGAGCGCACCGGCGGGCAGCCCCGCCGCTTCGGCGATGCGCGCGAAGGCCAGCGCCGTCAGGCAGGCCTCTTCGGCCGGCTTGAGCACACAGGCGTTGCCCATCGCCAGGGCCGCGCCCACGCTGCGCCCGATGATCTGCATGGGGTAGTTCCAGGGCACGATGTGCGCTGTCACGCCGTGCGGTTCGCGCCAGGTGAGCGCGGCATAGCCGCTGGCGAAGGGAATCGTCTCACCCATCACCTTGTCGGCCGCACCGCCGTAGAACTCCAGATAACGGGCCAGGGCGACCGCATCGGCGCGGCCCTGCCTGAGCGGCTTGCCCACGTCCAGGGCCTCCAGCCGCGCCAGTTCGTCGGCCTGCTCCAGCACCAGCGTGCTCATCCGGTGCAGCAGCCGGCCACGCTCGGTGGCCGTCAGGCCACCCCAGGCGCCGTCCAGCGCCGCCTGCGCTGCCATCACCGCGGCATCCACATCGGCTGCGTCGCCACGGGCGATCTCCGCCAGCGGCTGGCCGTCCGAGGGGTTGACCAGCATCAGCCGGTCGCCACCAGCACCCGGGCGCCAGCGGCCGGCGATGAAGACCTCGGCGGTTTCGAACGGGATGTGGTGCATGGCAGACGACCTGAAACGGGTGGGCGGGCCGAAACATCATAGGTGTGCCGGTGGCACTCACCCCGGGGGGTCGGCACCGGCTTGGGGCAGCTTGCTGCTGGCACTTTGGCCGATCGGGCCTAGATTTGAACCAGGCCGGCACCTCAGAACACAGGCCATGCATCTCATCTCCCACCCTGGTCCGTCCGCCTTCCGGGCGGACAGCCTGCCCTGCCCGGACTGTGGTGCCGCACTCGTGCGTGTCCACCGCCACATGCTGGACCGCTGGGTCAGCGTCTTTCGCTCGGTGCATCGCTACCGTTGCACTTCCAGGACCTGCGGTTGGGCGGGCCTGCTGGGGCGTGATGGCCAGCCCCCGCCAGCGCTGATCGGCTGGCCGGCCCGCTTCCTGTGGCTGGGCATCGGCGCCGGCTTGGCGGTGGCGGCGGTGCCGCTGGTACCGCCGCTGCGCGTG
>DAORNK010000237.1:0-7301 GCA_035440985.1 Rubrivivax sp. | reverse complement strand
CGCCGCGCCGGCCGGCAGCTCGGGCTGGGCGTAGCTTTCGTTCATCAGCGTGACGTAGTAGAAGACATCCCGCTGCTGCTCCAGCATCTCGCGCATGCCGTGGTCCAGGATGAGCGCCAGCTCGGCCGCGTAGGCCGGGTCGTAGGACTTGCAGTTGGGGATGGTGGTGGCCAGCAGGTGGCTGCTGCCGTCCTGGTGCTGCAGGCCCTCGCCGCCCAGCGTGGTGCGGCCCGAGGTGGCGCCCAGCAGAAAGCCGCGTGCACGCTGGTCCGCCGCGGCCCAGATGGCGTCACCCACGCGCTGGAAGCCGAACATCGAGTAGTAGATGTAGAAGGGCAGCATGGCCAGCCCATGCACGCTGTAGCTGGTGGCCGCGGCCGTCCAGCTGGCGATGGCGCCGGCCTCGCTGATGCCTTCTTCCAGGATCTGCCCGTCCTTGGCGGTAGAAAAGCACCGAGCCGATGTCTTCGGGCGCGTAGCGCTGGCCGACGCTGCTGTAGATGCCCACCTGCTTGAACAGGTTGGCCATGCCGAAGGTGCGCGCCTCGTCGGCGACGATGGGCACGATGCGCGGCCCCAGCCGGGCATCCTTGAGCAGGTTGCCCAGCATGCGCACGAAGGCCATCGTGGTGCTCATCTCCTTGTCGGCCGCCTCCAGCGCGAACTGGCCGTAGGCAGGCAGCGGCGGCACCGGCCAGGGGTCGCAGGTTGACTCGCGCCGCGGCATCGCGCCGCCCAGCGCGGCGCGGCGAGCCTGCAGGTAGCGCATCTCGGGCGCGTCGGGCGCGGGTTTGTAGAAGGCCAGCTCGATGGTCTGCCGATCGGACAGCGGCAGCTTGAAGCGGTCGCGGAACTCCAGCAGTTCGTCGTCTTCCAGCTTCTTCTGGCTGTGCGTGGTCATCCGGCCCTGGCCGGCGCTGCCCATGCCGTAGCCCTTCTTGGTCTGCGCCAGGATCACGGTGGGCTGGCCGCGGTGCGCTGCCGCTGCGGCATAGGCGGCGTGGATCTTCACCGGGTCGTGCCCGCCGCGCTTGAGGGCGTCGATCTGGTCGTCGGTCAGGCCTTCGGCCAGGCGCGCCAGCTCGGCGTTCTGGCCGAAGAAGTTCTCGCGGTTGTAGCGCCCGTTCTTCGCGGCAAAGGTCTGCAGCTGGCCGTCCACGGTCTGCGCGAAGATCCGCGCCAGCGCGCCGCTGTGGTCGCGCGCGAACAGGCCGTCCCAGTCGCTGCCCCAGACCAGCTTGATGACGTTCCAGCCGGCACCGGCGAACAGCCGCTCCAGCTCGTCGATGATGCGGCCGTTGCCGCGCACCGGCCCGTCCAGGCGCTGCAGGTTGCAGTTGACCACCCAGACCAGGTTGTCCAGCCCTTCGCGCGCGGCCAGCGTCAGCGCCGACATGCTCTCGGGCTCGTCCATCTCGCCGTCGCCGAACACGCCCCAGACCCGGCGTGCACTGCAGTCGAGCAGACCGCGGTGGCTGAGGTAGCGCATGAAGCGCGCATGGAAGATCGAGCTGATGGGCCCCAGCCCCATCGAGCCGGTGGGGAACTGCCAGAAGTCGGGCATCAGCCAGGGGTGGGGATAGCTGGACAGGCCGCGCGCGCCGTTGGCCGGGGCGACGATCTCCTGCCGGTAGTGCGCCAGATCGGCTTCGCTCAACCGCCCTTCCAGGAAGGCGCGCGCGTAGACGCCGGGCGCACTGTGCGGCTGGAAGAACACCAGATCGCCGCCGTGTTGCCCCGTGCGGGCCTGGAAGAAGTGGTTGAAGCCGACCTCGAACAGGTCAGCGGCGCTGGCATAGCTGGCGATGTGGCCGCCCAGTTCGCCATGCGCCTTGTTGGCCCGCACCACCATCGCCAGCGCGTTCCAGCGCATCAGCGAAGCGAGCCGTTCCTCCAGCGCCAGGTCGCCGGGAAACACCGGCTGCGCCTCGGCGGCGATCGTGTTGACGTAGGGCGTGTTGCGCTCGGGTTGCCAGCCCACGCGCAGGCCATGGGCCGTGCGCGCCAGTTCGTCGAGCAGGGCACGGGCACGGGCGGGGCCTTCGGTGGCCACCAGCGACTGCAGGGCTTCGCGCCACTCCGCGGTCTCGGCCGGGTCTTCGTCGGCTGGGTCGGGTGGCGGGCTCTCGGGGATGCGTTCCATGCCGTGGTTCCTCGCTGGGCATGACTGTAGGCGGTCTGCGCCAGTCCAGCGGCCGTCAGCACGCGGTCGTCAAGACGCCGGTAACCAGCGGTCCCAGGCCCTGGCGGCCACGGGTTGGCCCCACAGGTCGATCTGCACCGGCGTACCCTGGTGCACCTGCAGCGCCGCCGCGCCGCGCACATAGCCGAGCCCGACGCAGACGCCCGCCGTCCGGCTGTAGCCTGCCGAGCTGAGCTCGCCCACCGGCTGGCCGGCGATGACGATGGACTCGCCGCCCCAGGCGTGGGCAGCCGGGTCGTCGAAGACGAAGCTGAGCAGCTTCTTGCGCAGTGGCTGGCCGAGCGCAGCGCGCAGCGCGTCCTGGCCGATGAAGGCCTGGGGCTTGTCCAGCTTGACGGCGAACATCAGGCCCGCTTCCAGCGGTGTTTCGTCGGGCCCCAGTTCGGCGCCCCAGGCGCGGCGGCCGGCTTCGATGCGCAGCGCGTCCAGCGCGTAGTAGCCGGCATCGCGCAGGCCCAGCTCGGCGCCCGCGGCCTGCAGGGCCAGGTAGACGTGGCGTGTCATCTCCACCGGCACGTAGAGCTCGTAGCCCGGCCCGCCCACGTAGCTCATGCGCGCCGCGCGCACGCGGGCGTGGGCGAGGTCGATCTCGGCGCTGTGCGAGAACTTCAATGCGGTCGGGCCCAGATCGTCCGGGCTCACGCGGGCGAGCAGTTCTGCCGCGCGGGGCCCCATCACCGACAGCACGCTCCAGATCGGGCTCACGTCGGTCAGCATGGCGTGCTGGTCGGGCGCGATGTGGCGGTTGATCCAGTCGGCGTCGCGCACCGGCTGCGCCGAGCCGGTGATCAGCAGGAAGCGATCGGCCGCCAGGCGCATCACCGTGAGGTCGCTCTCGAAGCCGCCGCGCGTGTTGAGCATCGCGGTGTAGACCATGCGGCCCACCGGCACGTCCATCTGGTTGGCACACAGGCGCTGCAGCACGGCCAGCGCATCGTGGCCTTGCAGCAGCAGCTTGCCGAAGCTGCTCTGGTCGTACAGCGCCACGGTCTGACGGGTGGCCTGCTGTTCGGCGGCCATCCAGGGCAGCCAGCCCGGGCGGCCCAAGGTGGGTTCCGGCTGCGCCGCGCCCGCCGGTCTGAAGTAGTTGGCGCGTTCCCAGCCGTTCCTGGCGCCGAACTCGGCTCCCCGCTGGGCCAGGATGTCGTACAGCGGGCTGGTGCGCAGCGGCCGGGCGGTGGCCAGCTCCTGGCGCGGCCAGCGCATCGCGTAGTGCAGCCCCAGGGTCTCGCCGGTGCGTTCGGCCAATGCCTGCCGGTTGGACGTGAAGGGCGCAAAGCGGCGGATGTCCACGTCCCACAGGTCACCCGGGGGCTCACCAGCCAGCACCCATTGCGCGATCAGCTGGCCCGCGCCGCCGCTGTTGGCGATGCCGGCGCTGTTGAAGCCGGCGCAGACGAAGTAGCCGCGCAGCTCGGGCGCTTCGCCGAGGATGAAGTTGCCGTCGGGCGTGAAGCTCTCCGGCCCGTTGAGCAGCATCTTCACCGGCGCCGTCTCCAGGCAGGGCGTGCGGTGGATGGCGTTGGTCATCAGCGGCTCGAACTGGGCCCAGTCCTCGTCCAGCAACTGGAACTGGAACGTGCTGGGAATGGGCTCCATGCGCCAGGGCTTGGCCACCGGCTCGAAACCACCCATCAGCAGGCCACCGACTTCTTCCTTGTAGTAGATGAAGCCGTCGGGGTCGCGCATCACCGGCAGCATGGGGTGCACGCCGGCGATCCGGTCGGTGACGATGTAGAAGTGCTCGGCCGGGTACAGCGGCACGTTGACGCCGGCCAAGGCGCCGAACTGCCGCGCCCACTGGCCGGCGCAGTTGATCAGCACCTCGCAGAGTACGTCACCCTGGGCCGTCCGCACGCCGGTCACGCGGCCGGCTTCGCTCAGCACACCGGTGACCTCCACCCCTTCGGCCATGCGCACGCCGCGGTTGCGCGCGCCCTTTGCCAGGCTCATGCACAGGTCGGCCGGGTTGGCCTTGCCGTCGCCGGGGATCCAGATCGCGCCTTGCAGGTCGTCGGTGCGCATCACGGGGTAGAGGTCGCCGGCTTCCTTAGGCGTGATCAACTGCACTTCCACACCAAAGCTGCGCGCCAGCGCGGCCTGCTTGCGCAGCACCATCCAGCGCTCGGGCGTGCGCGCCACGTTGACGCTGCCGCAGGCCTTCCAGCCGGTGGCCAGGCCGGTCTCGGCTTCCAGCGTGCGGTACAGCTCGATGCCGTACTTGCTCATGCGCGTCATGTTGCGGTTGGGGCGCATCTGGCCCACCAGGCCCGCCGCGTGCCAGGTCGTGCCGCAGGTCAGCCGGCCCTGTTCCAGCAGCAGCACGTCGAGTTCGCCCTGCAGCGCCAGGTGGTAGGCGGTGCTGCAACCGGCGATGCCGCCGCCGACGATGATCACGCGGGCCTGTGTCGGCAAGCTCATGGGGGCACTCCAGCGTCAGGCAAACTGGGCCATCGCGGCCACCACATGGCAGGCGCTGCCGGCCATCACGAAGAGGTGGAAGGCCAGGTGCGCAAAGCGCAGCCGGTTGTCCAGCAGGTACACCGCCGCGCCCAGCGTGTAGGCCAGGCCGCCGGCCACCAGCCAGGCGAATGCCGCACCCGGCATGCGCTGCACCAGCGGCACGATGGCCACCAGCACCACCCAGCCCATCGCCACGTACAGCGCGGTGGACCAGCCGGGGTGACGCAGCCCGTTGAACAGCTTGATGGCCACGCCCAATGCTGCCAGCCCCCACACCACGCCGAACAACGCCCAGCCCCAGCCGCCACGCAACGGCCCCAGCACGAAGGGCGTGTAGCTGCCGGCGATGAAGACGTAGATGGCGGCGTGGTCCAGCCGGTTGAACCAGCGTTTGGCAGCGCCGGCGGGCAGGGCGTGGTACAGGGTGGAGATGCCGTACAGCAGCACCATCGAGGCGCCGAACAGTGCGGCCGCCGTGATGTCGGCCGCGCTGCCGTGCTGGTTGGCAAAGACCACAAGCAGAGGCAAGACGGCGATGGCCAGCGCCAGGCCCAGGCCGTGGCTGATCGCATTGGCGATTTCTTCCGCGGGTGTCTGCGCTCGGGCTGTCCCGCTGTTCATCATCGACCCCATCAGAGCTTGACGATGCCCAGGTCCAGCAGGTCGCGCGCGGTGTCGACGATGCTCTGCTCCACCGGCCGCGTCTGCCAGCCCAGCACGGCCTTGGCGTGGGCCGGGCTCTGGTTGCGCACCGAGCCCAGTTCGCCCACCACGGCGCGGGCCAGCGGGTTGAAGTGGGCGGCCACGCGCACCAGCCAGTCGGGCACGTTGCGCGTCGTGACCTTGCGCGCCTCGTCGCCCAGCTGGCTGCGCAGCACGTCGGCGATCTCGCGCAGCTTCATGAAGCGGCCCGAGGCGATGAAACGTTCGCCCGCCAGGCCCGGGGCGTTCAGCGCCCGCACATGCAGGTCGGCCACGTCGCGCACGTCCACGATGCCAAAGCCGATGTCGGGGCAGGCGCCCATGCCGCCGTCCAGCAGCTTGCGCACCACCATCACCGAAGCCGAGTAGTCGCGGCTCCACACCGGCCCCAGCACCACGCTGGGACAGATGCTGACGTATTCCATGCCACCCCCATGCTGCGCCATCCAGTCGCGCGCGGCGCGCTCGGCCACGGTCTTGCTCTGGATGTAGGGGCTGATGCCAGGTTTGGACAGGTCGGTCCAGTCGGCCTCGGTGAAGTGATGCACCCCGCGCCCGCGGCCGTAGGAGATGGCGGCCACCGAAGACGTCATCACGAAGCGCTTCACGCCCGCTGTCTTGGCGGCGCGCAGCGCGCGCAGGGCACCGTCACGCGCCGGCACGATCAGCTCGTCGGCGTGCTTGGGCACACCGCTGGGCAGGGGCGAAGCGACGTGCGCGACGTGGCTGCAACCGGCCATCGCCTCGGCCCAGCCGGCGTCGTGCATCAGGTCGGCGGCAAAGAACTTCAACCGCCGGTTGTCCACCGCCAGCAGCTCGCGCACCGCCGCCTCACGATCCAGGCTGCGCACCGTGGTATGCACCATCCAGCCTTCGGTGACGAGCTGGCGGATCAGGAAGCCGGCGATGTAGCCGCTGCCGCCGGAGACCAGGACCTGGGCTGTCATGTGGATTCCTCTTCGCCAGTGGGGCGTGCGACGTGATTGTGGCGGGCAGCCGACCCCATCACCCCAGCCGCAACGCCATCACCCCCGCCACCACCACCGCCGTGCCCAGCGCACGCTGCATGCCGAACCGCTCCTTCAGCAGCCAGGTGCCCAGCAGCGCCGCGAACAGCACGCTGGTTTCGCGCAGCGCCGCCACGCTGGCCACCGGGGCGCGGGTCATGGCCCACAGGGCGATGGCATAGCTGCCGATGGACGCGCAGCCGCCCAGCGCCGCCTTGGGCCAGCGCTGGCGCGCATAGGCCACGATGGCGCGCCGCTGCTCTGGCGTGCGGCGCAGCCACACCAGCAGCGGGTAGGGGATGCCGTCCAGCACGAACAGGATCATCACGTAGCGCCAGGCGCTGCCGCCGGCGGCCACTTCGGCGCGCACGCCCAGGCCGTCGACCACCGTGTAGACGGCGATGATGGCCGCGTTGCTGAAGGCAAAGGCCAGCGCCTTGCCGTGGTGAAGCGCCTCGCCCGGGTGCGCCAGGCCCACCAGCGCCACGCCCACCGTGATGGCCACGGTACCCAGCCAGGCGGCGGCGCTGGGCGACTCACCGATCAGGCTGCCGCTGCCCAGGGCCACCAGCAGCGGCGCGAAGCCGCGCATGATGGGGTAGGTCATGCCCAGTTCGCCGTGCTGGTAGGCGCCGGCCAGCGCGATGTAGTAGCCGATGTGGATGAGCAGGGATGCGGCGATGTAGGGCGCCGCGGCCGGCTGTGGCAGCCCCACCCACAGCAGCAACGGCAGCGCGACAAAGGCGCCCAGGAAGTGCACCAGCGCCGTGTCAACGGTCTTGTCGCCGGCGGACTTGACCAGCGCGTTCCAGCTGGCGTGCAGCGCGGCGCCGCACAGCACGGCCAGGATCACCGGCCAGGTCAGCGCCATGGGCGCGATGCGGCGGTGGGGATCAAGCCCGGGCGCAGCGGGCGGCGCGCTGCAG
>DAORNK010000236.1:0-7302 GCA_035440985.1 Rubrivivax sp. | reverse complement strand
GGAACAGGATGTCCTCGTCGCGATCCATGATCGCGCCAATCCGCCGCAGCGTCAGACCAAGGCTCGTGGTACTGGCGATCGGCGACTCGGCGACACTTTGCGGGTTGTTGATCAGGAGCACCGAACGTCCCTCGGTGGCGAAGCGCTCGCGGAACAGCTCGGCAACCGAGCGAACTTCCTTCATGAACACATCCTGCCGGGAATAACCCGCCGCGCCGACGAAATACAGATCGGTGACACCCGGTCGCCCAGGCTTGAGGGCGGCCAGTTCGCGTTCCAGGAGTCGTGGTTGCAAGTAGAAAGCCTCTTCAGCCACCAGCGACAGGTACTTCCGCTCGAAGTCGCTGCCCGCCTCCTCGTCGTGCGCCTCGATCCACAGCGAGCGGTCGTGGTAGACGACGCTTGGCGGCACAGCGAGGAGCAATCCAGCCGCGGCAACGACCGCCAGTCGGTGGCCGGCGGGTGGCTTTAGAAAACGGATCGCCGCGCCGGCAAAGGCCAGGGCAAGCCACCATGGCGGCAGGTAGTAGATGGCTTCGCGCCAGTCCCTGGGCAGGAAATCCAGCGCTGCAGCGCTCGCGTGGAAGAGGAGCAGATACAGCGCCTCGACCGCCACCTGCACGGCCGCCAGCAGGGTCAACAGCGCCAGCGTCTGTCGTTGACGCCCGGCCAGGCAGGCGATACACCAGGCGGCGAAGAGCATCATCGGCACGTGGAACAAGGCGCCGGGCAATCCTTCCGCGGAAAACACGCCGCGCGTGCCGACGCGCAGCAGCGCTTCGGCGACGGGCAGGACGATGCCGAGCGCGGTCAAGGCGATGAATTGCGACCACGACGCCGACGGACGGCGCGACGGCAAGGGAAGGAACACGGCCAGACGCAGCCCCAAGCGCAGGTACTGGAGGAAACCAGGCCAGGCGCCAGATCTGCCGGTCGACCCGCCACCGGCAACGGCCACGTCGACCGGCACCTTGCCGGGGCTGTTGGTTGGCGCCGGAGCGCCGGCGATTCGTTCCCGCAGCAGGGCAAGGAAATCGGCCAGCTCGGCGCGCGAGGCAAAGGCAGTTTCCGGGACCGGGATGAAACTGACGTCGTCGACGTAGATCAGGACATGCCCGCAGGCGGTTTCGAGCGACTGAATCGCTGGCCACGCAATAAAGGTCGTGCCGTCGTCGTTCGCCCAGCGCAGGCCATCGTCGCCGACTTCCAGGACTCGCGGCCGGCGGACAAGGCAGCTTCCTTCGGCGATGCGGCGCGAGAGATCCTTCTGGAACATCGCCTGCTGGATGCCAAGCAGAACGATCCCGCCGACCAGCGCCAGCGCCAGCCAGTTCCCCCCGCGGGTGTCGAGCCAAATCCCGCCGACGAGCAGGGCGACGGCTGCGCTGACCAGCATCAGAGTCGCCTGATACGCGACCCGGCGCGGCCACTGCCATCGCTGGCGCACCAGGCGCTGCTGGTTGTGCGTCAAGAGCGCCGCATACTGCTCGGCGCCGAGTTCGTAGGCTATTCTGCTAGGCATCCGCGTCCTCGCCGGCTTCGTGGCAGGTCAGGCCGGCGTCCGCGTCCGGAGGTCGTCGTGCGCCGGCGCCGTGCAAGCATGGTAGCACGCCGGGAAATTCGTGCTTTGCCGCAGCTGGCTGCGGCCCCTGCCCGGCCGGAAAGGGGAAAGCGGGAAAGCGGGAAAGCGCCAGGCCGGACTTCCGCAAATAATCGGGGAGGGAGAACCATCAACGCCTTCGCCGCGGTCGCGCGACGCGTCTTAATCCCCTTCAGGAAATCGGGGAGGGAGAACATGAACACAGAATGAGTGAATTAGGTGAACACGTCTTAATCCCCTTCAGGAAATCGGGGAGGGAGAACTGTAGCGCTGGAAAGCCTCTGCTGGCAAGGGTTTCAGGGGGCAAGATCGGCGCCCTGGGCGGGAATATTCCCCGGGCATAATCAGCGAAGGTCCGAAACGTCATTTTCTCGTTTGTTTCCAGTCGGCTGCGTCGATCCTATGGAGCGCGTTTGCGATTCGGCGGCAACCGGCAGGCAGCGGACGTTTCGCCCGAGCACAGGAAGCCGGCTCTTGCCTTCGGCCGACTGACTTTCGCCGCGCGTGGGTCGCCCGACGATGCGCCGGGAGGGCGGATGGAAGCGACCAAGGCATGGCTTCATCGACACCCCCAAGCCGCCGCCCGCGACCGCGATCGGATCAAGCGCCAGGGCGGATCGATCAATCTCCGACATGGATCGATCAACCTCCGGCATTGATGTTTCCTTCCTGCGTCGGGATTGCCCGCCCGCCGGGTGGTCGCACCGGGCGGCGAAGCGCCGGCCGAGCTTGCCGAGGCTTTCGACGAGTTCACGGTGGAATACGCAGTGGGCGCGGAATTCTTCCCGGTCAAGGTTGCGCGGCAGGATTCAGGGGTGGTTTTCGGCAATGGCCAGCGCCTTGACGAAGAAGCTTCGGCTGTGGTTGGATCTTCTAGCCATCGGTTCAGCAGCTTGAAGTGGTCGGCGGCGAAGCAGTCCGCCATCGTTCTCAGATTCCTTCGACATCGATTCCGTGCTCGGCCAGCCAAGCCTTGCGCTGCGCGTAATCCGGCATGGCGCGCTCCACGCGCAGCCAGAACGCTGGCGTGTGGTGCGGCTCGTGCAGATGGGCGATCTCGTGCACCACCACGTACTCGGCGATGCGCGCCGGCAGCAGGATCGCTTTCCAGTGGAAGTACAGCCAGTCGCCCTTGCCGCACGAACCCCAGCGGTAGCCCAGGTCCTGCACCTTCACGCCAGCCGGAGATACCTCCATGCGCGACTGGACCTCGGCCACCCGACTCGACAGCCACGCCTTGGCTCGCTCGCTGTACCAGCGGATGAAGTGCTCGCGCGCGGCGGGCAGGGCGTCGCGGCGCAGGCAGAAGCGGCCCGCCGCCAGCTTCAGCGGCACGTCCTGCTCGTCCACCAGCTTCAGCCGATGGCTGCGCCCAAGGTAAAGAAAGCCCTCGCCGCCGACGAACTCCTTGCGCGGCACCCGGCGCTGCAGGCGGTCCTTCTCGGCCAGCTTGGTGTAGATCCAGAAGCGCTTCTCCAGGACGAAGGCGCGCAGTGCGGCCTCGTCCACCTTGGGTGGCGCCGACAATACCAGTTCCCCGTCACGCTCCACGGTGATCTGCATCGTCCTGCGACGTGCGCTGTGTCGCACGAGGAACTGCAGATCGTCCACCTGAAGGCGAGGGAGGTTCACGGGCGCCAGCATTGGTTCACACCTGCAGCAGCTTGTCGTGGTTGGCGCGGGCCTGCTCCATCAGCTTGTCGGCCAGCACCCCCGCCTTGTCGGCATCCACCGCTGGCGGACGCAGCCGCATCAGGTGCTCGAACAACTGCCCGTTCAAGTTGTCCTGGTCGGCCCGCTTGCTCGGGCTCCAGATTCCCCGATTGCCCTGCAGCTCCTGAACGAGCAGGTCCACCAGTTCGACCGTGACGTCGTTCAAGCGCAACCGTTCAGCCGGCGTCGGCGCTTGCCCGGCACAGACGACATCCAGCACCGTGCGCAGGAAAGGCGCGCAATGCTCCGGCAGGTCGCCGGGCGCATCTGCCGCGCCAGCCTTGCCCGTGCGCAGTTCATCGATGATCTTCTGAAGCTGCGCGATGACCTCGTTCCACTGCTCGCCCAGCGTCTTCAAGATCTCGTTCAGCCGTTCCGAGAGCTTGCGGTACAGCACCGGGTCCTCGTCCGTGTGCTTGCGGATGTGCGAGCGGATTGCGTGCTCCATCTCCGACGCCTTGGCGCGGTCGCTCGCTGCGCGGGCCACGTGCGTGTCGAACTCGGCGTCGGTCAACTGGATCGGCGGGATCTTGGGGTCGATGCCGAGCGAGATCACGTGCTCGTCGATCAGCCTGCGCACCTTGGCGCCGACGTCCTTGCCGAGAACCACCGTGTCCTTGTAGCGGTTGCGCGCCCGCGCGTAGATGTAGGCCAGCCGCTTCGCGTCGGCGGAGTACGGCAGGCCCTCCGGGCGCGGCAGCACCGTGTCCAGCGACGCCAGGAAGGCCTTGAGCTTGACTGCGAACTCGGCGCGCAGCTTTTCGCTGCCCAGCGCCTCGACGCAGGCCTCGGTGTCATCCAGCGACTCGATGCCCCGCCGGCGGAACAGATCCACCACGCGCAGGTGCCGTTCGCGCAGCACCAGCACCTCGTCCCTCAGGCTGGCCAGCGCGCCTTCCAGGTCCTCGTCGGCGTAGGCGGCCAGAGCTTCCTTCAGGTGCTGCGCCACGCCGTAGTAGTCCACCACGATGCCGCAGCGCTTGCCGAAGCCGGTGCGGTTGACGCGGGCGATGGCCTGCAGCAGCTCGGCTTCGCGGATCGGCCGGTCCAGGTAGATCACGCCCTCGATCGGCGCGTCGAAGCCGGTCAGCAGCATCGACTTCACCACCAGGAAGGCCAGCGGGTCGGTCTTCTCGGGCCGGGCGTGCGAGCCGGGCAAAAGAAGCGGCTTCTTGAAGCGCTTGATCAGTTGCTCATGCGCGGCGCCATCGGTCCAGGTCTCCCACGCCGGGTGGTCGTTGTTGCTGCCCGAAATGATGGGCGCGAACTCGATGCGCGCCAGCGTGTCGCGGTAGCGCCAGGCCTGCACCACCGCCTGCACCTGGGGCGGCCGCTGGCACAGGGCCTCGTCGTCCACGGCCCTGTCCGGCGGGCTCAAGCCTTCAGCCTCGGCCAGCAGTGCGTTGCGCGCCGTCTTCAGCGCCTGAAAGTAGCGGATCGCCGCCAGCCGGCTGTACGCCACCACCTGCGCCTTGTAGCCGTTGGGCAGGATGTGGGTGACGTAGTGGCGCAGGATGTCGCGCGCCTTGTCAGCGATCAGCGCCGGGGCGTCAAAGATGTGGCCCTTGGTGGCGTACTTCTGCTTGATCGCCTCCAGTTCCTCGGGCGTGTGCTGGCGGAAAAGGTCCTCGAACAGCTCGTCCAGGCTGGCGCCGTCCTTGATCGCACCATTGGCGGTGCGGCCCTCGTAGAGCACCGGCACCGTGGCGCCGTCGGCCTCGGCTTCCTTGATCGTGTAGCGGTCGATGAACTCGCCGAAGATCTGATGGGTGCGCTTCTTCTCACCCATGATGATCGGCGTTCCAGTGAAGCCGATGCGCGCGCAGTTGGGCAGCCCAGCCAGCAGGTTGGCGTGCAGATCGCCCGCCTGCGTGCGGTGGGCCTCGTCCACCAGCACGAGGATGCTGTCGTCCTCGTTCAGCACTTCGAACCGATCTGCGGACGGTTGGCCAGCCTTGTAGCTGGCCCTCGGCTGTGCCACCTTGGGCAAGTCGTCGGCTGTCAGCGGCGCATCGCCCACCGTATCCGCGTCGCGGTACTTCTGGATGGTGGCGAAGACGAGGCCCGGCCCCTTGCGCCGCGCCAGCGCCTTCACGTCCGCCGTGCTGTCCGCCACCTCCACCAGCTCGCCGGTGAGCGTGGCGGTCACGGAGAGCTGGCGCTGCAGGTCCTTGCGGTCGGTGACGACGATGACCTTGAAGCGCCGCAGTTGCGCATCCACGCGCATCTTGCGCACCAGAAACACCATCGTCAGGCTCTTGCCCGAGCCCTGGGTGTGCCAGATGATGCCGCCGCGCTCGTCGTGCTCGCCGTGCTGCAACCGTGTCCGCCCGGTCTTGAGCCGGGCGATGGCGCGGTTCACCGCCCGGTACTGCTGGTAGCGGCAGACCGACTTGATGGTCTGGCCGCCCACCTGCATAAAGAGCAGAAAGTTCTTCAGCACGTCGAGCAGGTGTGCCGGCGCCAGCAGGCCGGCGATCAGGCGCTCCTGCTCCGACAGGCTGGCCTTGCCCAGCCCTTGCGCCACCTCGATCTCGCTGCCGGTGCCATCGGGCCCGACCACTGTCTTCCACTGCGCGTAGTGCTCGAACGCCGCGCCGATGCAGCCGACGCGCGCGGAGTCGTTGCAGGTGGCCACCAGCAACTGGTTGGTGGCGAACAGCGCTTCGCTGCCCTCGTTGTCGTCGATCTCGAAGGCGGCCTTGCGCTGGTTGCTGTAGCGGCGCAGTTGATCCACGGCCTGGGTCAGCGGCTCGGGGATTGACGGGCTCTTGCACTCCACCACCACCAGCGGCAGGCCGTTCACCAACAGCACCAGGTCGGGAACGATGAAAGCCTTGCCGCTGTTGAAGCCGGGCGGACAATCGACGCGGTACTGGTTGACGACGGTGAAGCGGTTGTTCGCCGGCGTGTCCCAGTCGATGTAGCGGATCGTCTGACCGCGCCCGCCGTCCCAACCCGGCAGGCCCTCGACCGTCAGCCCTTTGATCAGCAGCTCGGTGGCCTTCTGGTTGGCCTCCATCAGCTTGTGCGTGCCGAGCCGGGTGATGGCGGCCACGGCTTCCGACAGCCGCGCCTCGTCCAGCCAGGGCTGGCCCCCGTTGATGTGTGCGGGGCCAGGGTTCAGTGCGCGCAGGCGTTCACGCAGTACGCCCGCCTGGATCACCTCGGTGAAAGTGCTGCGCCCGGTGAGCGCCGGGGTGTCGAGGCTGCCTTCGGTGTATGTCCAGCCCAGCGACTGCAACTGGGCGACGAAAGGCTTTTCGACGTCTTCGAGTTCCCGGCCCATCAGGCGTGCTCCTTCTCGCGTTCGGCTCCGGCCAGCAGGGGGGTGACGCGGACTCGGCCGGTGAGGAGGTCGTCCATGAGGCCGGACTTGCCGTCGAGCAGCTTCTTCAACTGCGCTTGCTCTTGAATCAGAAGCTGGCCAATGGCGTGCACCCTGCGCAAAATTTCGTCTTGCTCCCGGGGCGACGGCCAAGGGAACGACAGACCCTTCAGCACGGCACTGTTGGCAACATCGCGCCCCGCTGAGTTGACAGTGGTCCTCAACTGCCCCCGAACGAGGACCGAACTGGCCAAGAGCAGCTGAAGGAAGTGCGGACGAGCCTTCGCTGGGTCGCAGGAGATTCGCATGAAGTTGGACGACATGATCCAACCTCGCTCAGTCTCCGAAACTACGACGGATCTTCCGACATCCGCTACTCGTGAGAAGACCACATCACCCGGAATCAACTCGAAATCGGCTAAGCGCGCGGCTGTAACCTCGTCCACATACAGCAGCTCCGACGCAATGAATACCGCCTCACCCAACGATCCGATCGTTACGACTGGGCTGCCGCTCTCTCGCCAATGCTCCCCCTTGAGCGATGAACCAAAAGGTCCAGTCCGAATGACCGAACGATCCTTGGGTGCTAATCCAGCAAGCCCGCTTATGTCCCACTCCTTCGGAATCCACCCCAGCGGCGACTCCTTGTAGAGATGCGGCG
>DAORNK010000235.1:0-7319 GCA_035440985.1 Rubrivivax sp. | reverse complement strand
GCAGCTGCGCATTGGCCTTGCCGTCCACCGGTGGGGCGGCCAGGCGCACCCGCAATGCCCCATCGTGCAGGCCATCCGCCGCGGTGCGCCTGGCCTGCGGGACCACCGCCAGCGCGAGCACGCAGCCGGGGCCCTTGGCGGCCAGGCAGGGCCAGGCCGGGGTCACGCCGCCGTTTTCTTGGCGGCGGACTTCCTGGCCGCTGCCTTGACCGCTGTCTTCGCCGGCGCCTTGGCCGCGCGCGGCTCGAACTCGAAGCCCACGCGGCCTTCCTTCGGGTCCCAGGCCAGGTAGGCCTTGAACTTGCGCCGTGTCTTGTTGGAGACGAAGTTCACCAGCAGGCTGGTCTTGCCGGTGGCCAGCAGCTTGTGCACCTCTTCGCGCGGCACCGGCTGCTGCAGGATGATCTTGCCGGTCTTGAAGTCGCAGGTCACGGTGGCGCCCACGCTGTGTTCACAGACGTAGTTGCTGCCGTGCTCGTAGACATGGCCCTGGCACTTGGGGCAGGCGCCCAGGCTCTCTTGGCTGGAAAAGTCCACCGGCTCGCCATCGCCTTCGGCCTGGCGCGCGCTCTCGCCGAAGTCGAACTCCAGCTTCCAGTTGTTGATCTCGTCGTCGCGCACCAGCTTGAGCTCGGCGGCGAAGGGCCAGCCCGCCTTGGAGCGAAAACCTTCCAGCGGACCTATCGTCCTGTCGCGCAGCAGGGCTTCGGCCTCGGCGGTTTCGAAGGCGCGTCCGGCCGGGATCTTGGTCATCGAAAAACCGCAGCCCTCGTCCACGCCGGCGGCGCCGGTGCAGGCAAAGCGGCGGTAGTTCTCCTTGACCACGCCGCCGCAGTTGGGGCAGGGCGTGGCCAGCGTGGCGTAGTCGCCCGGGATGGTGTCGCGGTCGTATTCCTTGGCCTTCCTGACGATGCGTTCGGCCATCTGGGCGATCTCGGCCATGAAGGCCTGGCGCGACAGCCGGCCATGCTCCATCTCGGCCAGCTGGTGCTCCCAGTTGCCGGTGAGATCGGGCCGCGTCAGGTCCTCGATGGCCAAGCCGCGCAGCAGCGTCATCAGCTGGAAGGCCTTGGCCGTGGGCACCAGTTCGCGACCGTCGCGCAACATGTATTTCTCGGCAATCAGGCCTTCGATGGTCTGCGCGCGTGTGGCCGGCGTGCCGAGGCCCTTTTCCCGCATCGCGTCGCGCAGTTCCTCGTCTTCGATCAGCTTGCCCGCCCCTTCCATGGCGCTGAGCAGCGTGGCTTCGGTGTAGCGGACCGGCGGCTTGGTCTTCAGGGCCAGCACCTCCGCGCTCTCGGTGCGCACCATCTCGCCGGCGGCCACCGCCACCAGGTTGGCGTCGTCGTCCTGCGCCTCCTTGCCGTAGACGGCCAGCCAGCCCGGGCTGACGAGCACCTTGCCGTTCGTCTGGAACAGGTGCGTCGCGCTGGGCAGCTTGACCGTGCTGATGCGCGTGGTGACCAGGTACTCGGCGCTCGGGTAGAACACCGCGAGGAAGCGCTTGACCACCATGTCGTAGAGCTTCAGCTCGATCTCGGTCAGCGACTTGGGGGCCTGCAGCGTGGGGATGATGGCGAAGTGGTCCGACACCTTGCCGTTGTCGAAGACCCGTTTGTTGGGCTTCACATAGCCCTCCTTCAGGGCCTTGTGCGCGTGCCCGCTCAACTCGCGCAGCGGGCCGGGCAGGTCTTCTCCGGCCAGCATGGTGATGGTCTGCCTGACCGTCGCCAGGTAGTCCTCCGGCAGGGCGCGGCTGTCGGTACGCGGGTAGGTCAGTACCTTGTGCTTCTCGTACAAGGCCTGCGCGATGCCGAGCGTGGTCTTGGCCGAGAAGCCGAAGCGCGAATTGGCCTCGCGCTGCAAGGTGGTGAGGTCGTACAGCAGGGGCGATGCCTGCGTGCTGGGCTTGGCCTCGTCTTCCACGGTGGCACCCTGGCCACGCACCGCGTCCGCGATGGCCTGGGCAACGGTCGCATCCCACAGCCGGTCGGCACGGGCTTCGGGGTCGTCGGGGTTCCTCTTCCAGGCCGGGTCGAACCATTTGCCTTCGTAGACACCGGCCGCGGCGTCGAAGCTGGCCTTGACTTCCCAGTACGGACGCGAGACGTGCTTGCGGATCTTCTCTTCGCGTTCGACCACGATGGACAGCGTGGGCGTCTGGACGCGGCCCACGGTGGTCAGGAAGAACCCGCCGTCGCGCGAATTGAAGGCCGTCATCGCCCGTGTGCCGTTGATGCCGACCAGCCAGTCGGCTTCCGAGCGGCTGCGCGCGGCGTCGGCCAGGCCGCGCATCTGCTGGTCGCTGCGCAACTGGTCGAAGCCTTCGCGGATGGCCTGCGGCGTCATGCTCTGCAGCCACAGCCGCTGGATGGGCTTGCCATGCGCCTTGTCGCCATAGGCGTACTGCAGGATCAGACGGAAGATCAGTTCGCCCTCGCGTCCTGCGTCGCAGGCGTTGACGATGGCGCCCACGTCCTTGCGCTTGACCAGCTTGACGACCGCATGCAGCCGCGTCTTGGCCTTGTCGATGGGTGCGACGTCGAAGTGCGGCGGCACCACCGGCAGTTGGGCAAAGCTCCACTTGCCGCGCTTGACGTCGTAGTCCTCCGGTGCCTTGATCTCCACCAGGTGGCCGACGGCGGAGGTAACCACGTAGTGATCGTTCTCGAAATGGTCGGCATGCTTGTCGAACTTGCCCTTGGTGGAGGCCAGTGCGCGCACGATGTCCTGTGCGACGCTGGGCTTCTCCGCGATGATGATCGTCTTGCTCATGTTTCCTTCTGGGCCCGGGGTGCGCGCCGGCTGGCGCGGACGCCCTGCGGGCCATGCCTACAATCCGCCGTTCTCGCGCGCACGCACGCGCGCTCGTACGATTTCAATGTACCCAATGAGCAAGACTGTGCAAGCCGCCCGCCCCCGCAAGCCCCCTGCCGCGCATGGCGACACCCGGCGCATCCAGGTGCGCAGGAGCGGCGTGCATGGCAAGGGCGTGTTTGCGCTCAAGCCCATCGCCGCGGGTGAGCGCATCATCGAATACACCGGCGAAATCATCGCCTGGCCCGAGGCGCTGCGCCGCCATCCCCACGACCCGGCCGACCCCAACCACACCTTCTACTTCAGCCTGGACGACGGCGGCCATGTCATCGACGCCAAGGTCGGCGGCAATGCCTCGCGCTGGATCAACCACGCCTGCGAGCCCAACTGCCAGGCCGACGAGGAAGAGGGCCGTGTCTACATCCACGCCCTGCGCGATCTGTCCCCCGGTGAAGAGCTGTTCTACGACTACGGGCTGATCATCGACGAGCGCTACACGCCCAAGCTGAAGAAGGAATACGAGTGCCGCTGCGGCAGCCCGAAGTGCCGGCGGACGATGCTCTCGCCCAAGCGCTGACCATGGTCGAAGCCAAGCACCTGAACTGGGGCGCCGAAGCGCTGTGGCAGGCGCTCGATCCGCTGCTGCCGGGCGTCAGCGTGGAGGTGCATTCGCGCATCGAGTCCACCAATACGCGGCTGCTGGATCGCGCGCGGGCGCTCAGCGGCCAGCCTGACGCGCCGGTCACGCGGCCAGGCGAGCTGGACATGCTGTCGCGCCGCGAGGTCACGCCGCATGGCCGGCGCGCCGGCGACATCTCACCCTGTCTGCTGGTGGCCGAGCAACAGACGCGCGGCCGCGGCCGCCTGGGGCGGGGCTGGATCAGCAGTGCCGGTGCGTCGCTGACGTTTTCGATGTCGCTGCCGCTTGAGCCGGCACAGTGGTCGGGCCTGTCACTGGCCGTGGGCCTGGCCATTGCCGAAGCGCTGGACCCGCTGCCCTTGGCGCTGCAGGGTCAGGACCAGCCGCGCATCGGGCTGAAGTGGCCCAACGACCTGTGGCTGATCGAAGGCCCCGGCCAGGGCCGCAAGCTGGGTGGCATCCTGATCGAGACCGTCACCGTGGGTGACCGCCGCATGTGTGTGGTCGGGTTGGGGCTGAACATCCGCCCGCAAGCCACCGAAGGCCTGGCGCATGGTTATGCCTGCCTGCAGGAAATCGACCCCCAGGCGAGTGCGCCCTCTGCGCTGGCCCTGTTGGCCGTTCCGTTGGCGCGCGCCCTGAAGCGTTTCGAACGCCAAGGGTTTGCGCCGCTGGTGGCGGCCTATTCGCGGCGTGATCTGCTGCTGGGTCAGCCCGTCAGCATCAGCCAGCCGCAGGCCATGGAAGGCATCGCCGAGGGTGTGGACGAGCAAGGCGCATTGCGCGTGCGCAGCGACGGTGTGCACCGCGTGGTCAGCGGCGAAGTCAGCGTGCGCCTGGGAACGGCCACGGCGGGCGGCTGATGCTGCGCATCGTGGTGGCCGCCCTGGTGCTGGCCAATCTGCTGTTCTTCGTCTGGGTGCGGGGCTGGCTGGCGCCGGCTCTGCCGCCACCGCGCCAGGCCGAATCCGAGCCCGAACGGCTGGCCCAGCAGGTGCGGCCCGAAGCCGTCCAGGTGTTGCCGGCCAAGGCCGCGTCGGCGGCGTTGAACGCCGTGCGCGAGGCCTCGGCGGTGTGCCTGGAGGCCGGTCCGTTCGTGGCCAACCAGGTGGACGCCGCAGAGGTCGCACTGGCCGCCGCGCAACCGGCATCCGGCGCCTGGGCGCGCGAAGCGATGGCCGCGCCGCCGCCGCAGTGGCTGGTGTTTGCCGGCCGATATGCCGAAGCCGAGGCACGCCGCGTGCGCCAGCAGGAACTGGGCAAGCTGGGCCTCGAGACCGAGACACTGGCCGAACCGCCCGAACTGGCGCCCGGCCTGGTGATCAGCCGCCACACCAGCCGCCAGGCCGCCGACACGGCGCTGGCCAACCTGGTCAATCGCAAGTCGCTCAAAGGCGCGCGGGTGGTGGAGTTGCCGGTGCCGCCCACGCGCTACTGGCTGCGCGTGCCCCGTGCCGATGCCGAGCTCGCTGCCCGGCTCAAGGCCCTGCCAGGTGAATCACTGGGCGAAGGCTTCAAGCCCTGTGCGTCACCGCCGTAGCCCCGGCCTCAACGGGTCGGCCGGGTGGCGCGGCGGCGGCGCCACCACGTGTCGTGCAGCAAGGCCAGCGTGGCGGTCAGTACGCCCAGCACCCACCACAATGAGCTAGCCCCACCCCCGCCGCCGCCGCCTGCGTTCGCGCCGGGGCTCGAGGCTGGTGGCGTGACCACCGGGGCCGCTGCCACGACCACCACCTGGGTGGTGCTGGCCGTCGCGCCGGTGCTGTCGCTGATCGTGAGTTGAACCGTGAAGCTGCCCGCCGTGGCCGGTGTCAATGAAGCCGTGCGGGCATTGGTGGCGGAATCGAAGGCGCTGACGATGCCACCGCCATCCAGCAGCACCCAGGCATAGGTCTGGATCGAGGCGCCTGCGCCCACCGTGCTGCCGTCGGCACTGAGTGCCACTGCGGCACCCGCGGTTGGCGCGGCCGTGGTCACCTCGATGCGCGGCACCGGGCCCGGCAGCGCCGCCGCCGCTGCGACCGCGGCGCCGGCATCCATCATCCCGGCACCGCAGTACTGGGTGTTGCAGTAGCACTGGTACTGGTCAGCGCTGCTGCTGGGTGCCACGCATTGAGTCACCGGCGGATCACCGACCGTGCCGTCGGCGCCGGTTGTCGGAAAGGCGCGTGCGGTGCTGCGCAGCGCAGCGCGCACCTGGGCCGGCGTGATCGACGGCTTGGCCGAGACCATCAGTCCGGCGACGCCGGCCACCAGGGGCGACGAAAAGCTCGTGCCCAGGCTGTAGTTGAAGGCGTCGGTCCAGGAGGAGGCCTCCGGACCGCGCGAGCCGGTGTTCGTGGCACTGATGATCGGGTACAGGCAAGGGTCACCGATACCGACATTGACGCAGTTGCCACCGGGCGCAGCGATCGTCACCTCGGGCCCAAGGGCAGAGAAGCCAACCTTGGTGCCCGCATGACGCAGGGCAAGCACCGCAATCACGCCATCACAGTTGGCGGGCGTGCCTACGGGCCGGCCGGCGCTGTTGCCGGCCGCCGCCACGATGCTCACGTTGCGCGCCAGGATCTCGGTGACCGCGCTCTGGTAGGCGGCCGTGCAGCTGCCATCGCCGCCCAGGCTCATGTTGATCACCTTGGCCGGGTTGGGGTTGTCGGGCACCCCGGGCACCGACAACCCGGCGGACCAGCGCATCGCAGCGATGATGTCGCTGTCGTAGCCGAAGCACTTGCCCAGCACACGCACGGGCAGCACTTTAACGCCAGGCGCAGCGCCGGCCATCCCCAGACTGTTGTTGGTGCGGGCCGCCACCAGACTGGCCGTGGCGGTGCCGTGCCAGGAACTGGAGGTGGCCACCGCACTGCCCAGGCCTTCCGGGTCGCATTGGTAGAAGGTCCCGTTGCGGTTGGCGTTTTCAGCCGCCGTGGTCCAGTCACCCGGGTCGGTGGGATCGCCATCGCGGCCGTCGCCGTCGTTGCCGACTTCGGCGTTGTTCACGAAGTCGTAGCCCGCCAGCAACGGGCCACCGGCCGCTGCGTGTCCCAGGTCCGGATGGTCGAAGCGAACACCGGTATCCAGCACCGCGACGACCACGCTGGCGCTGCCGGTGGTGCGCGCCCAGGCGGCTTCGATGTCGATCGAAGAGCGCACGGTTGCGTCGGGGGCGCGCAGGTACCACTGGCCCGAATCCGGGCCACCCGTGAATGTGCTCAGGTTCAGTGCCGGGCCCTGTACGTAGTACGGATCGTTGGGCGCCGTCAGCAGGCGTTTGCGACCGTTCGGCACCGCGTACTCCACTTCGGGGTCAGCGGCCAGCTGGCGGGCCAGTGTCGCGCCGTCCACGCCCAGGGCGCGTACGACCTGGGTGAGCGCGTCCAATGCCGCGCCGCTTTGCAGCGTACGGCCTGCGCGAGCGCCCAGCGCTGCGGCCCGGCCGGCCAGTCGGGCCTGCACGGTGGAGGCATCGATACCGGCGGCCAGCGCATGCCGCCGCGTCGTGGCCGATTCGGTCTTGAACTTGACGATCACCTCACCTTCGACCGGCCCCAGCGAAACGCGGGGGCGCTGGCTGCGTTCGGCCAGGGAGTGGGAGGCGGCGAAACCAAGCGCCAGCGTGGCGACCAGTGGCAGGAGGAGGGTGCGGACGTTCATTCACCCAGTGTAGGGGCCCGCCCGCTGCGGCGGCCCGCCCGCAAGGGCGAGACGCCGCGCCTTTTCAAGCTTTTACACGCCTGGCGCAAGGGGGTGGGCAGGGCAGAAAAAGGCCGGCCCGAGGGCCGGCTGGTCGCGAACCGGGGGCGCCGGCTCAGAGCTTGTGAAGATATGAATCGTGCCCGCGTAGGCCCCTGCATAGGGCCAAATC
>DAORNK010000234.1:0-7353 GCA_035440985.1 Rubrivivax sp. | reverse complement strand
ATGCCGATCATCAGGCCCGCGCCGCGGATCTCCCGCACGCCGGCCGCGCCGGCCAGTTCACGCGCCAGCCCGTCGTGCAGCGTCTGGCCGACGCTGGCGGCGTGCGCCAGCAGGCCGTCTTCTTCCATGATGCGCAGCGTCTCCACGCCGGCGCGCATGGCCAGCGGATTGCCACCGAAGGTCGTGCCGTGGTTGCCGGGGCCCAGCACCCGCGCGGCCTTCGGGCCGGCCACGATGGCGCCGATGGGCACACCCGAGCCCAGGCCCTTGGCCAGCGGCATCACGTCGGGCTGGATGCCCGCCCATTGGTGGGCGAACCACTTGCCGGTGCGGCCGATGCCGCACTGCACCTCGTCCAGCATGAGCAGCCAGCCATGTTCGTCGCACAGGCGGCGCAGGCCCTGCAGGTAGTCCCAGCGTGCGGCGTTGATGCCGCCTTCACCCTGGATGGTCTCCAGGAACACGGCCACCACGTTGGGGTTGCGGCCTGCGACTTCCTGCACCGCCCCCAGGTCGTTCAGCGGCACGCGCACGAAGCCCTCGACCAGCGGCTCGAAGCCCTGCTGCACCTTGGGGTTGCCGGTGGCCGACAGGGTGGCGATGGAGCGGCCGTGGAAGGCCTTCTCGTAGACGATGATCTCCGGCCGTGCGATGCCCTTGTCGTGGCCGTACTTGCGCGCGATCTTCAGCGCGCCTTCGTTGGCTTCGAGGCCGGAATTGCAGAAGAAGGCGGTCTCCAGGCCCGAGATGCGGCACAAGTGCGCCGCCAGCGCTTCCTGCAGCGGCACCTGGTAGTAGTTGGAACTGTGCATGAGCCTGGCGACCTGTTCCTGCAACGCCGCCACCAGCCTGGGGTGGCCGTGGCCCAGGGTATTGACGGCGATGCCCGCCAGGCCATCCAGGTACCGCTTGCCATCCGTGTCCCACAGCCAGCAGCCTCGGCCATGCGACATCGCCATCGGCAGGCGGCCGTAGGTGTTCATCACATGAGGCATGGGGCTGGCGGCGGCCTTCTGGGCGGCCGGATCGGGTGCGTTCATGGTCACGTTCCTGGTAGGGCCTCGCAAGTCGGCCGTCGACGCCAAGCGCTTCACGTTGCGGGCTGCAACGCGAGGCGGCGATTCTAAAGGTGCACTCCGACATGCCGATGACATGCAGACACCAGCAGAACCGGGCGCCAATCATGCATGCTGCGTTGCAGCAAAACCAAGGCACAATGCGGGGCGCAAGCCGCAAGTTGACTTTGGTGCCACCCCCTCCGGCGGGCCTCTGGGCCCGGCCGCTTCCGATGAAGCCCAACCAGCCTCGCCAGTTCCACATCCAAGGCGTCACGACCGAAGGGCGCACATTCCGTCCCAGCGACTGGTCCGAGCGGCTGGCGGGCGCGATGTCCAGCTTCCGCCCCAAGGGTGCGGTCGGCGGCATCGGCGCCTACATCGGCTATTCGCCTTATTGCGTGCCGCAGGTGATCAACGGCGTGAAGTGCGTGCTGGTCAATGAAGCGCTCAAGGACATCGAGCCGATGGCCTGGGACTTCGTCATGAACTTCGCGCGCGACAACCACCTGCCGGTGGTGGATGCCACCGGACCGGCGGCCGCAGGCACCCCCTGAACGCCCAGCAAAAAGCCCGCCGAAGCGGGCCTTGCGGAAGACGGCACCTGGCCTGGTGATCAGGCGGCGAGGGCCAAGGCCTTGACCTTGGCGGCCAGGCGGCTCTTCAGGCGGGCGGCCTTGTTCTTGTGGAAGATGCCCTTGTCGGCCACGGAATCGATGACGCTCTGGGCGGACTTGAAGGTCTCGGCCGCCTTGGCCTTGTCACCGCCGGTGACAGCCTTTTGCACGTTCTTCACGACGGTGCGAAAGCGCGAACGCAGCGAGGTGTTGGCAGCGTTCAGCACGACGTCCTGGCGGGCGCGCTTGCGGCCCGAGGCGAGGCGAACGGTCTTCTTCTTGGCTTTGGACGAAGTGGCCATGCTGAATGAGTGTGTGGTGCTAGCAGGTGCAAAGACTGTCGAGTATAGCACGTCGGGCGTTACCAGGCCAAGCGTGCCCGGGCCGCTGCCTATAATCCGTGCCGCAAGCGTCTGCGCCTGCGTCTGCCAGGTCGGGCCGGCCGTCCTGCACCGGTGTCGTGCAGCAGCGCTTTGAACCTGCCCCCTTCGTGAACCTGCTCAAGGCCGCTTCCACCGTTTCGTTGCTGACCTTGCTGTCACGGGTCACGGGCCTGGTGCGCGAGCAGCTGATCGCCGGGTTGTTCGGGGCGGGTGCCGCCACCGATGCCTTCAACGTGGCCTTTCGCATCCCCAACCTCTTTCGGCGCCTGTTCGCAGAGGGGGCGTTCTCGCAGGCCTTTGTTCCCTTGCTCGCGGCCACCCACGCCCGGGAAGGTGGCGATGCGACGCGGGAGCTGGTGCACGCGGTGGCCACCGTGCTGGCCTGGGTGCTGCTGCTGGTCTGCGCCCTGGGTGTCATCGCGGCACCGGTGCTGGTGTGGGCCATCGGCTCTGGCCTGAAGGACTTCGACATCGCGGTGCTGATGACGCGCTGGATGTTCCCGTACATCGGCCTGATGTCGCTGGTGGCGCTGTCGGCGGGCATCCTCAACACCTGGAAGCGCTTTGCCGTGCCGGCCGTGACGCCGGTACTGCTCAACCTGAGCGTCATCGCCGCAGCCTCGTGGGGTGCGCCCCGCCTGGCGGCCATGGGCGTGCAGCCCATCCTGGCCCTGGCCGGCGGGGTGATGCTGGGCGGCCTGCTGCAACTGGCACTGCAGGTGCCGGCGCTGATGGCCGTTGAGTGCCTGCCGCGCGTGGGCCTGACCCCGGCGGCCATCGCCCGGGCCTGGCGCCATCCCGGCGTGCGCCAGGTGCTGCGCCAGATGGCACCCGCGCTGCTGGGCGTTTCGGTGGCGCAGCTCTCGCTGCTCATCAACACGCAGATCGCCACCCATGTGGCGGTCGGCGCCGTGTCGTGGCTGACCTACGCCGATCGCCTGATGGAGTTTCCGACCGGGCTGTTGGGCGTGGCCCTGGGCGTGGTGCTGCTGCCGCAGCTGAGCGCGGCGCGCTCGCGCGATGACGCGGCGGCCTACTCTGGCATGCTCGACTGGGGGCTGCGGCTGGTGCTGCTGCTGGCCTTGCCCTGCGCGTTGGCCCTGCTCATCATTCCCAAGGCGCTGGTGGCAGTGCTCTACCACTACGGCGCCTTCGATGCCCGCGATGTCACCAACACCGTGCTGGCATTGCGGGGCTATGGCGTGGGCCTGCTCGGCCTGGTGGCCATCAAGGTGCTGGCACCGGCCTTCTACGCCCGCCAGGACATCGCCACCCCGGTGAAGATCGCCATCGGCGTGCTGGTGGCCACCCAGGCCATGAACCTCGTACTCGTGCCCTGGCTGGGCCATGCGGGGCTGGCGCTGTCCATCGGCCTGGGTGCCTGGGTCAATGCCGGGCTGTTGTTGGCGGGCCTGTTGCGCCAGCGGGTGTTTCGGCCCCAGGCGGGATGGGTCGCCTTTGCACTGCGGGTGGGACTGGCCAATCTGGCGCTCGGTCTGCTGCTCTACGTGGGCGCCGATGCCTTCGACTGGATCGGCCTGCAGTCGCGCTGGGCCACGCGTGCCGCTGCGGTGGCCGGCCTCATCGCCGCGGCCATGTTGGTCTATGGCCTTGTCCTGGCGCTGGCAGGCCTGCGGCCGCGCGACCTGGTGCGCCGGGCCTGACCTACACTGGTGCCGATGGCCGGATCCCTGCAGTTCGAAACGCCCACCGCGCTGGATTACTTCGCCTCCCTGGTGGCGGACGATGCCAGCCTGCCCCTGCTGGAAGCCGCCGTGGCCCTGGCGCAGGACGACGACGCCGGCCTGGATGTGCAGGGCGTGCTGGCCCAGGTCGATGCGCTGGCTGAACGGCTGTCGCGCCGCATCGCGCCGGATGCGCCGGCCCTGCAGCGCCTGCGCCTGCTCAACCGCTACTTCTTCCACGAGCTGGGCTTTCACGGCAACGTCAACAACTACTACGACCGTGGCAACAGCCTGGTGCCCTGCGTGCTGGCCACGCGCCGGGGCATTCCCATCACGCTGGCGGTGCTGTACATCGAGATGGCCAGGCAGGCCGGGCTGGCGGCACAAGGCGTGTCCTTCCCCGGGCACTTCCTGGTCAAGGTGCCGATGCCGCGCGGCGACGTCGTGATCGACCCCTTCAGCGGCCAATCGCTTTCGCGCTCGGATCTGGAGGAGCGTCTGGCCCCTTACCGCCAGCAGGCGGCGACGCCCGACGAAGAACCGGTGCCCCTGGGCTTGTACCTGCAGGTGGCGCCGCCGCGCGAGGTGATCGCCCGCATGCTGCGCAATCTGAAGGCGATCCACCGCAGCGCCTGCGACTGGCAGCGGCTGGCGGCGGTGCAGCAGCGCCTGGTGATACTGTTGCCCGAGGAATGGGACGAACGGCGCGACTGGGCGCTGGTGCTGGCTGAACTGGGTTGCCACGAGCTGGCCGCCGAGGCGCTGGCCGTCTACCTCCAGCACAGGCCGCAGGCCGCCGACGCCCCCCTGCTGCGCACCCACCTGACGGCCTGGCGCGGCCTTCACTGATGAAGCAGATTCCGCTGGCCATCGGGCCGGAGCCGCTGGCCACCTTCGAGAGTTACCTGCCGGGCCCCAATGCCGCCGCGCTGGACCATCTGATGGCGCTGCCAGCGGGAGCCGCACCCGTGTACCTGTGGGGGCCCTCGGGCAGCGGCAAGTCGCATCTGCTGCAGGCGCTGGCCGGGCGCTGCCAGGCGGCAGGGCAGACCGTGGGCTGGTTCGACCCGGCCACGCCAGGACCCTGGTCGTGGCACCCCGATTGGTCGCTGGTGGTGCTGGACGGGTGCGAGGGGCTGTGTGTGCAGCAGCAACAGCAGGCGTTTGCGCTCTTCGTCGAAGCAACGGGTGCGGGCGTGCAGTGGGCTGCGGCCGGCCGGCTGCCGCCGGTGGACCTGGCGCTGCGCGAGGACCTCGGCACCCGGCTCGCCTGGGGCCACGTCTTTGCGCTGGATCTGCTGGGCGAAGCCGAAAGCCGCGCCGTGCTGCGGCGCGATGCGGATCGCCGCGGGATCTTCCTCTCCGACGAGGTGATGGACTACCTGCTCGCCCGTTTCCCGCGCGACCTGTCCCACCTGGGCCAGGTGCTGGCCCGGCTGGACCATTACGGCCTGGCCCGCAGCCGCCGCATCACCGTGCCCCTGGTGCGCGACATGCTGGCCGAGGACGCGCATACGGGGGCACGGGCGAAATGAGGCTGGCCCTGTTCGATCTGGACGGCACGCTGCTGGACGGTGATTCCGACCACGCGTTCGGCCAGTTCGTCGTGGCGCTGGGCTGGGCAGACGAACAGGCGTTTGCGCGCCGCAACGACGCCTTCTATGCCGACTACCTGGCCGGCTGCCTGGACGTGCACGCCTACATCGATTTCGCCACCGCGCCCTGGCGCGAGCGCAGCGCCGCCGACTTGGCGCACGCCAGTGAGCGTTTCATGAACGAGGTGGTGCAGCCCATGCTCAAGCCCGCCGCACGGGCCCTTGTGCAGCGGCACCGTGATCAAGGCGATCGCCTGGCCCTGGTCACCGCGACCAACGATTTCGTCACGCGGCCCATCGCCCAGGCGCTGGGCATCGAGACCCTGATCGCGACCGAACTCGAGCGCGACGCGCAGGGCCGGGCCACGGGGGCCATCGCCGGCGTGCCGGCTTTTCGCGAAGGCAAGATCAACCGTGTCCAGAACTGGCTGGCCACCGAGGGGCTGACACTGGACAGCTTCGAGCGCAGCCTGTTCTACAGCGACTCCACGAACGATCTGCCGTTGCTCGAGCGCGTCAGCCACCCCGTGGCCACCAACCCCGGCCCCGCGCTCGAGCGCCTCGCGGCGCAGCGTGGGTGGCCCATCCTGAGACTGTTCCAACATGATTAAGAAGTTCATCCGGCGACTGCTGGGCCAGGGCGCCCCGGACGACAGTCCGCCGCCGCTGCCCGTGATACCCCTGGGTGCGCGCGTGGAAGTGCCCCTTGCCGGGCACCAGATCGACCCCACGCTGCTGGATGCGAACGCGGTGCGGGTGGTCAAGACGCTGCAGGAGGCCGGCTACCAGGCCTACGTGGTGGGCGGTGCGGTGCGCGACCTCCTGGTGGGCATGCGGCCCAAGGACTTCGACGTGGCCACCGACGCCACGCCCGAACAGGTCAAGGCGCTGTTCCGGCGGGCCTTCATCATCGGGCGGCGTTTCCGCCTCGTGCACGTGGTGTTCGGCCGCGGGCGCGAGCACGAAGTCATCGAGGTCAGCACCTTTCGCGCCTATCTCGATCCGGCCGCCGCCGACCAGGTGCCCGGCGATCAGAAGTCCGGCCGCTCCGAGATGGCCGACAAGAAGCACGTCGTGGACGCCTCGGGCCGGGTGTTGCGTGACAACGTCTGGGGACCGCAGATCGAGGACGCCGCGCGCCGCGACTTCACGGTCAACGCCATGTACTACGACCCGCTGACCCAGACCGTGGTCGATTACCACGGAGGCCTGGCCGACGTGCGGGCCAGGCTGCTGCGCATGATCGGCGACCCCGGGACGCGCTACCGCGAAGACCCGGTGCGCATCATCCGCGCCGTGCGTTTTGCGGCCAAGCTGGGCTTTGCGCTGGAGCCCGCGACCGAGCGCCCGCTGCGGGCCATGACGGCGCTGCTGGCCAATGTGCCGATCTCGCGCCTGTTCGACGAAATGGTCAAGCTGTTGCAGACCGGCCATGCGCTGGCCAGCATCGAGCAGCTGCGCCGCTACGGGCTGGTGGGCAGCGGGCAGGGGGTGTTCCCGGTACTGGAAGCCGCCCTGGCGCCCAAGCCGCCCAACCCCGCACGCGAGCACTTCGTGCGGCTGGCCCTGCAGGACACCGACACCCGGGTTGCCGAGGGCCGGGCCGTGGCGCCCAGCTACATGCTGGCCTGCATGCTCTGGCACGACGTGCAGGAACGCTGGAGCAGCCTGCGCCAAGGGGGTGAAGCGCCGTTCCCTGCGCTGCAGCAGGCGGTCGATGCGGTGTTCGACGCGCGCATCGGCGACATCTCCGGTCGCGGCAAGCTGGCCGCCGACATGCGCGAGATCTGGCTCATGCAGCCCCGCTTCGAGCGGCGCACGACGGCCACCGCGCAGTCACTGGCGGCCCAGCCGCGCTTTCGGGCGGGCTACGACTTCCTGCGCCTGCGGGCCGATTGCGGCGAACTGCCGGTCGAACTGGCCGACTGGTGGGAGGACTACCACCTGGGCAGTGACGAAGAACGCGAAGCGCTGCTGCAGGACGTACGGGCCACCGCACCACCGCGGGCCAGGCGCGG
>DAORNK010000233.1:0-7400 GCA_035440985.1 Rubrivivax sp. | reverse complement strand
CCGGGTGCGCTGGCCAAGAGCCGGGTCGAAGCCGCCGGCAACCAGGAGCGCGACAAGAAGCCCGAAGTGCCGCTGGAGTTTGCGCCGCGCGAAGTGGTGCAGCCTGCATTGGCCCGGCTGCCGGGGAGCGTGGAGTTCTCCGGCCCGCTGGTCGCGCCGCAGACGGCCGTGGTGCGCTCGCGCGCCACTGGCACGCTGCTTTCGCTGGCCGTGGCCGAGGGCAGCCGGGTGCAGGCCGGCCAGGTGCTGGGGCGCATCGAACTGGCGGATCTGTCCAGCCGCGTGGCTGAACGCCATGCCGGCATCGACTCTGCCCGCGCTGCGCTGGTGCAGGCCGAGCGCACCCACCTCAGCAACGAACGGCTGGCGGCACAGCAATTCATCTCGCAGCCGGCGCTGGAACAGTCCCGCGCGGCGCTGGAGGCGGCGCGTGCCAACCTCAACCTCGCGCAGGCCACGCTGGAAACAACGCGTGTCGCGCTGCGTGACGGCACCCTGCTGGCACCCATCTCGGGCATCGTGGCCAAGCGGCATGTGCTGCCCGGCGAGAAGCTCAGCATCGAGCAGCAGGTGCTGACCATCGTGGACCTGGCCCGGCTCGAACTGGCCGGCAGCGTGGGCACGCACGAGGTCTCGCGCATCCAGCCCGGCATGGCGGTGCAGGTGCAGGTCGAAGGCGTGGACCAGCCGGTGGCCGGGCGCGTGGCTCGCATCGCACCGGCAGCCGAACCCGGCACACGCAGCATCGGCGTGACCATCGAACTGCCCAACCCCAAGGAAACGCTGAGGGCCGGCCAGTACGCGCTGGCCCGCGCCACGCTGGCCGATGAGACGGACCGCCTGACGCTGCCTGCCGCAGCGGTGGGCAAGACATCGGGCCAGGACCATGTCTGGCTGATCGAGAACGGCGTGCTGGCGCGCCGCGCCGTGACGGTGGGCCGGCGCGACGAGCGTATCGGCAAGGTCGAGGTGCTGCAGGGTGTCACGCCCACCAGCCAGGTGCTGGCGGCGCGCTTCGACAACCTGCGCGAAGGGGCCAAGGCCTTGGTGGTGGCCAGCAAGGCCGCGCCGGTGGCTTCGGCCGCGGCGTCGACTCCGGTCGTTCACTGAGCAAGGTTGGACGGCCATGTGGATTACCCGCGTTTCGATCAACAACCCGGTCTTCGCCACCATGGTGATGGTCGCGTTGTGCGTGCTGGGCCTGTTCAGCTACAACAAGCTGGGCGTGGAGCAGATGCCCGACATCACCTTCCCAGGCGCCTGGATGGAGGTGGGCTACCCCGGCGCCAGCGCCGAGGCCGTTGAGCGCGAACTCGTCAAGCCGCTGGAAGAAGCCGTCAACAGCGTGGCCGGCGTCAAGCGCATCACATCGGGTGCGCGTGAGGGTTCGGGCTGGGTCAACATCGAATTCAGCCTGGACACCGACATGGGCCGCGCCATGCAGGACGTGCGCGACCGCGTGGCCGTGGTGCAGGGTGCCTTCCCGAAGGATGTCAAGGCGCCCACCATCCAGCGTTGGAACAACGACAACAGCCAGCCAGTGGTGGAGATGGCCCTGCTGGGCCGCTGTCCGGTCGCGCCCGGGGATGCTGCCAGGGCCAGCGCGTCGGCACCAACGGCGCTGGCCACCTGCACCGCAACGCGCAGCGCCCGCGAGCTGTCTTACCTGGGCGAACAGATCGTGGGCAAACGGCTTCAGCGCGTCGAAGGCGTGGCCCGTGTCGAGATCAACGGTTTGACCGAGCGCGAGGTGCGCATCGACCTTGACCCCGTGCGCCTGCGTGCCTACGGCGTCACGCCCGGGGAGATCGCCAGCGCGCTGGCCGGCGCCAACGCAGATCAACCGGTGGGTCTGATCAGCGACGGTACCGAGGACGCGCTGCTGCGCGTTGAGGGCCGCGTGCGCGACCCGCGGCTGTTTGCGCAGGTGGTGGTGGCCCACCGCGGTGGGCTGGCGCTGACGCTGGCCGACTTGGGGCAACTCGTCGAGCGCGAACGCGAACCCGATTCGATGGCGCGCCTGAATGGCCAGCGCGCCATCAACTTCAATGTCTTCAAGCAGCAGGACGCCAACATTGTGGCCGCCGGCGAGGCGGTCAAGAAGGCGATGGCGGAGATCCGCAAGCAGCTGCCGCCGGACGTCGAATTGCGCCTCATCCAGGCTGGCAGCGACTACGTGAAAGACTCGCTCAACGGCCTGCTGCACACGCTGATCGAAGGCGCAGCGCTGACCGTGGCCATCGTGTTCCTGTTCCTGCACAGCTGGCGCAGCACCATCATCACCGGCCTGACGCTGCCGATCGCGGTGATCAGCAGCTTCATCGCGGTCTATGCCTTCGGCTTCACGCTGAACTTCATGACCATGATGGCGCTGAGCCTGTGCATCGGCTTGCTTATCGACGACGCGATCGTGGTGCGCGAGAACATCGTGCGCCACGTGCACATGGGCAAGGACCACCTCACCGCAGCGCGCGAGGGCACCGACGAGATCGGCCTGGCGGTGATGGCCACCACCTTTGCCATCTGCGCCGTGTTCGTGCCGGTGGCCTTCATGGGCGGCATCATCGGCAAGTTCTTCTACCCCTTCGGCATCACCGTGGTGGTGGCGGTGCTGGTGAGCCTGTTCGTCAGCTTCACGCTGGACCCCATGCTGTCGTCGATCTGGCGCGACCCGCCGGCGCTGCGCATGCGCAAGCTGCCGGTCATCGGCTGGCTGATCCTTGTCACCGATGCCGCCATGGACAGCCTGCACCGTGTCTACGAGCGCGCCATCCACTGGATCTTCTCGGCGCGTCGCTGGCGCTTGTGGCTGCCGGCCTACGGGCACGGCTTCGGCGTCAATGGCGAACGCGACAAGGCCAGCCCCCGGCACTGGCGCCGCGCGACGATCACACCACGCGGCGTGGTGATGGGCATCGGCACCGCCAGCTTCCTGCTCGCGTTGGGCCTGGCGCCGCTGGTGGGCAGCGAGTTCGTGCCGCAGACCGACCAGGGCTACACGCGGCTGGCGCTGCGCATGCCGGTGGGCAGCAGCCTGGAGCGCACAAACGCCAAGGTGCAGCAGATCGAGGAGATCGTCGCTGCCGTGCCCGAGGTGCTCAACGTCTCCACCTGGGTGGGTGGCGCCGGCCAGCGCAACCAGGCCTGGGTCAACATTGCGCTCAAGCCACGTGCCGAGCGCAAGCGCTCGCAGAAGGAGATCGAGGACTGGTTGCGCGATCAGGTGGCGCGCATTCCCGGGACCGACGCCAGCGTCGGCTTCAACCGGCCGATCTACGTGGCCATCCTGGGCAGCGATACCGAGGGCCTGGCGCGCGTGGCCAACGAGTTTGCCGAGAAAGTCAAGAAGATCAAGGGCGCGGTGGACGTGGAGTCGTCGGTCAAGGCCGGCTTGCCGGCCTATGCGGTGCGCCTGAGGCCGGGCGCCGTGCGTGAACTGGGTCTGACCGCGCCGCAGCTGGCCAGCAGCCTGCGCGCCTACGTCAACGGCGAGACGGCCACCTACTGGACGACGCCCGACGGCGACCAGGTCGACGTGGTGCTGCGCCTGAACGAAACCCAGCGCGAACGCATCGAGCAGCTGCGCTCGCTGCCGGTGGCCTTTGCGAAGGACGGCACCCCGATCGCGCTGGACAGCGTGGCCACCATCGAGACCGTGTTCAACCCCGAGGCCATCCGGCGCCAGAACCTGCAGCGCCGCGAGGCGGTGTTTGCCGGCGTCAAGGACCGCAGCCCGGGCGAGGTGGGCGAGGACGTGCAGAAGCTCATCCGCGAGACCACGCTGCCGCCGGGCTACAGCTTCGACATCGGCGGCCAGATGCAGCAGCAGGCCGAGGCCTTCAGCGGCCTGCTGGCGGCCATGGCACTGGCGGCCATCTTCATCTACATCGTGCTGGCCAGCCAGTTCGGCAGCTTCCTGCAGCCCATCGCCATCATGGCCAGCCTGCCGCTGGCGCTCATCGGTGTCATGCTGGCGCTGCTGGTGTCGCGCAGCACGCTCAACGTCTTCAGCATGATCGGCCTGGTAATGCTGATGGGTCTGGTGACCAAGAACGCCATCCTGCTGGTGGACTTCGCCAACCATGCGCGCAGGGCCGGTGCGACGGTGACGGAAGCGCTGCTGCAGGCCGGGCTGATCCGCATGCGGCCCATCATCATGACCACGATGGCGATGGTCTTCGGCATGCTGCCGCTGGCGCTGGCCTTCAACGAGGGTGGTGAGATCCAGGCGCCGATGGGCCGCGCCATCATCGGCGGCATCATCACCAGCACGTTGCTGACGCTGGTGGTGGTGCCGGTGCTGTACAGCTACCTGGCACGCGAGAAGAAGCCGCGGCCGGCTGCCGCTGCCGCGCCTTTGCTCACCGGCGGCGGCCCGGGGCCGCTGCCGATGCCGGCGGACCGTGATTGAAGCCGCCGGCCCGCCTGGCGGGCCGGCGTTGCTTCCGGCTCAGGCCGCGGTGTCCTTCATCAGCGTCGTGAACCAGGTGCCCATGTCCTTGTAGTTGTCGCTGCTGACGGTGGCGGCTTCGGTCGGCACCGCGGGCACGCCGTTGACCAGCATCTGGCCGCCGTTGGAGGCGACCTTCATCTTGCCGTCGGCCGGGTCGTACTGGTAGGTCGCGGTCAGCCAGGATGCGGTGCTGGCCGTGATCGGCGAATAGCAGGCCGATGTCGCCACGGGTTGCGCATAGGGCTGGCCGCCGAGCATCAGATGCACGATGGCGTCGGCACAGATCTTGGCTTCCTGGTTGGCCACGTGGCCTGCCTTGGGCATGCCGCAGTTGGCCGCATCACCGATGACGTGGATGCCCGCCGCGCCGGTGGCGGTGGATTCGTAGCTCAGCACGTTGACGTTGGCCCAGCGGCCGCCGGTGCCGTTGTTCAGGCCGGCTGCGGCCATCCAGCCCCCGGCTGCGCTGCCGCTGGCGCGGTGCGGCACGATGGGGTTGACGACCTGGGCCTGACGCGCCATCGGTGCGCCCAGTGCGTCCACGTAGCTGACCAGCCGGGTCTGGGCCTGGACGGCGATCTGCGTCACACCGGGCACGTATTCGATGATGCCCGCGTGCGTCTGGGCAAAGGCCGTCTCGAAGGTGTGCTTCTCGGCCTGGATGGCCAGGTTCTCGTCCAGCACCAGCACACGGCAGTTGCTGCCCTTGGTGCGCTTGAGGTAGTCGGCCACCACGCAGGCGCGCTCGTACGGCCCGGGCGGGCAGCGGTAGGGCGCCTTGGGGATGGTCATCACGAAGGTGTCGCCGTTCTTCATCGCGGCCACCTGTCTGGCCAGCAGCGCGGTCTGCGGGCCGCCGCGCCAGGCGTGTGGCGTGCGCGTGTCGTAGTCGGCCTGCGTGAGGCCGTAGGCATCGTCGAAACTCACGCCGGGTGCCAGCACCAGGCGGTCATAGGGCAGCACGGTGTTGTCGGCCAGGCGCACGGTGCGCGCGGCGGCGTCGACGCCGACTACCGTGCCCGTCTTGCGCACGACGCCGTACCTGGTGGTCAGCGCATCGCGCGTGAATTGCAGTGAAGCCAGCGTGCGGCTGCCGGTGAGCACCAGGTTGCTCATGATGCTCGAGGTGTAGACGGCGTCCGGCTCGATCAGTGTCACGGTGACGCCCGCGCCGCCCCACAGGCGCAGGTACTTGGCGGCCGTCATGCCGGCCATCCCGCCACCGACCACGACGACGCGCTTGCCCGTCAGGCCCGTGTTGGCCAGTGCAATGGTGCTGCTGGATGAAGGTTTGCTGTCGGCCCAACCGGTCAGCGGAAACACGCCGGCGGCCACACCGCTGGCGGTGAGACCCAGCCATTGGCGACGGGAGAGCGGGTTGCGGATGTCTGAGTGCTGCATGGTGTCCTCCGCGCTCACTTCTGTTGCAGGTAGGCGATGATCGATTGCAGCTGCGCGCGGGTGTAACCCTGGGCGTGCGCTGCCATGATGTCGCGGTTGGCCGTATTGGTCAGGTACTCCAGCACTTCGCTGGCTTCGCTGCCGCGGATGTTGTCGAAGCCACCGGTGCCCAGCGTGCCGTGGCACTGAAAGCAGTTGGACGCGAGCAGGCGGCCTTCGGTGTTGGCCGGCTGCGCGACAGCCGCGGCGGCGCTGGGGCGGCTGGCTTCGATGGCCTTCGTCTCGCCACTGGCAGCCGCCGTCGCGGCGCTCGCCGTGGTGTCGACGCTGGCGATGCCGCCACCGCCGCAGGCGGCCAGGCTCAGCGCCGCGGCGATGGCGAGGATGCCGGCGGCTCCCCACGGGTGGAATCGGTGACGCGTGTCGGTTCGGGTGTTCATCGTTTTTCCTGCTCTCGAAAGGATGTGCAAAGCGCACAGATTTGAGTGTGCGCCTTGATGCGGACTCTTGTGTGTAAACGGCATGGGGTATTTGTAAGAATGTGCCCTATACATGGGGGGGGTGCCAGGTGCGACCACGCCGACCATGCCAACGGGTCGGGCTGGATGCACCAGCATCGGTGGCGTGCCGCGCAAGGGCGTGCTGATGGACTGCGCCGGCATGTTGCAATCGGCAAGCTGAACGCGGCATGAACGGCGGGTAGTGCCCGGCCAGCCCGGCCAGGCCCGCAGCCGGGCCGCCTGCAGCACCGAGAAAACATCGCAGACCGATGACGAACGACGGCTACTTCGCCAAATCCAGGCCCGAGATGCTGGTCTACTTCCCCGCCGTGCCGGGGCGTGTGCTGGATGTGGGCTGCGGCCAAGGCGGCTTCGGGGCGCTGCTGAAGGCACAGGCCCTGGCCACCGAGGTCTGGGGCGTCGAACCCGTGGCGCAGGCCCATGCCCAGGCCCAGCGGGTTCTGGACAGGGCCCTGTGCGGCAGCTTCGATGCCGGGCTTGACCTGCCGCCAGGCAGCTTCGACACGGTGGTGTTCAACGACAGCCTGGAACATCTGCCGGATCCGCAGGCCGCGCTGGCCCTGGCCTTGCGGCTGCTCAGACCCGGCGGCTGCGTGGTCGCCTCCATCCCCAACGTGCGCTATGGGCCACACCTGCGCGAAGTCCTCTTCCAGGCCGACTGGCGCTACCGGGACGAAGGCATCCTCGACCGCACGCACCTGCGATTCTTCACGCGGCGCAGCATCGTGCGCAGTTTCGCCGAGGCCGGGCTGCGTGTGCAGCGCATTGAAGGCATCACGCCCTGCTGGCGCGGCCCCAGGCTGTGGCTGGCGCGTGCACTGCTGCCCGGCGGCATGCAGGACATGCTGTACCTGCAGTTTGCCGTCGTGGCCACGCCGGCGTGATTCAGCGCTCGGGCGGCAGGCTGGCCTGGGGGTCGCTGGGTCGGGTGGCGTTGTCCGGACCGCCGCCCCGGCGCAGGCGCTGGATCAGGCGGCCGGCTTCGGGCTGACTCTCGGCACGGGGCCTGGCTTCGGCTGCCGCTG
>DAORNK010000232.1:0-7410 GCA_035440985.1 Rubrivivax sp. | reverse complement strand
GACAAAAAGCGGTTGATTGCATGAATCAGGCGACAACTATCTTGACGCGCTCCGCCTCGCGCAGGGCGCATTCGAGCCGTAGGGCGTTCTTTTCCAAGTTGGCCATGAAGGCGGCCGCGCCCGGCTTGTGGCGTTTGCCGCGCACCGCCCGCAATGCCGCCTCGCGCAACGCGGTAAAGCTGGCGATGCCGTCGAACAGATCAGCGTGCTGCTTCGGCATCCTGCCGCCCCCCTGCCTTGAGCCAGCCGCCCACCATGCGACCCACCTCGTCGATGGCGCGGGCGGCGAATTCGTAGCGGCGCAGGTCCAGCAGCTTGAGGTCCGCCGCCAGACGGAACAGAAAACGCAGCTTTTCCAGCCCCAGGTTGGCCTGCGTCAGCAGGGGTTGGGCGTGGCGGCTGTAGGTGGCTTCGATCAAGTATTCCAGCACCGCCAGCGCGCCGTTGTGGATGCGGTCGCCCAGAGTGAACTTCTGCGCGCGGGGGAATTTCTCCACCGTAGGCACCAACCAGCGCAGGAACTGGTACCACTTATCCAGCGCCGACCCGGTGTGTCGGCTGCGGTCGCGTTGCGTCATGAAAGCAGACCTCGAAAAAACGCCCTGGGGGCTGCGCCCCCAGACCCCCAGCCATGGCACGCTGCGCGTGCGGTGCAAGGGGTAAGAGGGATAAGGGGAAGGGCTTAACGAGTCCTGGCGAGACGGAAGCCGAAGAGGTAGCCCCGGATGCCGGGGGCGAGGTCGATGCGGTTGGCGGCGCGGGAGTACCTGGCGCTGATATTCCAGGAGCCACCGCGCAGCACGCGCCCACCAGCACTGCAACCAGATGTCCACGCACCGCCATCACTGGGTGCGCCGGCATAGCTGTCGTGCCAGCAATCCTGCACCCATTCCCACACATTACCGCTCATATCGTGCAAGCCGAAGGCGTTGGACCGCTTGCCGGCCACCGGGCGCTGGCGACCGCCGCTGTTGTTGTCATACCAGGCCACCTCACCCACGTTGTTGCCGCCGCAATACGTGTGGCGTGCCCCGGCCCGGCAGGCGTATTCCCATTCCGCCTCGCTCGGCAGACGCCAGCTGCCGCCGTCCGTCCTGTTCAGCCAGGCGATGAAGGACTGGGCGTCTTCCCAACTCACCTGCACCACCGGCGCATCGTCGCCATGGGCGTTGTATTTGATGAAATCCTCATTTACCACGTCACTGCGCCCGGCATCGACGATGAAGCGTTTGAACTGGCTCAGCGTTACCGGCGTCTTGCCCATCTGGAAGGCGCGCACATTGACGTGGTGCTGCGGGGTTTCGGCGTCATGGGCATCGGGGTCGGCCTGGCCGCAGCCACCGGACAGCGCCGGCTGGCCGAGAAAGGCGCGCTTGCGGTTTTCTTCTTCCATGGCGGCAGTCTGCTTGCACGAGCCCATCAGAAAACTGCCGGCGGGAATATCCACCATGGTGATGCCGTGCTTGCTGGTGGTTTCGGCGGCGAGCACAGTGCCGGCGGCGATGAGCGCCAGCAGGCCGCCGCCGATGCGCCAGTTCAAACCAAACATGAAAGTCTCCATTTTTGCAAGGGGAAATAAAAACCACCCAGGCCATGTGTGGCAGCAGGAAAAGCGGCTGAATCCGATGGCTTGCCGGTAGGGGCCGCGCGCGTCAGTCCTCCGGCAGATCGAATTCCTCATCCGCTTCTTCCAGCGCCCGATCCAGCTCGCGCCTGGTCCGCCGCAGCCTGTCGTGGGTTTCGTCCAGTGCAGCGGCGCCCGCCGCGGCTGCCGCCGGGTTGTTGAGCCTCTCCAGCGCAAACTTCGATGCGCCACTGCCCAGGGTGTCGCCATGTTGCCTCAGCGTGTCGCGCGTCCGTTCCTGCGTGGAGCGGGTTCTGGATGCGCGTTCCTCCCTGCGCTGTTGTGCCTGGCGTTCCGATGCTTCATGGGCGCGTACTTTCTCAAGGCATCGAGCATTGACCGCCTCGCGCTCCTGACTCATTTCGTGAGTGCGTTCCTGCAAGGGTCTGATGCAACGCTTGTAGCTCGCCTCGTCGCCGATCAGGCCCGGATACTGGGGGTGGGCAAACCGGCTCTGGCAGCGCTGCGTGTCCGCATACAATTCGTCCAGGATTTCGGAATAGCGCCGAAAAACGGCCTTGCATTCGTTAATGGAGGTGGGCCCGATCGGCGGCATGGGCGACAGCCGGCTCAGCGACGACGAATAGGTGTACTGCGCCCAGACCGTGCCGTGCGGCAGCAGGATTAGCATGCCGCACAGGACCACGGCCCGGATCGCCATACGTGCCGTAAAGCTCGGGTCAGATATTTGGGGCCGCATGGTCAGCGCCCTTCCCGGCTGCACTGGGCGAGGAGTCTGGCTGTGCGCTTTCTCATGTTGTCGCACTCTCCTGCAATGCGAGGGTCGCATTTCATCTCGCAGGCTTCGGGGCAACTAGAACGGCAGTCGACGCCTCCCTGGCCATTACCTTGGGTGTTTTTTCCGATGTTTTGGATTTCTTCGCGAATACGCTGCATTCTTTCTTCAAAAGTCAATTCTTCAGGGGGCCCGTAAGAATTACTTTGCGCCAATGCAGCGAAGGAATAAGACAGCATCAATGCAATCAGAAAATGGACAACGCGCTTCATGTTCGTCTCCCCTGTGCGGGATCAATGAATGGAACGGGCTTTGCTTGTTCTTACCGTACGTTCGTACGTTATTGGTTTCACGCCACCGGCTCGCGGTGCACGACGAAGCTCCCAGGGGGGGCGCCAGGGCGATCACCACGCCCTCCGGCGTACGGTGGATGACGGTGCGAGTAAGAGTACGGGCATTGCGTGCTGGCAGGCATCACCTGTTTGGGTGATGCCTGGGGTGAAATTTCAAGCGGCCGCGAGCTTGGGTATGGCAGGCCGCCTGCACGGCGGATTTCTTAATGCGAGGCCAGCGCCAGCAGCAGCTTCAACAGATCGGCCTGCCGGTGGGTGTGGCTCTTCTCGTAGGCCATGCGTAACTGGGTCTTGAAGGTATTCAGGCTCACGCCCAGGCGCTGCGCCATCTGCTCCGCGCTGCCGCCTTGCAGCACCTGCAGCGCGGCGTGCGCTTCGGCGGGAGTCATGCCGAAGAGTTCGCACAGCACCTGTGGAGCCACGCCGGCGGCGCGGTCGAGGTCGTAAAGGAACATGATCGCGCGGGGCTGCCCGCTGGCACTGGAAAAACCGTGGGCGTCGCCCAGCGGTGCGGCATGTACGACGCCGGCGGGACGCCCATCGAGGTGTTCCAGCACCAGGGCCTCGGAAAAGTGCGCGCCGTCTTCGCTCAAGGGCAGGATGGCGTGCCGCAGCAGTGCCTGAAAAGCGGCTTCGTGCCGCTGCATGCGTGCCACCAGCCGCAAGCCTGTGCCGCCGCCCGGGCGGGGGGCTGTAACGATCAATTCTCCGGTATCCAGTTGCGCGCGCGCTGCCTGGTTGAGGAAGGTGCAATGCCCCTGCGCATCGAGCAAGGCCACCACGCTGGGCAGCTGGTCCAGTGCGGCCAGCGAGGCGGCGACCTGCAGGCGCTGGTCGCGTAGATGGAACATGACCCCCAGCGCGCGTGACATGTGCAGCACGAGGCGGCGCATCAGTTCAGCGTGCGTGGCGTCGAAAGGCAGGCTTTCCGGCCCCCGGTAGATGCACATTGCCGTGGGCAGCTTGCGGCTGTCGCTGCCGCCGAAGACGATGCCTATGCTGGCGCGGAACAGGCCGGCTGGTTCCCAGATATCGCGGTAGAACGGGGAGGTGAGTAGTTCTTCGCGCGGCACGATATCGTCGCCGTTGACGCTGACGCCATCTGTCAACAAGCCCAACTGGGTGCCCTTACGTACGTAAACGTCGTCAGTGATGCTCTTGGCGCCCCAGCGTTCAACGATGCCTTGGGAGATGTTGTGGGTAAATGCAAAACCGCCTTGCGCAGGGCTGTGCACGGGCGTAAAGAGCAGTCCCGCCTGGCCGCCGAAGAGTGCGCACATGCGTGCCAGGCAGGCTGGCCAGCGCTGCGGGTCGATTGCCGCGTCGTAGATGGTGTGTACGGCGTCGTCGTATTGCCGGAGTTCCATGTTCCTGTCCTCGAACCGAGTCGTCTTCCAGCCTATCCAGCCTAAGTAGGCTTATTCAAGACTAGCTCAGGCACAGACGTCATCGCAATCGACGATGGTCCAATCGGACGGTTTCTGGCGTTATCTGGGCTACCCGCCAGCGCTCGAAGTCGGATTTCCGGGCGGAATCGAAGATCTGGTTTTTGTCGTCGAGCTCAGCAATCTGGGCCTCCATCTGCAACAGTTTGTCTCCGATTTCCTGGAATACCGTGTAGGGCTTAGCTCCTTCCCGGACGCAGCACCAGGATGCTGCCCAGCGAGCGCAGGCGCACGACTTCCTCCAGCGCCATGCCGCCAGCGCGGATGAGCGATGTCCATTCGGACAAGGTCCGCTCCCGGCCCCGGCAGCTGACGAGCATCTGCATGTCGAAGGAAGCGCCGGCGAGATCGGCGCCGGTCTCCGGCATGACCATTTCCAGCACTGCCACGCGGGCGCCGCTGCCGCCGATGGCCGCGCGGAGGGTCCTGAGCGCCCGCGCGCCCGCGTCGTCGTCGAAACCGTGCAGGACCGCCGACAGCAGGTAGATGTCCTTCGGGCACGCCGCAGCGGACACGGCATCGAACAGGTCGCCGGCCTGGAAGCGAAGGCGCTCCGCGCCATCGGCGGGGTGCGCCGCCCAGTGGCGCCGGGCTTCCTCCACGACCTGGGGGCGGTCCACGACCAGCGCCGACAGCCCGGGATGGCGCTTGAGGATGGCAAGCGCCTTGGCGCCGCGCGAACCGCCGACATCGATGATGCGGTCGAAGCGGCCCCAGTCGAAATCGGTGGCGAAGCCGTCGCCGGCCAGATATCAGCCGGGGAAATTCAGGGCGGGCCGACATGGTTCGGCAGTACAGGCCCAGGAATTCGGTGAAGCCGGCCGTCGAGGACATCCAGCGGCGGGCCCAGGGTGTCGCGGATCATCTCCTCGTAGAGCCCTTCCTTGCTGCCGAAGTAGTAGCGGATCATCGACACGTTGGCGCCGGCCCGCTCGGCGATGAGGCGGGTGGTGACGCGGTGGTAATCGTCGGCGAGAAAGCAGTCCAGCGCCGCGTTGAGCAGGCGGCCACGGGCTAGCACCCGCCATCGCGGGAGCATGCGCACTTTCGTCAATCAATCCGGGGGGCTTGATTGATCGCCCGCAGGCGCCGTTTCGTCGCGATGCGCCCGCGCCATGTCGACGAAGGCGCGCAGGTAGTCGGTATCGGCGTCCGTCTCGCGGTAGCCGAGGAAGATCTGCTTGTCCACGCCCTGCGGCCCCAGCTTGACCGGCACCACGCCGAAGCGCTCGGCGTTCTCCTCCACCAGCCAGCGCGGCAGCGCCGCCACACCGCGGCCGCTGGCGACCATCTGCAGCATGATGTCGGTGGTCTCGATGGGCTTGTGGCGCCGGGGCGCGACGCCGGCGGGGGTGAGGAAGCGGGTGTAGATGTCCAGCCGGTCCAGGCTCACCGGATAAGTGATCAAGGTTTCGTCCGACAGCTGCGCGGGCCGCACGTGGCGGGCCCGGCTCAACGGGTGCGCGCGCCCGACCACCAGCACCTGTTCGTAGTCGAACACCGGCTCGAATACCAGCCCGCTCTTGTGCAGCGGGTCCGGCGTGACCAGCAGGTCGATTTCAAAACCGAACAGCGCGCCGATGCCGCCGAACTGGAATTTCTGCTTCACGTCCACATCCACCGCCGGCCACGCCGCCAGGTAAGGCGAGACGATCTTCAGCAGCCACTGGTAGCACGGGTGGCATTCCATGCCGATGCGCAGCGCGCCGCGCTCGCCGTGGGCGAACTGGCGCAGGCGCTCTTCCGCCAGCGCGAGCTGCGGCAGCAGGCGCCGGGCCACCGCCAGCAGGTATTCGCCGGCCTGGGTGGGCCGCAGGCTGCGCCCCTCGCGGTGCCACACCGCGGTGCCGAGCTGGTCTTCGAGCTTGCGCACGGTGTGGCTGAGCGCCGACTGGGTGACATGCAGCTTTTCGGCGGCGGCGGTCAGCGAGCCGTGCTGGTCGACGGCGTGGATGATTTCGAGGTGGACGCGGTCGAGGATGGGCATGCGTTTACGTGAACAGGGTTAATCGATTTATGAAATAAAACCACTTTTGTTCATGGACTTCCGATCATAGCATTGCGCCACGACGAATACAGGCAAGGCACTTTTCCATGGCGATCACACACAATCTCGGTTTTCCCCGCATCGGTGCCAGGCGCGAGCTGAAGTTCGCGCTTGAAGCGTATTGGAAGGGTGAATCCACCCTCGACCAGCTGGAGGCGACCGGCGCCGAACTGCGCCGGCGCCACTGGCGCGACCAGGCGGCGCTCGACCTGGTGCCCGTGGGCGAGTTCTCGTTCTACGACCAGGTGCTCGACACCAGCTTCATGCTGGGCAACCTGCCCGAGCGCGTACACGGCTTCCACGGCAAGACGCTGGACAACGTCTTCCGGGTCGCGCGCGGCCGTTCGGCCGAGGGGACGGACCCGCAGGCCGGCTGCTGCCCGGATGTCGCGGCCGGCGAGATGACCAAGTGGTTCGACACCAACTACCACTACATCGTCCCGGAGTTTTCCGCCGCGACCACCTTCGAGCTCGATGCCTCGCGCCTGCTGGCGCAGCTGGCCGAGGCGCGCGAACAAGGCGTCAAGGCCAAGCCGGTGATCATCGGTCCGGTGACCTACCTGGGAATCGGCAAGGCGAAGGATGGCTCGGGCCGCCTGGCCTTGCTGCCGCGGCTGCTGACGGTTTACGCCGAACTGCTCGACACCCTCGCGGCGCACGGCGTCGACTGGGTGCAGGTCGACGAGCCGCTGCTCGCGACCGAGCTCGATGCGGACTGGCAGCACGCTTTCAACACCGCCTATCACCATCTCAAGAGCTGCCGCGTGCGGCTCCTGGTGGCGAGCTACTTCGGGCAACTCGCCGAGAACCAGTATCTCGTCGCCAACCTGCCGGTGGCCGGCCTGCACATCGACGCCATCAACGGTCGCGACGACGTGATGCCGATACTCAATCTGCTGCCGTCGCACAAGGTGCTTTCGCTGGGCGTGATCAACGGCCGCAACATCTGGAAGACCGACCTCGGCGCGCTGCTCGACTGGCTGGAGCCGCTGGCCCAGCGCCTGGGCGAGCGCCTGTGGATCGCCCCGTCGTGCTCGCTCCTGCATGTGCCGGTGGACCTCGCCAGCGAGCACAAGCTCGATCCCGAGCTGAAGTCGTGGCTGGCCTTCGCGCGGCAGAAACTGGACGAACTCCAGGTGCTGGCCACCGCGCTGCGGGACGGGCGCGCGGCCGTCGGCGCGGCGCTGGCGGCCAACCAGGCGGCC
>DAORNK010000231.1:0-7443 GCA_035440985.1 Rubrivivax sp. | reverse complement strand
CAAACAACATGGCCACGCGGCCAAGGCGCCACGCCGTTGGCGGTCCACTTGATCGATGTGTTGGGCCTCACTGGCGCGCCGATTTTGGCTTGTATGACTCCAGCGTCTTCACCAGCGTCGGATTGCGGGCAGGATTGACTTCCGGTGCCTCAAATCGGCCGGGGGCCGCCTTGCACCACGATGCTTGTTCCCGTGGCGACGCTGAAAGCACGTTTCCTAGAATCTCCTTGTGAGTCGCTTCCGTCTCGGCCGCAATCTTGCGGAGTTGGTCGATGGGAAGGAGATCGTGCAGCACGACAATCTTCTTGGCGGTCAACTGTCGGTGTCTGGCGTTCCATCGGTCACGAGCCTCTCGAACCGCCGGCTCAGACTCAGGGACGCTGTCACGGCAGAACCTGTAGAACGTCTCGACCATGGTCTCATTGCCATACACGCTCATGGCTGCGTGCATGGGATCATCTTCGGGACGCGCTGCCCGGGCCCGGATCTCTTGCTTCAGTTCCGTGGCCGCGGACGACGTAGTCTGCGGCTTGTCGGAATAGAAGACCTTTCCATCGGGCCCGACGTGCTTGTAGACCTGCGCAGCCACCGACGTGGTAACAAGTAGCGTCAAGAGGAGGGGATACCGCCACGAGTGCATTGTGCGTGAGGCCTAGACAAGATGGCTTTGTGAAGCCGGGCGGCCCGTCCCCTGCAACGCCGTAGGTTGCAGGCCAAAAGTCTGCAGAGCTACACCAATGCACCCGACAGAGAGGCTGTCGGGTCGTTGCGAATCTGCAAGGAGACGGGCCATGAGTGAATCTAGCACCTTGTTTGTGGGTTTGGACTGAGCGACTCGGCGACTGTTGAATGTGAGGCCAACGTTCGAGCTAACCGGCCTGCGAAGGCGAGCGCCGTAAGCCCGGACTGAGAAAATGTTCAGCGTACATCAGGCCGGGCTTACGGTGCTTGCCGTAGCGCGTCCGATTGAGCGAATACGAAGGGACTTCCCACCCTCCAGTAGCGTTGTCGAGGCACCAAGATCGAGTTTGCGTCTTCAATCTGAACCCGAGAAAGCGGAAGTCCCATGAGGGGTTAGGCATCGCGGTTCGTTGAGCGCCGCACTTGCTTTCTTGGCGCGGCAGGCTGCTGCTCGGACTTGCGCTCCTCGAGGCGACCCGTGACGTACTTGTGCAGCACGCTGGCGATCAGCGTCTGGTAAGGCATGCCCTGCTCCAGTGCGCGGACCTGAATGTCTTGAAGGTCGCCTGCGGACATACGGATGTTCACCCGGCGGTCCTTGATGGCGGTGGCACGAGCCGCCGCCTTCAATCTGGCGAGTTCCGCTTTGGTTCCGGTTGGCTGGAGCTTTCCGGATTCATAGGCTTCGAGCACTTCTTGCTCATACGGGTCGAGCGTGGCCATCAGTCTTGCTCCTTCTTGAGGAAGTCGCGTGTCGCTTTTCGACTTGGGATGATCGTCTTGAGGAAGTAGTGGTCTTCTTCCTCTACAAACGGGACCAGATGCGCGTAGCCATCCCATGCGACCACCATGATCTTCTGCCTTGGGTAGCGCGACGGGTTTGGGTGCGAGACGACCTGAAGCAGCCCACCAGACTCAACCGCGACTACAACCTGCTCAAAGGACAGGCCCCGTTCCGCGAGGAGCTCGGCGTTCTTGTCCGGAGGCCATCTGAAAGGCTTCATGCCCGGAGTGTAGACGGGCGTGTGCCTTCTGTCTTCAGTCGAGGACCACGACCGTACTTGGTGCGATGCCTGTTTTCGACAGCATGGTAGCAGCCGGATAGATACCCAACTGTCTTCGGCGACCGGCGATCAGCCGACATTCTTGCTCTTGCGTGCGTGCCGAAAGTACGGCTCGGTCAGGCGCGACCACTGCGGGAAACTTCGGGGACCCTGTGAAACGAGGGATTGGAGATTTGGCTGTCTGGCAGGTGGCGTCGCGCAGGCGCCTCCTGTGAGGCCTATCAGGAGGTCGGGTGCACGCGCCCGTCAGGTCGATCGGATAGCGTCGTTCGTGCCTGCCGACTCGGCAAGAGGAGACTCCTGCGCCGAGTCGAGCGGCACAGGGCCGGCTCTCTGGACCACCGTCGACGCTGGTTGTGGCTACGCGGCCATGGTCCTGCTGCCGCAGCCCACACCAGGCGCTCACGCCCGGGGCGCACGAGCACCGGCCAGGTACCGCAGCGCCTCCTGGGCGATGTCCGCGCCATGCTCCTGCACGAAGTGCCCACCCTGGGCGACGACCATGGCCGGCGGGCAGCCTCGGATGCCCTGGCGCAAGCTCTCCATGCTTGCCGGCGTGAACACGGGGTCCAGCGCGCCCACCGCCATCATCGAGCGGCCGGCCCATCGGTGCGCCCAGAACGTGGCCGCCTGCCGCGACACCGCCACGCCGTCGGCGCCCGGCAGTTCGGGCACCATCTCCGGGAAAGCCTGCGTGGCCGCCCTGTGGGCTTGCGATGGGTACGGCGCATCGTAGGCCGCGCACTCGGCCTCACTCATCTGCGGGTTGCCGCGCGAGAACAGGCGCGCAACGGAGAAGTCCGGCTTGCTGCGGCACATCGCGCGCCACTGCACGAAGCCGGCTGGCAGGGGCTCCTCGGCAGTCGCCAGATGGGTGTTCATCACCAGCAGGCCGCGGTAACGCCGGGGCGCCGCCATCGGCAGCGTGAGCCCGAGCAGGCCGCCCCAATCCTGGACCACGAGGTTCACCCGCCGCAGGTCCAGCGCCTCGACGAACTCCAGCAGCACCTGACGGTGCCAGCCGAAGGTGTGTTGAGCCACCTCGGTGGGCTTGTCGCTCTTGCCGAAGCCCGGCATGTCCGGCGCGACCATGCGGTGGCCCGCCGCCAGGAAGACCGGCAGCATGTGCCGGTACAGGTAGCTCCAGGCCGGGTTGCCGTGCAGGCACAGCCACGTCTGCGGCGCGTCCGACGGGCCTTCGTCCAGGTGATGCAGGCGCAGCCCGCCGAGGGCGGGCAGGTCGTGGCGGTAGTGCGCCGGCCAGGGGTATCCGGGCAGGTCCTGGAAGCACGCATCGGGCGTACGCAGGTGGGGGATGGGGCTCATGGGCGAACCTCAGTAGTCCGTTTCGGCAGTCCGCACACGTATTCTTCAGCGGTCATGCTGGCGCGGCCCCAGCAGCAGGGCCCGCACGTCGCGGTCACTTCGCCATCCGGCGATCAGCAGGTAGGCGCAGAGGAAGGGCGTGCCGCCGAACAGCGCGAGCATGGCGAGCGCGATGCCACCCGCGCTGAACCGTTGGCGCCACGCCACCCAGAGTGCGCTGAGCAGCAACAGGCCCAGGAAGTCGAGGTTGAACTGGCCGGCCCAGTTCATCCGGGCCATGTCGCCGAAGAACACCGGCAGGAAGTCGATGCCGTGATGCGACATCACCACGCCGGTGTAGGCCACGATGGCGACGAGCATGAGGCACAGGAACAGACGAAGCGGCAGCATGGTGGATGCGTCAGGGATGAAGGGTTGGCTCGGGGCGGCTGGATCGGTCAGGAACCATCGACAGGGATCCAGACGAACGGTACGCTGGCCCGTGTTTTGTTTCAATTACCTCTGGGGTAGTCATCATGAGATCGGTCCGAACCCGAGCGAATGCCCCGCCACCGGGGCGGAGGCCCCAGGGGGCGGTCCGCGCCCCGACGGCGGGCGTTCAGTCCTTCGGTGAGCTGCTGAAGGCGTGGCGTACGGCGCGCCGCTACTCGCAACTGGAACTGGCCGGCCAGACGCAGGTCTCGCAGCGTCACCTGAGTTTTCTGGAGTCGGGCCGCGCCGGTCCGAGCCGCGAGATGGTGCTGCACCTGGGTGACGTGCTGAACGTGCCGCTGCGCGAGCGCAACGACCTGCTGGCTGCCGCGGGCTTTGCGCCGATGTATCCCGAGCGGGCGCTGGACCACAGCAGCATGGCAGCGATCCGTGAGGCCCTGGAGACGACCCTGAGGCACCACGAGCCTTTCCCGGCATTGGTCGTGGATCGGCAATGGAACGTCGTGCTGCACAACGCTGCCGTGGACCGCCTGATCGGCCTGGTGGGCGAGCCCGCGCGGGTGTGGCGGAAGGTGGACCCGACGGGCGGACGCAACCTGATGCGTCTGACCCTGCATCCCGCAGGCCTGCAGCCCCTGGTGGTCGACTGGCCCGAGACCGCCGCCGCGCTGCTGATGCGACTGAGTTCTGAAGTGCAGGCCAGTCCGGCCGATGCGCGGTTGCAGGAACTGCTGGTCGATCTGCGCGCCTTGCCCGGTGTGCCGCCGGCCGGCCACCCTGCCGGCGCTCAACCGCACATGCGGGTGCCGGTGCTGACCCTCAGGCTGCGCAAGGGAAAGCAGACGCTCGCGTTCTTCTCGATGATCTGCACCTTCGGAACGGCCCTGGACCTGACGGCGGACGAGTTGCGGCTCGAACTGCTGTTTCCCGGCGATGGGTTCACGGCAGAGTTCCTGCGCGCGACCGGTGTCACGCGGTGACCTGCGGACAGAAGATCACCCACGCCACGCGCAGGCCGTGCCGGGCATGCGCGTGCCTGCGTCAGGGAGGTGGCCTGCGCGACGCCGACGTTGCTGCTGGTGCACCAGTGGCGCGGGAACGGCCCCTCAGGCGCTCATCCAGTCGCGCAGGCGCTGCAGGGCTTCGCGGATGACCGCGGCGGCGATGCCTGAATAGGCCAGGCGTATGTATTGCTCGGTCTCACCCGGCTGCGGGCGGCCGAAATGGCGGCGCGTGCAGAACGAGACGCCGGTCTCCTGCAGTGCCGCGGTGGCGAACGCGGCCACATCGGTGATGCCCTTGTGCTTCATCGCCCCGGTGACGTTGACGAACAGGTAGAAGGTCGACTCGGGGCGGGCCGCGTGCATGCCTGGGATCGCGTTCACGCCATCGACGCAGGCGTCACGGCGCTCGCGCAGCACGTCCAGGATCGCCTGCGGGCCGGACTGCGGTCCGGTCAGGCCGGCCAGTCCGGCGTACTGCACGAAGTGCGTGGTGCACGACTCGTCGTTGGTGTTCAGCTTGGCCAGCTGCTCGGCCAAGGGCACCGGCGCGATCGCGGCGCCCAGCCGCCAGCCGGTCATCGCGAACTTCTTCGAGAAGGTGTACAGGATCACCGTGCGTTCGGCCATCCCGGGCAGCGATGCGATCGAGCTGCTCTGGCCCGCGTAGCGCATCTCGAAGTAGGCCTCGTCGGAAAGCACCCACAGGTCGTGCTCGACGGCCAGCCGGGCCAGCGCGGCCATCTCCTGCGCGCTGCTCTCGCAGGACAGCGGGTTCTGCAGGTTGTTGTAGATGAGCACCCGGGTCCTGGGGGTGATCAGCGACGCCAGGCCCTCCAGGTCGAGCGCGAAGCCCGTCGGTGTCTCGATGTAGCGGTAGGGCACGGCCTTGCCGCCGTGGTAGTCGATCTGGCTTTCATAGATCGGGTAGCCGGGGTTCGGGTACAGCACCTCGTCCCCGGGGTTCATGACGGTCTGGATGAACTTGCCGATGACGGGCTTGCCGCCGGGCTGGATGACGACGTTGCGCGCATCGAAGTGCAGGCCACGCCGCTGGCCGACATCGGCGGCCAGGGCTTCGCGCAGGGGCATGATGCCGGCACCGGGGCAATAGCCGGTCTTGCCGTCGGCGATCGCCTTGTTCATGGCCTGGACGATGTTGGCCGGCGTCGGCAGGTTCAGGTCACCGAGGTGGAACGGGAAGATGCGGTGACCCTTGGCGCCCCATTCGGCGGCAGCCAGCGAAACCGCGAATGCCGTTTCCGTACCGAGATTCTGCAGACGGGTGGCGAGCTTCATGCGCCGGATCGTAAGCCATCGGTGCTGGCCCGGGCCGCTGAGGCGGCGCGCCGGCGGGGGTGCTCAGGGGTGGCCTTTGCCGACCGTGATGTAGCCTTCGATGCCGTCGTGGGCGAGCACGCTGTTGGCACTGAAGCGGCAGGCCGGGGGCGGCTCGGTGGCCGTGCCGGTGGCCGCAGGCGCCTCGTGCGTGCTGAGCCCGGCAAAGCGGTAGGCGCCGGGTGTGTCGGCATGCCAGTGCCGCGGGTTGCGCGCGCGGTCCAGCAGGAACTGCAGTCCGCTGGCGTCCAGCCCCAGCCAGCTGCAGAAGGCCTGCAGATGCTGCGGCGGCTGCTGCTCGTGGTGGCGCACCAGGGCCAGGGCCTGGTCGCGGGTCAGCCGCCCGTGGCGGATCTCGCGGCAGGCGTGGTCGGTGACCTTGCTGTAGCCCTGCTTGGCCAGCTTGAACTGGTCGTGCAGGTCCATGTAGTTCCAGCAGTCCACGTGGTCGTAGCTGTCGAAGGTGCGTGCGAAGCGCGCGCTGCCATAACCGTACTGCGCCACCATCTGTTCATGCTGGGCCTTGGGGTCCCAGCGCACGTAGTTGCCCAGGTAGATGCCCCGCACGCCCACCGCGTTGAGCGCGGCGTCGTCGGGGTAGCGGTACTGCCAGATGTCGGCTTCGCGCAGCGTGTCGAACAGGCCCAGCAGGTCGTCCGCCTCCAGGCCCATCAGGTCGTGGTCCTTGCGGTATCGGCGTGTCATCTCGACTTCGTGTTCGTGCGAGAACATGCCCACCTGCTCCAGCCCCTGGTGCGCGCCCCAGATGATCAGCGGCACCTGGTAGCGCACGGCGGTCTGCACCGGAAACACCGTCTGTCCGGCCAGGCAGTGCCAGTACAGGCTGCCCAGTTCGCGCAGCGTGGTGCGGGTGATCTTGCGGACGGCCTGCGGGTTGACGTTCTGCAGCAGGATGTCGCAATCCATCCGGATGCGCAGGTTGGCCAGGTTGCGGATGCCGAGCGCGGTGTTGTAGTACTTGTTGTAGCTCACCAGCAGCGGGTTCAGGCCGAGCTTGCGCTTGACCAGGTGCACGATCCAGTAGCTGTCGCCGGCGCCGCTGACCGGCACGATGCAGTCGTAGGTCTCGCCGGTCCTGCTGCGGTAGGGCGCCACCAGCCGCTCCAGCCGCTGCCAGCGGGCGGCCCAGTCCAGCCGGTCCTTCTCTTCGTGCACGCGGCAGCCCGAGCAGATGCCTTCGGCGTCCAGCGTCAGGCCCAGCGGGTGGTCGGTCGTGTAGAGGCAGCGCCTGCACTGCAGGCGCGGGTACTGGCCTTGTTCGAAGTGCATGTTGGTTCAGGCCGGTGCGTAGCGCGGCGGGCGCAGCGGCAGGCCCAGCAGCTGGGCCTTGATCTGCTGCACGGCATGTTCGCGCCAGGCCAGGAAGTTGCCCACGCCCGCGGCCACGACGGCCGGGCGTGCCAGCACGCGGCGCAGCTGCGGGGCTTCGTTCAGCCCGCCGAAGACGATCAGCGGCAGGCCGGCCAAGGGCCAGGCGTCGAGCAGGCCCTCGTCGAAGCCGCCGCTCTGGCCTTCGTGCTGCCAGTCGGTGATCAGCACTTCACTGATGGCACCGCTGCGCAGCAGCGCCAGCAGGTCCG
>DAORNK010000230.1:0-7480 GCA_035440985.1 Rubrivivax sp. | reverse complement strand
GTCGCCGGCCACGGCCGTGGCCACCGCGAAGGCGGCGGCGCGCGGGGCGCGATAGGCGCTGCCCAGGGTTTGCTGCAGGCCGGCCAGGTACTCGCGGGCAGCCGAGGCAGGCCCGCTGTGGCCGGCGCTGCTCAGCGTCACCACGTGCCGCACCTCTTCGCCCGTTTCCGCCATCCAGCCGAATCGGGCATTGGTGCCGCCGATATCGGCCACCAGCCAGGGCCGGGCCAGGTTGCCTTGGCGGGGGGTTGCCACAAGCGCTCCGAGGCTGGTGTCGTTCATGCCGTTGCCTATCCCTGAAGGCCGGGCGAGGCCCCTGTTCGCAAGCGCGCGACGGTAGCAAAACTACAGATTTGGAACAAGAGCGCAAACGCCCCCGCTGACCCGGCCGTACACAGTCAGCGCCAGACCGGATGCGGGCAGGCTGTAGTCAAGCTACAGTGAACGGCCCTCCGTCCGCTGGACCCTGATGCCCCTGATGGGTGCCCGGATCGAACACACCGCCGGGGATCTGCACCGCTGAAGCCATGATCGCCTTCGACAGCCCGCGCCTGCTTGCCGACATCGGCGGCACCTTCGCCCGCTTCACGCTGGAGACCGCTGCCGGGCGCTTCGAGCACATGCGCTCGCTGCCTTGCGCCGGCTACGCAGACTTCTTCGCCGCCGTCAGCGCCTACCTGGCGGGCCTGCCGGCGGGTGCCGCGTCGGGCATCGCCCATGCGGCGGTGGCGATTGCCAACCCGGTCGAAGGCGACCGGGTGCGGATGACCAACTACCACTGGCAGTTCTCGATCGAGCAGATGCGCCAGCGGCTGGGCTTCCAGTCGCTGGTGGTGGTCAACGACTTCACGGCGCTGGCCATGGCGCTGCCCCGCCTGCCGCCCGGCCAGCGGCGGGCAGTGGGTGGCGGCCGGCCGGTGGAACGCAGCGTGCTGGGCCTGCTGGGCGCCGGCACGGGCCTGGGTGTGAGCGGCCTGATCCCTGCCGCCGAAGGCTGGGTGGCGCTGGGCACGGAAGGCGGGCACACCAGCTTTTCGCCCCGCGACGAGCGCGAAATCGCGATCCTTCGCTACGGCCTGAAGCTGTACCCGCACCTGTCGCATGAACGCCTGGTGTCCGGTCCGGGCATGGAACTGGTGCACCGGGCGTTGCGCGACCGTGCCGGCCTGGCGCCGCAGGATCTGGCCGCACCGGAGATCACGCGCCGCGGGCTGCAGGGCACCGACGCCATCTGTGCCGAGACGCTGGAGACCTTCTGCGCGTTGCTGGGCACGGTGGCGTCCAACCTGGCGGTGACGCTGGGCGCACTGGGCGGCATCTACATCGGCGGCGGCATCGTGCCGCGTCTGGGCGAGTACTTCGACCGCTCGCCCTTCCGCGCGCGCTTCGAGGACAAGGGCCGTTTCAGCGACTACCTGCGCCGCATCCCCACCTACGTGATCACCGCCGAGCACGCCACCTTCGTGGGGGTGTCGTTCATCCTGGCGCAGCAGCTGCACACGCTTCAGGCCGACCAGGGATCGGCCCTGCTGGGACAGATCCTGCGCTCACGCGATGGCCTGTCACCCGCCGAGCGCCGCGTCGCCGACCACGTGCTGGCGCATCCGCGCGCCGCGCTGGGCGATCCGATTGCCGAGATCGCGCGCGCGGCCCAGGTCAGCCAGCCCACGGTGATCCGCTTCTGCCGCACCCTGGGTTGCGAAGGCCTGAGCGACTTCAAGCTGCGCCTGGCTTCGGGGCTGTCGGCCACCGTGCCGGTGACGCACACCCAGGTCACCGGTGAAGACAGCATGCTGGAACTGGGCGTCAAGGTGCTGGGCAATACGGCCAGCGCCATCCTGGCGGTGCGCGACCAGCTCAACCGCGACACGCTGGCCCGTGCCATCGATCTGCTGGCCGGTGCCGAACGCATCGAGTTCTACGCCGTGGGCCACTACGGCGTGGTGGCCGACGACGCGCAGTTCAAGTTCCTGCGCTTCGGCGTACCCAGCGCCAGCTTCACCGACCCGCGGCTGCAGTTGCTGGCCGCCAACGTGCTCAAACCGACGGACGTGGTGGTGGTGATCAGCAGCAGCGGCCGCATCGACGACCTGCTGGCCGTGGCCGACGCGGCGCGCAGCCGTGGCGCGGCGGTGGTGGCCATCACCGCCAGCCATTCGCCGCTGGCGCGCAAGGCCGACGTGGCGCTGATCGTGGACCACGTGGAAGACGTGGCCACCCATGTGCCGATGGTCAGCCGCATCCTGCACCTGCTGGTGATCGACATCCTGGCCGTCGGCGTGGCCATGCGCAAGGGGGGCGAGGTGGTGGCGCACCTGCCCAGCTCCACGACCGCCGGGTTGGACGAGAACCTGCCCGACCTCGGCCCGGCAGGCGCCAGACCCACCGGGCCGGGCATCAGCGCCGCCGGTACCTTGGCACGATTGACCTCGCACAGCCGCTGATCGGCCAAGGCCCGCCCGTTAGAATGCCGGCCAAGCCCCGAGGAGCGTTGCGACGGCCGCGAAGACCGCCAGGCTCGGGGTGCCGCCAGGCCCGGCGCCGGTGGCTGCCCGCAACGGCGCTCACCCACTCCTGACGCGACCTGGGTGCCCCTCATGCCTGCCGATCCGACCTCTGCCCCGTCCACCGCGGCCATGCCGCCGCTGCGCCTGTCCGGCCTGGAGCCGCTGGCCATCGGCAGCGGTTCGCTGTTCGTCAACATCGGCGAGCGCACCAACGTCACCGGCTCCAAGGCCTTTGCGCGCATGGTGCTGGAAGGCCGCTTCGAAGACGCACTGGCCGTGGCGCGCCAGCAGGTGGAAAACGGCGCCCAGGTCATCGACGTCAACATGGACGAGGCGATGTTGGACAGCGCCGCGGCGATGGAGCGCTTCCTCAAGCTGATCGCCGGCGAGCCCGAGATCGCGCGGGTGCCCATCATGATCGACTCGTCCAAGTGGGCCGTCATCGAGGCGGGCCTCAAGTGCATCCAGGGCAAGGGCATCGTCAACAGCATCAGCCTCAAGGAAGGCGAGGCCGAATTCAGGCGCCAGGCCACGCTGGTGCGCCGCTACGGCGCGGCGGCGGTGGTGATGGCCTTCGACGAGCAGGGCCAGGCCGATACCTACCAGCGCAAGATCGATATCTGCGCGCGGGCCTACCGCATCCTGGTGGACGAGATCGGCTTTCCGGCCGAGGACATCATCTTCGACCCCAACATCTTCGCCATTGCAACCGGCATCGAAGAACACGACAACTACGCGGTGGACTTCATCAACGCCACACGCTGGATCAAGGCGAATCTGCCCGGCGCCAAGGTCAGCGGCGGCGTCAGCAACGTGAGCTTCAGCTTCCGCGGCAACGACCCGGTGCGCGAGGCCATCCACACGGTGTTCCTGTACCACGCCATCCAGGCCGGCATGGACATGGGGATCGTCAACGCCGGCATGGTGGGCGTCTACGACGAGCTGGAGCCGAAGCTGCGCGCGCGCGTGGAAGACGTGGTGCTCAATCGCCGCAAGGATGCCGGCGAACGCCTGATCGAGATCGCCGAAAGCGCCAAGGGCCTGGCCAAGGACGACAGCGCGCGGCTGGCCTGGCGCAGCGCCGGCGTCGACGAGCGGCTGAGCCACGCACTGGTGCACGGCATCACCGAGTTCATCACGCAGGACACCGAAGAAGCGTGGTTGGCCATCCGCGCCGCCGGTGGCCGCCCGCTGCATGTGATCGAAGGCCCGCTGATGGCCGGCATGAACGTGGTGGGCGATCTCTTCGGTGCCGGCAAGATGTTCCTGCCCCAGGTGGTGAAGAGCGCGCGCGTGATGAAACAGGCCGTGGCCCACCTGCTGCCCTACATCGAGGAGGAGAAGAAGCAGCTCATCGCCGGTGGCGGCGAGGCCAGGCCCAAGGGCAGGATCGTAATGGCCACCGTCAAGGGCGACGTGCACGACATCGGCAAGAACATCGTCACCGTGGTGCTCCAGTGCAACAACTTCGAAGTCATCAACATGGGCGTGATGGTCCCGTGTCAGGACATCCTGAGGAAGGCGCGCGAGGAAGCTGCGGACATCATCGGCCTGTCGGGCCTGATCACGCCCAGCCTGGAGGAGATGCAGCACGTGGCCGGCGAGATGCAGCGCGACGCGTACTTCCGCGAACGCGGCACGCCGCTGCTCATCGGCGGCGCCACCACGAGCCGCGTGCACACGGCGGTGAAGATCGCGCCGCACTACGAGGGCCCGGTGGTCTACGTGCCCGATGCCAGCCGCAGCGTGGGCGTGTGCAGTGACCTGTTGTCGGACGAGCGTGCCGCGAAGTTCATCGAAGAACTGCGCGCCGACTACGAACGCGTGCGCACGCAGCACGCCGGCAAGAAGGCCACACCGCTGGTGAGCCTGGCCGCCGCGCGCGCCAACAAGCACCGCATCGACTGGGCGGCCTACCTCCCGCCGGCCCCGCGCTTCATCGGCCGCCGCCTGTTCCGCAACTACGATCTCGCCGAACTGGCGGCCTGCATCGACTGGAGCCCCTTCTTCCAGACCTGGGACCTGGCCGGCAGGTACCCCGACATCCTGCGCGACGAGGTCGTCGGCAGCGAAGCGCAGCGCGTGTTCAGCGACGGCAAGCGGCTGCTGCAGCGGGCCATCGAAGGGCGCTGGCTGCAGGCCGCAGGCGTGCTGGCGCTGCTGCCGGCCAACACGGTGGACGACGACACGATCGAGATCTACAGCGACGAAACCCGCCGCGAGGTGCTGCTGCGCTGGAGCCCCTTGCGCCTGCAGACCGAGCGCCCGGTGGTGGATGGCGTCAGGCGCCCCAACCGCAGCTTGGCCGATTTCATCGCGCCCAAGGGACTGAAGGCGGACTACATCGGGCTCTTCGCGGTGACCGCGGGCCTGGGCATCGAGAAGAAGGAAGCGCAGTTCGCGGCCGGGCACGACGACTACAGCGCCATCATGCTCAAGGCCCTGGCCGACCGCCTGGCCGAAGCCTTTGCCGAACGCCTGCACCAGCGTGTGCGCACCGAGCTGTGGGGCTACGCGGCCGACGAAGCGCTGGGCACCGAAGCGCTGATCGCCGAGCAATACCGCGGCATCCGCCCCGCGCCGGGTTACCCCGCCTGCCCGGACCACAGCGTCAAGCGCGACCTGTTGCGCGTGCTGCAGGCCGGCGAGATCGGCATGGGGCTGACCGAGAGCCTGGCGATGACGCCAGCGGCCAGCGTCAGCGGCTTCTACCTGGCCCAGCCTGAAGCCCGCTACTTCAACGTCGGCCGCATCGGCGAAGACCAGCTCGCCGACTGGGCCTTGCGCCAGGGCCTGACCGAAGCCGAAGCCCGGCGAGCGTTGGCGCCCGTGCTCTGAAGCGGTATCAGACGCATCCAGACGTAAGGTTTGGGCCCGACCGGCCGGCCTGCACGGCGCCGCGGGCCGGTCAGCCCGGAGAATCCCGGCACGCCCCTCCCCAGGAACCTTGCCGTGCACGCTTGCCTGCGCCCGCCATGGGTCGTGTTGACCTGCACCCTGCTGCTGTTGGCTGCCTGCGGTGGCGGGGGTGGCGGCGGCGACGGCGGATCGTCCGGCGCACCGCCGCCCGTGGTGGTGGAAAAGCCCGCCACGCGCGATGAAGCGGCACGCTTCCTGGCCCAGGCCACCTTCGGCCCGACCGATGCCGACATCGACCGTGTGACCGCCCTGGGCTACAGCGCCTGGATCGACGAGCAGTTCGCCACCGCGCCGACGGGCACGCACCGCGCGCATTGGGAGGCGCGCGATGCGGAACTGAAGGCCGCCAACGCGAACGCGGGTGCCGGGCAGGATCAGGTCCTGGAGTCGTTCTGGAAGCAGGCGCTGACCGGGCCGGACCAGTTGCGCCAGCGCATGGCCTTCGCGCTGAGCCAGATCTTCGTCATCTCGATGGCCGACAGCAACGTGGCCAACGACACACGTGCCGTCGCTGCCTGGCTGGATCTGCTGGCCAGCCAGGGGCTGGGCAACTACCGCGATCTGCTGGAAGCCGTGGCGCGCCATCCGATGATGGGCCTCTATCTCTCCCACCTGCGCAACCAGAAGGCCGACGCACGCACCGGGCGCGTGCCCGACGAGAACTTCGCCCGCGAGGTGATGCAGCTCTTCTCCATCGGGCTGGTGGAGCTCAACGAAGACGGCAGCGCCAGGACCGGCAGCGCTGGCGCGGCCCTGGAAACCTACACGCCGGCCGACATCTCGGGCCTGGCCCGCGTCTTCACCGGCTGGAGCTGGGCCTGCCCGGACTGGCCCGACAACAGTTGCTTCTTCAGCGGCAGCAACAATGGCCAGAGCGATCTCGACCGCGGCTTCAAGCCCATGCTGGGTTACCCGCAGTACCACAGCACCGAGGCCAAGAGCTTCCTGGGCACGACCATCGCCGTGCAAGGCATCAGCGACCCGGCCGCCAGCCTGAAGGTGGCACTGGACACGCTGGCCGCTCACCCCAACGTGGGGCCCTTCATCGGCCGGCAGCTGATCCAGCGCTTCGTCACCAGCAACCCCAGCCCGGCCTACGTGGCGGCCGTGGCGCGTGCCTTTGCCAACAACGGCGCCGGCGTGCGCGGCGACCTGAAGGCCGTGCTCAAGGCCGTGCTGATGCACCCCGAAGCGCGTGTGGTCAGCGATTCCAGCGGCAAGGTGCGCGAACCCGTGCTGCGCCTGTCGGCCTTCCTGCGAGCCTTTGCGCACCGCAGCGACACCGGCCACTACCGCGTGGGCAACACCGACAACCCGGGCACCGCGCTCGGGCAGACACCGCTGCGTTCGCCTTCGGTCTTCAATTTCTACCGTCCGGGTTATGTGCCGCCGGGCACCCAGGCGGCGCAGCGCGGCCTGGTCGCGCCCGAAATGCAACTCGCCAGCGAAACCACCGCAGCAGGGTATGTCAACACCATGCGCGACAACCTGGCTTCCGGCGTCGGCCAGTTCAACGCAACGGTGGGCGGCCAGGCCCTGAACCGGCGCGACTTGCAGCGCGACTATGCGCCCGAGCTGGCACTCGCCGGCGACCCCGCAGCGCTGGTGGAGCACGTCGCCTCGCGGCTGACCCACGGCGGCGCCGGTGCCACCCTGAAGAGCGAGATCGCGACGGCAGTGGGCACGATCACCATCCCGGCCTTGAACGCCAGCGGCAGCAACCAGGCGCAGATCGACAGTGCCCGGCGCAACCGGGTCAACGCGGCTTTGCTGCTGGTGCTGGCTGCGCCCGAGTTCGTGGTGCTGAAGTGAGAGCTGCGATGAACCGCGCTCAACCCCGAATGAACGTGCCCGACCTGCAACACGGTGCCGCGCGCCGCCACTTCCTGAGCCAGGCCGGCTTTCTCACCGCCCTGGCCGGCACGGGCGCGCCGCTGGCGCTGAACCTGCTGGCCGCCGGCAGCGCGGCGGCCCAGGCTGCGGGTGACTACAAGGCCCTGGTGTGCCTGTTCCTGTTCGGTGGCAACGACGCCTTCAACATGGTCCTGCCCACC
>DAORNK010000229.1:0-7518 GCA_035440985.1 Rubrivivax sp. | reverse complement strand
CAGCAAGGGCACGGCACGCAGCACCGCGTCGCGCCACTGTGCGAACAGAAGGTCCCGCTGCGCCGCGGCCCACTCACCCAAGGCCACGAAGGCCTTGAAGCTGAGGCCTTGCGCAAAGCCGCCGTGGGGCAGCGTGGCGGCGGCGAGCCAGTCGCCGCGTGCACAAGCGACGCGCAGGCTCTGGACATCGGTGGACAGGTCCAGACGCAGCCTGCGCGGCTGGGACTGCAGGGCCGGTTCGATCTGCCAGCGGCGCAGCCATGGACGCAGCCGGTTGAGGTTGACGCGCAGGTTGTGCTGCGCGCTGGCCTCGTCGGCCTGCGGCCACAACAGCGCGGCCAGTTCTTCGCGCAGCACCCAGTCGCCTCGCGCGCCCAGGAAGACCAGCAGGTAGCCGGGCACGCTGTCGGGCAGGTCGTGCCGCTGCGGGCCCTGAAACAGGCAGGGTGAGGCCAGCAGTTGCAGTGTGGTCGTGCGTGAGTCGGGCATGCCGACTCGTCGTATACACGAGCGCGGACCCTGGCGACAAGCCCAGGCTTGAGGTTGATCGGCTCGATCGCCAGCGAAGGAGACGGCGATGAGATGCGGACCGACTAGGCTTGGCGACGTCTGCAACCCGGTCGACTTCGACCCAATGCGATATGGGACGTCCCACGGTGCGCATCCCGAGCTTCCTGCTGCGCATCGTGGCGCACCAGGAACTCCGCCGCCGCGTCCACTACGAACTGCGCGACCTGGCTACGGGCCCGGTGCACCAGTTCCGGTCGTTGAGATCCCTGCAGCGGTTTCTGGCCGAGCAGGGACCATCCCTCACCTGCCGTGACGCCGAGAGCCTCTGAGCCCTTGCGCTTCGCCTGCACGAACCAGGCTCGATCTGCCGCAGGGCTCGGTCCCTGAGACGGCGATGAGATGGGGGCTGTGGACACTGCATCAGCCTGTCATTCACCCAGCCCGAACGGAGGAAACCATGCACGTCCTGACCCCGCAGCGAACCGGTGCGCACCGTCGGCCCGCCGATCACCGCGAACGCCGCCCCGTCCTTTGGCGCGCACTTCTGGTGGGCGGTTGCCTGGCCTTGTCGGCGGCAGCCTCGGCTGCCCCTGTGCTGCAGGTGTCGACCGGCAACTTCGCCGGCGGCCTTGGCTGCCTGGCCACGCGTGTGCAGGAGTCGGCAATCGGCCCCCTTTCCGATACGCAGTTCTGCAGCCTGAGCGGGCCGATCGCCCAAGGCACTGCGCAGTCCTTCGCGACGGCCGACTACGGCAGCCTGGGCGCCGCCGTCATCCTGGGCCTGCAACCGGCCGGCGGCAACACCCCCGGCAACCAGGGGACGGCGTCGGCCCAGTTCGGTGGCCAGTACATCTTCAAGGGCAGCGGCCCCACGGTCTCGGTGGCACTCAACCTGGATTTCGATGGCAGTCTGAACATCAGCGGCGGCGACTTCAGCAGCGCCGGCATGGAGATCACCATGATGGCGCCTGGCCTCTTCGGCCGAACCAGCGCCGCGGTGACCAGCGACCGGGGTCTGGTGACGCAGGATTCGCTGGACGGCACGGTCGACCTGGGTGTGCTGGTCGGCGTCAACGGCGGCCGGCTGGACTTGAGAAGCGGCTTCTTCACCGTGCCGGTGGACGTGCCGGTCGACATCATCCTGCGGCTGAGCACCTTCGGCAGCGTGCGCTCGACGGGCAATGCGTCGGCCATGACGGCGGTGGCCGACTTCGGCTCGACCCTCAGCTTCAACCGCGATGGCTCGGTGTTCGTGTTGCCGGCGGGCTTCACCGTGGATGGCTCGGGTGTGGTGGACAACCGCTGGGTCGGCGCGCCCTTGACGGTTCCCGAGCCGGGCTCGCTGGCCCTGGCCGCACTCGGCTTCGCGGCACTGGCCCGACGCAGCGACCGGTGGGCGCGCAGGCCCGCTTGCTGAAGCCAGGGCCCTGTCGACGAGCGGTCGCTGGTCTGCATCTCGGTGCGTTCGGTCTTGCCGGCACGCGGTCGGTCCTGCCCGCGCCACCGCGCCGCGCTTTTGCTCGCAGCGGATGCACGACATCTGTCGCATGAAGACCGCCGTCAATCCGCAAGTTCGTGCCCGGCTTGTGCGCGAAGGCGGGTCTCAGGCAGCGGCCGGCGCGGGACGCGGCACCGCGAAGAAGCACACCGCGGCCACAAAGCACAGCACACCGGCGAGCAGGAAGGCGGGCTCGTAGGTGCCGAGCATGTCTCGGCTGACGCCGGTTCCGAAGGCCATCACGCCTGCCGAGACATGGTGTGCCGCAAAGATCCATGCAAAGACGGCCGGCCCCATCTCGCGGCCAAAGTTGACCACGGTGAGCCGCACCGATGGCGGCACCGTCGCGATGAAGTCCAGGCCATAGATGACGGCGAAGATGGTCAGGCCCAGCACCGTCGGCGCCACACTCACCAGCCACAAGAGCGCGACGCCGCGCAGCCCGTAGTACCACGCCAGCAGCCAGCGGTTGTCGAAGCGATCAGACAGCCAGCCCGAACCAATGGTGCCGATCAGGTCGCAGATGCCGATCACGGCCAACAACCATGCCGCGGTGCCCAGCGGCAAGCCCAGGTCCCCGCAGAAAGGGACCAGGTGGGCCTGCGTGATGCCGAAGCTCGAGACACCGCAGATCGCGAACGTGGCGGCCAAGACCCAGAACACGGGTCGTCTGGCGCCAAGCGAGAGCGCGCGCGCGCTCAAGACCACGAAGTTTCCGGTCGGCGTGGGCGGAACGGGCGCGACGGCCGTCTCGCCCACGGCAGGCAAGCCCAGGTCTTGGGGACGGTCGCGCGCGAGCCACAAGTACATGAGCCAGCTCGCCGCCACCGAGACACTCGGGATCAGCATGGCCATGCGCCAGCCCCACCGCTCAGCCACCCAAGCGGCGAGCGGCATGAACACCAGCGTACCGGTGGCCACTGCGCCGCCCAGCACGCCGAGCACGAGGCCGCGGTGAGCGACGAACCAGCGCGCGCCGACCACCGCATTGAGTTGCATGGCCGTTAGTCCCGGCGCCAGGCCGAGCAGGACGCCCTGGCCGAGCCAGAGCTGCCACTTCTGGGTGGTCATGATGGAAATCGCGAGGCCGGCCAGCAGCAGCGTGCCCGAGACCGCCACCATCCGCCGCGGGCCGTAGCGCAACATCAAGCCACCGGCCAGCGGCGCGGCAAGCCCGAAGAGGGCCAGCCGAAGCCCTTGTGGCGCCGACAGTTCGCCAATCGACCAGCCGAGGTCCTTGGCCATCGGCACGATGAGCACACTCGGAACACCGAGCGCTGACGAAGAGAACACCGCGTAGACGAAGGTCAGGGCAGCCATGGCCCAGCCGTAGTGGATGCCGCGCGCGGCCAGGGCCTTGGCCAGCGGTGGAATCGGTGCGTGCGCCATGGACATCGGCAGCAGCATACAGAAGCGCCAACACGGCCGGTGACCAGCGAGCCTGCGGGGTCAGCGCCAATGGCGGCTTCTCGTTCGCCACGACCTGCGCCGGGATGGCCGCATCCTGTCCCGGCTGGCCGCGGACGTCGGCTGTCCGGCGAGTCGACGTGGAGGGCAGCTGACTGGTCATCAGATCGCACGCCCGACCGACGGTGGCTGACCCATGGCCGCCTCGCTCCCGCCTGAAATCGGCGCCCGAATGCAGTCGATCGGCCGACACCGGTCTCGGCCGATCGTCGTGATGCACCGGACAGACGCCGAGCTTGAATTCAGCCAAGAGATTCGCTTGTCGATCCGGACGCGCTTCGATGGTGCGATGCGCGGCGGACCGCGACAATACCGCCACGAAGCAGACGAGCTGTGCCCGCACCGCGTACGCCGGAAAAGAGGGGCACAGGACGCAGCGCGAGCGGTTCCTCGCCGAGATGGACAGGGTCGTCTCGTGGCCGCGGGCGATGTAGGTGCAAACAATGTCGCGCCCGACGTCAGCGAGAATTCGGTCGCTCGCGCGAGCTTCAGCTGGCGCCGGCGGCTGCAACCGGCCTGAACCTCGCGCGACGATGCCAACGATGAACCTCAAGCCCGCATGGCAGATCCTCGTGCTGCCCGCCCTCGGCGTACCGGCGAAGGTGTACGCACCGTTGCTGAACTCGCTCAGCGCCCTGCCTGGCGTCACCGCCACGTTGGTGCCGGGGCCGGCAGCTGATGTCAGCTGGCGCGCCGCCATCGCGGTTCGACACCAGGGCTACAGATCCTGGCTGCAGGCAGTGGAGGCCAGAGTGCTGCAACAGCGAGAGGCCACTCCAGGCTGCCGCGTGCTGCTGCTCGGCCACAGCATCGGCGGTCACCTCGCGCTGCTGGCGCTGGCGCGGCGCGAGGCGGCCATCGACGGACTCGTGCTCGTGGCTTGCGGTACGCCACACTGGCTTGCCTTTCCGCAGGCCGAACAGCCGCGCATGCGCCGCGGGCTGCGCTTGATCCACGCGGTGTTGCGGCTGTGGCCCTGGTATCCCGGCGACTGGCTGGGCTTCGGCGGCCGGCAGCCACGGCAGTTGATGCGCGACTGGCTTGGCCTGGCTCGCAACGGCCGATTCGACGCGATGGCAGGGCTGGCCGGCGTGGATGCCCAACTGCAGCAGGCGCACGGCCCGGTACTGGCCATCGGCATCGAAGGCGACGGACTGGCGCCGCCCGAAGCGACGCGCCAGTTGCTGAGCCTGGCGCCAGGACTGAGCGTGCAGCACTCGCAAGCCGGCAGCGAGCGGCTGCAGCGCGAGAGCCCGGCGCGTCGCCACAACCTGTGGCCGCGGGAGCCGCAGGCGGTACTGCCGTTGCTTCAGCAATGGCTGCGGGCACAGTGGCCCGAGCTGGCACCCGGCGCCGAAGCGACCTCGGCCGCGGAGGCGCAGTCATCACTCAAGGGCTGAGCATCCGGCCGGTCACGCCCTCCTTTGCACAGCACTTGGAACGGATCCGGGTTCGGGTCTTCGCACCCGTGTTGGCCTCGTCCAGCCCGAGTTGCCGCGAATTTGGGCGCCTGTACGGCCGCACTGCGTTGGATCAGCCTGATGGCGCTGCCGAAACCATCATCGGCCTCGCGCCCAGCCAGCCCCCCCCAAAGCAGGTCGCGTGCACCGACGCGCTGCACCAACAGCAGCACCGGCATGACCGGCTCGGGCTGGGCGGCCGGCGGCTGGTGCCCGGGAAAGTCGGCAGCCTGGCTTGACTGACTCGGACTCAGTGGCGCAAGCGGACGCAGGGGATGGTGCGTTGGAACACATGGGCATGCCCCGTCGGGACTCCAGGAAGCCACCGTTCGCCGACGGCTGCTCATGGCCGATCGCTGGTTTCCACGAACGCCAGCTTCCTGGCGCCTCAGCCAGGGCCGTGTGCTGATCCCCCAGGACTCATGACCTTGTCGAGCGGCCAGCTCGTCGAGACCGCCACCGCTTTGCAGCGCCGCCGGGATCAACAACGTTCGCTTGGCAGACACGTCGGCGGTCCGTACGGTGCGCATGGAAATCGCGCTGTCACGCCGGGCTTGGCCACGGGCCCATCCTGGCCGGACGAGGCCGCCCAGGCCGCATGCCGAGCCTCGCATCAAGGACAACCCCGTCGCGCCACCATGCACCGTGATCTGCCCGATCGCCCGGGCGCGGGTGCATCAGCGCGCTGGGTGATCAGGCGGGCAACCGCCAGCCCGTCCGATTGGAGACTCACCAAGCCCCCCGCTGCCGCCAGCGTGACGTTGCAAGGGATGGCGCCTGTGCAGCCCGAAACCCCGCTTCGATTGGCTCCAAGTCTGCGTTACCCTGGTACTTCTTGTTTGCCGGGACATTCCTCGGCCTCTGTCTTGGTCTGGGTATCTCGCTGCTGTCCACCGGGACCCGATCAGCGGCCAATCTTCGTGTGCCGTCGGGTCAACTCCAAGCCGACACCGGGACAGTTCCTGCCGCCTTACGTTTCCTGCTGGATGATGAACCTGCAGTTGTGCGCACCATGCGTTCGGCTCCAACGGCGAGGGCTTGACGCTGGCACCCCAGGGTCGGCGAGGCGATGGCCGAGCTGATCGCCACCGGGTCGTGCGGCACGCCGATCGAAGCGTTCTCGATCCGGCGCTTCGCCGAGCCTGCCCGCAGCGATCGGCCCCGGATGCAGTCGCCCCCCGGGGTCCCGTGTGGCACCCCCAGCCCAGTTCGACGATGATCCGCCCATGAGCTCGGCCCCGCATTCCCCGGACGCGACGCAGGTTCTGCGCGCATCGCAGGCCGCGCCGACGCGCCTGTTGCAGTACGAGCTGGTGCGCAAGGTGGGCGCGGGGGCCATGGGGGCGGTCTACCTGGCGCGCGATACCGACCTCTCCCGCGACGTGGCGATCAAGCTCGTTCACCCGACCTGGGCCCGGGACGACGACCGGCTGCAGACCGAGGAACGCTTCCTGCGCGAAGCCCGCTCGGCGGCGCGGCTGAACCACCCCAACGTCGCCGTCGTGTACCAGGTCGGCCGCGACGCGGGCGTGACCTTCATCGCCATGGAGTGGATCGCCGGCACCGACCTCGGACAGGCAGTCGGTCGCGGCCCGTTGCCGTGGCGCGAGGCCACCGCCGCCATCCGCGATGCCGCCGCCGCGCTGGTGGCCGCGCACGCACAGGGTCTGGTCCATCGCGACGTCAAGCCGTCGAACCTGATGCGGCTCGCGAGCGGCGCGGTCAAACTGGTCGACTTCGGGCTCGCGCGGCTGCACGAGGCACCCTCCGATCTGACGGTCAGTGGCGCCGTGCTCGGCACGCCTGCGTACATGGCGCCCGAACTCTTCCAGGCGCAGGCCGCCACGCCGGCCTCCGACCTCTACTCGCTGGCTTGCACCTACTACCACCTGCTGACCGGACGCGTGCCGTTCCCCGGCGCGCACATGGTCTCGGTGATGCAACAGCATGTCGGCACGCCGATGCCCGACCCACGCGCGGAAGTCCCCGACCTGCCCGCGGCGGTGGCTGGGATCGTGGCCCGCGGCGCGGCCAAGCAACCTCAGCAACGCTATCGGGATGCGGCATCGATGCTGGCCGACCTGCAGGCCGCGCTCGATGGGCACGCAGGGGCCGCGCCATCCACGGCACCGGGGCAGCCGCACGGCGAAGCCGGTGCAAAGATTGCCGTGGCGGCCGCACCGGCCACTTCGCCCTTGCCCGCCCCATCGACGGGCAACCTGCCTGCCGAAGTAGGCCCCTTCATCGGGCGCGAGCAACCCATCGCGCAGCTGTCCGAGCGGCTGCAGCAGGCGCGATTGGTGACCCTCACCGGTCCGGGCGGCACCGGCAAGACGCGGCTGTCGCAACACGTCGCACGTCTGCAGGCTTCGTCGTACCCCGACGGTGTCTGGCTGGTCGAGCTCGCGGCCCTGCCGGTGGGGGGCGACGCCACCCTGGCCGCCGCCGCGGTGTTCGGTGTGCGCGAGAGCACGGGGCAAGGCGCCGACGTGGCGCTCGCCCGGCACCTGAGCGACAAGCACGCCCTGCTGATCCTCGACAACTGCGAGCATCTGATCGACAGCGCGGCGGCATTGGCGGCCG
>DAORNK010000228.1:277-7586 GCA_035440985.1 Rubrivivax sp. | reverse complement strand
CCTGGTGTGAACGGCCTGTTCGACATGGGCGGCAACGCCTGGGAGTGGGTGGACGAGCCACCGGCCAGCGCGGCCGATGCGGACGACCCGAAGGCCGAGCGCCGCACCCGTGGCGGCAGCTGGTGGTACGGCGCCGAGACCATGCGCGACGCCCACCGGCAGAGCAAGCCGGCGGGCACGGCGGTGGTGTACATCGGGTTCCGCTGCGTGCGCTGAAGGTCGCATGCGCGGCGGCGCTTGCCATGCTCCGGTAGCCGTGCGCGGTCAATCGTCTGGACCGCGTCCCGGTTGAGCCTGCGTCGCGGAACGCCCTGAGCGGACGGGTGGGACGCCCGAGGATCGCTGGGCAACGGCAGCCTCGAGTGGCCCCCGGGTGGAGTGCTTGAGGCGCAGCATGCGCCATTCGGCCAATTGGCCCACGCGGCGCTTTCCTGTGACGCTGCGCCAGCTCCTCGGCGATGGGCAAAGCTTGTCCCGCAGGGCGATCGGCCGGGAGGTCCGAGTGGGCGCCAGCCCGACCCTATGGCCGCAGCAGCGATCCTGTCGGCCGCACCAAGACCAAGGTGGATCAGGTGGCGGTCCCGCGAGGGTGGCGCGGGATGCAGGCGACAAAGACATTGCGGTCGCCTGCGCGTTCGTGGTGCAGTGAACTGGTCTGCGTGCGAATCAACTCCAGCCCGAGGCCGCCAGGGCGAACGTCATCAAGCGACAGAACTCGTTGCGGTGCGGGTTGGCTCAGCGGGTCGAAGGCGGGCTGCCGGTCTTCGAACCGGAGTTCAAGCGCCTGCGCCAGAACGCGGACCTGGATGTCGACGGTCGAGGTTTCATCGATCGCCGCGCTGTGGCGCGCCACGTTGCTGAGCCATTCGTCCAACACCAGTTCCAACGCGTAGATGGACCGCGTCGACAACTCGCAGGCAGCCAGCCGCTGCAGCAGGCCAAGCCGAACTGCTTCGATGCCAGCAGCGCCTTGGCTGATGTCGAACTGCAGGTGGGCAATCACTGGCACGTTGGTCATGGGCGGCCGCTCCGCCACCGCCAGTCAAGTGCCCCCAGGAGGCTCAGACGCCCAGGATCGTACGCGCCTCTGCTTCGGTTTCGGCCAGTGCAAGAAGGCTGTCGATGGCCATCGACTGCAGCGTCTCGCGCACGAGTGGTTGCGCACCGAACATCACCAGGCGTGCCTGCCGATGACGCAGGTTGCGTGCCGCCGTGACGAGCACGCGAATACCCATCGATGAAACGAAGCTGACCCCTGTGAGGTCGAGCAAGGTGTCGCGCCCACTTGCGAGCACCGCAGCGTTGAACTTCACCTCGATCTGATCCACGCCCAGTGTGTCCAGACGCCCATTCAGGGCCACTCGCGTGACGCGGGGTGACAGTTCTTCGCAGTGCAGTTCCATACCGTGAGTACTCCAACCTCATGCCCGGCCACGGCCCTGTACCGGATCGGTTGCAAGTGCCACGCCTCATGCGAAGGTGACAACCATATCCACTCAATGCGACAGAAATGTGACGACCAGGGCTGAAAAGTCGTCCTCGAGGACTGGAACGGCAGCGAGTTCGCGCACGCGCCTGAACAGGCGTTCGGGCTCGCGCAGACCAGGCACGGCCGGCTCGGTCAACAGGTGCACGAAGTCGGCGAGTCCACGCGACCGGCCGTCTTTGTCGACGAACTCAAAGGCGCCGTCGCTGAAGGCATACAGCCGGCTGTCCGCCGCCACGTTGACCGTCTGCTGCGCAAATACCGCTTCGGGCAGCACACCGATCGGTGGATTGCGCACCTGCAGCGGCAGCAACGAGTCGCCCCGCGGGGCGCGCAAGTAGACGGGATGATGGCCACCGCCGGCGTGCGTCAGGGTGCCGGCGCGGGCGTCATAGACCCCGTACCAAATGGTGAAGAACAGGTTCCCGTGGCCGTCCATCTGGAACAGGCGGTTCAGCCGGTCCAGCACCTGCGCCGGTTGCGAAAAGTCGGTGTCGGGCAGCGCCCGCTGCCGCAGCAGGTTGAGCACCGACACTGAATGCATCGCGGAGCCCGCGCCATGGCCACACACGTCGATCATGTAGCCGACCAGGCAGTCGTCGCTGAGGATCTGGTAGCCGAAGGCGTCGCCCCCCAGGCGAGCCGAGGGCCGGAAGAACCAGTCGGCGTGGATCCGGTCACTGCGCAGCGGCGGCGGCAGCAGCGCAGCCACGTAGCTCGAGGCCTTCTGCAAGTCCCGGTCGACCTCCAGCGCCGCATCGGCGGCCGCCCGCGGCTGGTACTCGTGCCGGAAGACATTTGACCCGACCTGCAGCAACCCGCCAGGCACCCAGGCAGCTTGACCGACCACGCGGCGGCCATCGACGAAGCAGCCATTGGTCGATGCCCTGTCGATCACAAGCAGGTGGTCGCGCCCATGCATCGTCTGGATCTCGCAGTGCAGCGCGGACACCTCGGGCTCGGGGACGCGGACCGTCGCCGGTGCCTTGCGGCCAATGGTCAGGCCGCCATCGTCAACCGTCACCCGCAGGCCCGGCTCAGGACCCTGGACCACGACGATGGTGTGCCGCCAGTCAGCGAGTATCTGGTCGTTGTGTCGGACGCTCACCGACTGGATGACGGTCCTTTCGTCGTCCGGGTCCCATCCATCGCGCTGAGCATCCATGCATCGGATTCTGGCACCACCGTCATGCTGGTGGCGCCCCTTGCTGGATGCCGGCCGTGCCCCGTTGTGGTGCCGGGTGCCCTTGCACCAGAGCCGTTGGGCCGAGGGGCCCTCACGTCCCGCTTCGGGCGGGTATGCCCGGACCGAATGGCTCAACCCGCTTCGATCGCAAGCCCCAGACTGGACAGCTTGGCCTTGTGCTTGGCCGCCGCCGCCGCTGATGCCACCTGCTCCGAGCGGGCAAACGCACCGGGGCGCACCGGGATCGCCCCGATGGACAGGGTGGTGAACTTGAAGAAGCGCCTGACGCCATGCCGGTCTTCGGCCTCGATGCCCCCGCGTGCCAGCGCAGCTTCGTCGAACAGCGACAGGGCCTGTTCGTTGAAGGCGGCCACCACGCGCTCGAAGCGGTCGAGCCAGTCATCACTCTGGAACAGCACCACGAAGTCGTCGCCGCCCACATGCCCGACGAAGTCGCGCCTGGGGTCGCAGTGCGCCACCAGCGTGCGTGCCGCCAGCCGGATCATTTCGTCGCCGCGCCAGTAGCCGTAGTGGTCGTTGTAGGGCTTGAAGTCGTTGAGATCGCCATAGCAGGCCACGAACGCGCCGCCGCTTTCCAGCAGCCGGTCGATGTGTTCGCTGATCGGGATGTTGCCAGGCAGAAAGGTCAGTGGGTTGGCGTGGCGGGCCGCTTCGATGCGCACTTCGGTCACCACCCGCACGAGCTGCTCGCCCGTGCCCAGGCCCAGGTAGCGGCCACCCTCGGTGATGATGAAGCCCTCGGTCAGGTAACGCTGGTCGGACGAGGTCAGCACGGCCGTCATCGCGTCCAGACCGGCGTGCTCGTCCAGGATCAGCGGCGTCGTGTTGGCAAACAGCAGGCATGGCTTGCGGCCGTACAACTCCTTGAAGTAGGGGCGCGCATAGCGGTCGACAAAGGCCTGCCGGTGCAGCAGCCCCACGGGCCGGCCATCTTCCACCAGAGCCACAGCCCGCAGGCTGGATTCGGTTGCAAACGTCCGCGCTGCCTCGTCGATCAGCGCACCCGGCGGCAGCGTGGGCGCCCTCACTGCCAGTTGCTCGACCGTGAAGGCGGCGTTCGCGGCGCGCGCCATCTCGGGCAGCACCGCCACCGCCGAGTTGGCCATGACCGTTGCGGCCCTGGGCAGCACCGCGCGCGCCGGCACCGGGTCGGGCCGACCAAGGAAGAATCCCTGGCCCAGTTCGATGCCCAGGTCACGCACCACCTGCAGGCCGGCCTCGGTCTCGATGCCTTCGGCCAGCAGCACGGTGCCAAAGGTCTCTGCAAACCGGGTCAGGCCCTTGAGCGTCTGCACCTTGACGGCCTCGTCCTCGACGCCGTGCACGAAGTACTTGTCGATCTTCACGATCTCAGGTCGCAATTCGGCCCACAGGCGCAGGCTGGAACGCCCGTCGCCGAAGTCGTCGAGCGCGAATCGCAAGCCCTGGCTGCGCAAGGCGCCGGTGGCCTCGATGAGGCGGGCGAAGTCGGTAATGCGTTCGTGCTCGGTGATCTCGATCACCAGCGCCGCCGGCGGTATGGACGCTGCGTCCAGTGCCTTCATCACACCCGCCAGCGACATGCGCGCCATCACCTCGACGATGGCGCGCGCGCCGAGGTTCAGAAACAGCCGCTTGTCCGGCGCCTGGGCGGCCCACGAACGCAGGCCGGTGCGCACGCAGGCCAGCTCCAGCTCAACTTCCAGGTCTTCTGCGCGTGCGGCCTGGAAGAGGGCGTCGGGTGCCCGCAGCGGCGAACCTGACGGCCCACGGATGAGGCTTTCGTGGCCCACCACCTCGCCTTGCTTGAGCTGGACGATGGGCTGGTAGTGTGCCTGCAGACCTTTGCGGGCCAGGATCTGGCCAACGGTCTGCGGCTTGAGTGACTCGGCCAGGCTGCGGCGTATCGCGGCCAGCGCTGGCGTGGAATCGGGTGCGTTCAAGTGGCGTCTCTCCCTGCCTGCAGCGTGCCCGGCGTCGCGCCCGTGTGCACGGGCAAGGCCCACAATATCGAGGCAGGCCGATTCACCTGTACGTGCGAACAAGCGCCCGCTCTCGGGCTACGTCACACAGCTGACACATGCTGGCTGGCGCATGCACGAGGTTGGTGCTGCGTGCCCTGCAGCGGTGAGGTGTACGCGTGCGGTTGGGTGAAGAAGCCGGGCTGGGTGTGGCAAGCGCCTTATGGGTGCCGGCGGCCGACGACGAACCGGCCGTGCGCGTCACCTGGCACGAGGCACGCGCCTTCTGCCGCTGGGCCGGCGGACGCCTGCCGCGCGACGACGAATGGGGCCACGCGGCCCATGCCGAGCAGTGCGCGCAACCCAACGGCGCAAAGGAACCTCCCAGGCGCAGTGAGCCGACTCAGGCGCTCCTGCCTTTGCCGGCGCCTCCGGTGCGAAGAAAAGTGGATCGCGTTGAATCCAAACGCAGCATCCGGCCGCTCCAAGGATAGGTCACACCCAGAGCCACCCTGCAGCAGTCCACCATGACCATCGATGCCTGGCATTCAACCTCCACCGGCCCCATCGCCTCCCGGCTTGCTGCTGCGCTGGCGGCGTTGCTGACCAACGCCCTGCAGCCTGCAGCTGCGGCGCTCGATGCCGCGGTGCCGACCCGCCTGGACGCAGACCTGCGCTGCCACTTGGGCGTCTATGCACTGCCCGGCCAGCGCTGGCTGACCATCACCGGCGCCGATGGGCAGCCTCGGGCCTTGCAGTACACCTTGTCGGGCCAACGCACCAGCGTGCTGAGAGAAGTGGCAAACCGCAGCTTTGCCGGCGACGACCTCCACATCGCGTTTGCACCCTGCGCCAGCGCTGCCTTGAGCCTGACCCAGGGGCATCGCATGGAGCAGGGCCGCAAGCTGGCGCTGGCCGAAACCACGACCCACTTCACCAGCCAGGAGTTCGTGCTGCATGGCAAGCTGGTGATGCCCGAAGGCGGCCGTGCGCAGGCTCTGGCGGTGTGGATTGAAGGATCGAACAACAACCCGTCCACCGACGATGCCGTCTGGCCCTACGAACTCGCGCGGCAAGGCGTCGCGGTCTTCGTCTACGACAAGCGCGGCACCGGCGCCTCGGCCGGAGCGCCGACATCGGACTTCCAGTCCCGCGCGCTCGACTCCGCAGCGGCCGTGCGCGAAGCGCAGCGGTTGGCGCCGGGTATCGCGCGCGTCGGCGTCATCGGCGCCAGCCAGGGAGGGTGGGTGGCGCCACTGGTGGCCGCGGCAATGCCGTTGGACTTTGTCGTCAACGCCTTTGCGCTTGCCGAAAGCCCCATTGCGCAAGACCAGGCACTGGTGGACCTGCAATTGCAGGAAAGCGGTGCCGACGCCGCCACGCGGCTGGAGGCGCGCCGCCTCGGCGCCATCACCGAGCGCATCGTGCGCAGCCAGTTGCAGGAGGGCCTTGCCGAGTTGGAGGCCTTCAAGGTCCGGCACGCAGGTGCCGCCTGGCTGCAGGCGATTCAGCCACGCTCCTACACCGGCCTGTTTCTGAAGTTCGATGCCCAGACCATCCGCACCCACGGCCCGGCAATGGCGCAGGGGCTGGACTTTGCGCACGAGCCGCTGCCTGTGCTGGCTGCCCTGCGGGCCCCGCAACTCTGGCTTCTGGCCGGCGCCGACCGCCAGGCGCCAAGCGCCGGTACACAACGCCACCTGCGCCAGCTTCAGGCTCAGGGGCGCGACGTGGATGTGCTTGTCTTCCCCCAGGCCGACCATGGCCTGCTGGAGTTGAAGCCCACGCCCGAAGGCACGCACACTGCGTATGCCGCACAGCAGTTCGAGCTGGCCGCCAGCTGGATCCTGCACGGCAGGCCCGCGGGCAGCGCGCGCTTCGCGACCATGCCGGCATCAAGCCCCAACATCCCAGACCGACCTGTCGCCACCCGGAGCACGCCATGACTGCCGACAACTCCCTGAGCTGGACTCACCTGATCATCCCGGTGCTGGGCATGCTGGTGCCCATCGTCGCCATCGTTGCCCACCACCTGGGCAAGGCCTACAGCGAACGGCAGCGGCACCTCACCATCCGCGAGTTCGCGCGTGCAGGGCAACCGGTGCCGCCGGAGCTGCTGCTCGACAGCGCAGGTGCCGAAGCGACCGGCAGCGCCCGAGGCCAGCGCGTTCTGTTGCCGGCCTTCGCCAATGCGGGGCTGGGCCTGGGGCTGATGGGGCTGTTTGCCGTCGTCAGCCCGGACTCGTGGCTGTGGAGCATCGGGCTGGTGCCCCTGGCGCTGGGCTTTGCGCTGGCGCTGTTTGCGCTGGTCGAACGGCGTCTGCGGACCGGCCCGTGATCGTCAGCGACAACGGCGCCGACCCCCAGACGCACGAGCGCGCACTGCTGGCCCGCGCGGCTGCCGGCGACAGCCAGGCCTTTGCGGGGCTTGTGCGCAGCCACCAGGGCTACCTGCGCAAGCTGCTGGGCCGCGTGTGCCGTGGCGACCAGGCCCGGGCCGACGACCTGGCGCAGGAGACCTTTGTCCGCGCCTGGCGCGCGCTGCCGGGCTTCCGTGGCGAATCGCGCTTCCGCACCTGGCTGACGCGCCTGGCCTACTCGTCGCTCTCGGCCGAGCGTCCTGGCCTGCCGACGCAAGACGATGCCTCTGCCGAATCCGGCGTGCGCAGCGACTTT
>DAORNK010000228.1:0-215 GCA_035440985.1 Rubrivivax sp. | reverse complement strand
ACGGCGCCGACCTCAGTCACGTGGAGGCGGCCCAGGTGCTGGGCTGGCCGCTGGGCACGCTGAAGACACAAGTGCTGCGCGCCAAGGCGCAGCTTCGCAACCAACTGCAGGCCTGGGAGCCACCGGCATGAGCTTTCAACAACCATCAAACCCCGCCGCTGCACCACAAGAACCTTTGGACAGCGCCTTGGATATCGCGCTGCGCCGCCACTTCC
>DAORNK010000227.1:0-7628 GCA_035440985.1 Rubrivivax sp. | reverse complement strand
CCGCCGCGCGCGCGCGGTGCCAGCATCGGCCGCCGGGCCGGCCAGGGCCTGTTTGCACCCGCGATCGACTTCATCACCGATGCCGCCCGGGACGCGATGGCACTGGCCGGCGGCGCCGGCATGCTGGTGCGCGAACTGCTGCGCTCCGACGACCCGCCCTCGCCGCTGAAAGGCGACTTCGCGCTGGGCAAGCGCGTGGCCTGGTCCGAGCCGATCGCCGTGCGCGACATCAAGACCATCGGCGAGCACTACGGCGCCAAGGTCAACGACGTGCTGGTGGCGGCGATGACCGGCGCCCTGCGCACCTACCTCAAGGGACGCGGCATCGATGTCGACCACACGACGCTGCGGGCCATGGTCCCGGTCGACCTGCGCCCGCCCGAACGCATCGGACAGCTGGGCAACGAGTTCGGCCTGGTGCTGCTCGACCTGGCGATCGACAAGGCCCGCGCCGATCATCGGCTGGCGCTGACCAAGGCCCGCATGGACGAACTCAAGCGCTCGCCGGAACCCCTGGCCACCAAGGCCCTGCTGAGCCTGCTCGGGCGCGGGCCCAAGCTGCTGGAGGACTTCTCCAACAACCTGTTCGGCCGCAAGGCCAGCCTCGTGATGTCCAATGTCGTCGGCCCGCGCGAGGTGCTGTACCTGGCGGGCGTGCCCATCGAGCGCATCCTGCCCTGGGCGCCGCACCCCGGCCGGCAGCTCGGCATGGCGGTCAGCATCCTGAGCTACCGCGGCATGGCCTCGCTGACCGTGATCGGCGACGCGCACCTGGTGCCCGACCCCGAAGCCATCACCGCCGAGTTCAAGCGCGAATTCGCCAAGCTGCTCCGGGGCGCGCGCTCGGGCGCCGCGAAGGCAGTGGTGCGCAAGGCGCCCGCGGCCCGCAAGCGCGCCACCTGAACCTGCGCACGGCCGCTGAGCCGCGGTTGGATCGCGCCTGACGCTGGAGATCGCCAGCAACAGCTCTTCGGGGTGCTGTGGCCTTCACCCTGTTGTTGCTGCGCGGGCATGACGCTGCACGCCGCGCACGAAAGTGGCGGCCAGGTTGCGCTCGTCGCCGAGCGTGATCCAGGCGAAGACACGCTCGTGCAGGTCGCGCGCGCGGCGGTCGCGGTGCAGCGCAACCGGTCCCACGGCCCAGTCCCACACCGCGACGTCGGCCAGCGTGCCGGGCTCCAGCGTGCCGATCTCGTGCGCCAGATGCAGCGCGCGCGCTGCGCCGCAGGTGGCGCCGTACAGCAGTTTCCACGCGGTCATGCGCAGGCCCTGCAGCGCCTGCACCTTGTAGGCCTCAGCCATCGTGCGCAACGGCGACAGCGAGGTGCCACCACCGACATCCGACGCCAGCGAGACGGACACGCCCGCCTGCTGCAGCGCCGCCCAGTCCAGCAACCCGCTGCCGAGAAACAGATTGGAACTCGGGCAATGCGCCACCTGCGCCCCGGTTCCGGCCAGCAGCGCGCGGTCGGCCTGGTCCAGCCAGATGCCGTGCGCCAGCACCGCCCGTTCGTTGAGCAAGCCATGGCAACGGTAGACGTCCAGATAGCTGCGCGCCTGCGGGAAGAGCTGGGCCACCCAGCGCACCTCGTCGCGGTTTTCGGCCACGTGCGTCTGCATGTAGGTGCCGCCGTGCGCGGCCAGCAGGGCGCCGGCCATCGCCAGCTGCGCCGGCGTCGAAGTCGGCGCGAAGCGCGGTGTGACCGCGTAGGCCAGGCGGCCCTTGCCGTGCCAGCGCGCGATCAGGTCGACACAGTCACGCTCAGCCTGGGCGACATCGTCGCGCAGGCCGTCGGGGGCATGACGGTCCATCAGCACCTTGCCGGCGATGACGCGCATCTGGCGCGCCTGCGCGGCCTCGAACAGGGCGTCGACCGAGGTCTTGTGTACCGTGGGGAATACCGCGGCGGCCGTGGTGCCGTGCGCCAGCAGCGCATCCAGGAACTGCGCCGCGCCGGCCGCGGCCACGGCCGGGTCGGCGTGCCGACGCTCGGCCGGGTAGGTGTAGGTGTCCAGCCAGTCCAGCAACTGCGCGCCGTGGCTGGCGATCACGTCCAGCTGCGGGCTGTGCACATGCGTGTCGATCATCCCGGGCGTGACGAGCCGCCCCCGGTGATCCAGGCGCTGCCAGGCCTCGCCTGGATCGGTGGCGCTGCGGCCGGTGATGCGACCATCCTCGATGAGCAGCCAATGGTCGGCATCGAAGCGCACCGCCGGCGTCACGAGCTCGCCGAAGCCGGGGTCGGCCGTGATGTCGAGCAGGTCGCCGCGGATGGCCAGCCGCGAACCAGGCCGCTCAGGCAGGGCGTCGGGTGCGGGCGATGGGTTGAAGATCACGTGCAATGCCTGGCGAGATGAAGCCCGATTGTGTCCAAACGTGGCCACGGAAAGTGCACCGAGGGCTGACCTACGCCCGATGCAGCCCTTCTGCAGGCCGAACGCATCAACATCGTGCGCCGCCTGGTGTCGGCGCAAAGTTGACTTCGATCAGCCGGGCACGGGCGCGATCTGACAGGATAGCCAAGTCCGGCGCGCGCGCTGCTGGAGCCGTGCAAAGCGCAGCGCCCCTTCTCCGGGCCGCCGTTTACGGCGGCGCCGATCGGCTCGATTGGAGCTTCGATGGCCCTGCAGCCCGTCCGCCCCGCGCCCCCCAACGATGACAAGCGCTGGAAGCTGATCAACGCCAACATGCGCCGCAACGGCTATGCCGGGCATGCGCTGATCGAGACGCTGCACAGCGTGCAGAGTGCCTTCGGCTACCTCGACACGGCATCGATGCGCTACGTGGCCGCGTCGCTGGATCTGCCGCTGTCCAAGGTCTACGGCGTGGCGACCTTCTATCACCTGTTCATGCTGGAACCCAAGGGCCACCACGCCTGCGTGGTGTGCACGGGCACGGCCTGCTACATCAAGGGCGCGGCCGGCCTGGTGAAGGCGGTGGAACAGCGCTACGGCGCCGGGCCCGGCCAGACCACCGCCGACAACCGTCTGTCGGTCTTGACGGCGCGCTGCGTCGGCGCCTGCGGACTGGCGCCCGCGGTGGTGCTGGACCGCAACGTGCTGGGCAAGCAGACGGCCACCGAGCTGCTGGCGCGAATCGAGGACTTGGCATGAACGTCGACGATCTGGCCGAAATGGCCCAGGCCTACCGCAACGAAGAAGCCGGCTTCAGCCACGAAGTGCGCGTGTGCATGGCGGCCAGCTGCCAGTCGTCCGGCGCGGCGCCGGTGCTGGAAGCACTGGAGAAGGCCTACTCGGATTCGGCGGTTGGCACGCCGGACAAGGCAGGCCACCGCTGCAAGGTCAAGGGCGTGGGCTGCATGGGCCTTTGTTCTGCCGGCCCCTTGGTGGCGGTGGCCGAGCAGGGCAGCGATCTGGCCGGCTCGGTGCTGTACCGCGACGTCAAGCCCGAGGACGCCCAGGAACTGCTGGCCAGTGTCGGCGGCGAGCCCGTGCAGCGGCTGCGCTGCCCAACCGACCAGCCCTTCTTCGCCCGCCAGCAGCGTGTGGTGCTGGAAAACTCTGGCGTCATCGACCCCGACAGCCTGCACGGCTACATCGCCGCCGGCGGCTACGCCGCGCTGGTGCGCGCGCTGAGCGAAATGACCCCCACCGAAGTGGTGCAGGAGGTCATCGCCAGCGGTCTGCGCGGGCGTGGCGGGGGCGGTTACCCGACCGGGCTCAAGTGGTCGACCGTGGCCAAGATGGTCGACCATCAGAAGTACGTGGTCTGCAACGCCGACGAGGGCGATCCGGGTGCCTTCATGGACCGCGCGGTGCTCGAATCCGACCCCCACCGCGTGCTCGAAGGCATGGCCATCGCGGGCTATGCGGTGGGCGCCAGCAAGGGCTACATCTACGTGCGCGCCGAGTACCCGCTGGCGGTCGAGCGGCTGACCACCGCCATCCGTGAAGCCAAGCGCATGGGCTTCCTGGGCCACAAGGTGGCCGAGACGCAGTTCGCCTTCGAGATCGAGATCCGCCTGGGCGCCGGGGCCTTCGTCTGTGGCGAAGAAACCGCCCTGCTGGCCTCCATCGAAGGCGGGCGGGGCCAGCCCCGGCCGCGCCCGCCCTATCCGGCCGAAAGCGGGCTGTGGGGCCACCCGACGCTGATCAACAACGTCGAGACCTTCGCCAACATCGTGCCCATCCTGCGCCAGGGGGGCAAGTGGTTCGCCACCATCGGCACGCCCAAGTCCAAGGGCACCAAGGTCTTCGCGCTGGCCGGCACCATCGTCAACACCGGGCTCATCGAGGTGCCGATGGGCACCTCGCTGCGCGACATCATCGAAGTCATCGGCGGCGGCATTCCCGGCGGCAAGGCCTTCAAGGCGGTGCAGACGGGCGGGCCATCGGGCGGCTGCATCCCCAGCCAGCACCTGGACGTGCCGGTGGACTACGACAGCCTCAAGACCCTGGGCACCATGATGGGCTCGGGCGGCATGATCGTGATGGACGAGACCTCTGACATGGTGGATGTCGCGCGGTTCTTCATGGAGTTCTGCATGACCGAGTCCTGCGGCAAGTGCGTGCCCTGCCGGGCCGGCACGCAGCAGATGCACGGCCTGCTGGACCGCATCGCCAACCGCGAAGGCAGCCGCGAAGACCTGGCGCTGCTGGAAGAGCTCTGCGAGGTGGTGCAGGCCACCAGCCTGTGCGGGCTGGGGCAGTCGGCACCGAATCCGGTGCTCAGCACCTTGCGCTTCTTCCGTGACGAGTACGAGCGCCACCTGGTTCCCGGCCCCTGACCGCATCGATACCGGAGCTTCGCATGCCCCTGCCCACTGCCCCACCCGGCGTTCGTGTCGTCACGCTGGAGATCGACGGGGTCGAGCTTTCCGCCCGCGCCGACGATTCCATCCTGGAGGTCTGCCGCGACAACGGCATCCCCATCCCCAGCCTGTGCCACCTCGACGGCCTGAGCGTGCTGGGCGCCTGCCGGCTGTGCATGGTGGAGATCAGCGGCGTCAACCGGCTGCAGTCGGCCTGCTCGACGCTGGCCACCGAAGGCATCAAGGTCAGCACCACCAGCGAACGGCTGAAGCGCTACCGGCGCATGATCGTCGAGCTGCTGCTGGCCGAGCGCAACCACGTCTGCTCGGTATGCGTCTCCAACGGCCACTGCGAGCTGCAGACGCTGGCCCAGCAATGCGGCGTGGACCACGTGCGCGTGCCGTACCGGCGCGTGCGCTACGCGCTGGACAACTCGCACTCCGCCTTCCGGCTGGACCACAACCGCTGCGTGCTGTGCACGCGCTGCGTGCGCGTGTGCGACGAGATCGAAGGCGCCCACAACTGGGACGTGATGGGCCGCGGTGCCGACTGCCTGGTGATCGCCGACCTGGCCCGCCCCTGGGGCGAAAGCGAGACCTGCACCGACTGCGGCAAGTGCGTGCAGGTGTGCCCCACCGGCGCGCTGGTCAAGCAGGGCACCTCGGCCGGCGAGATGGTCAAGGACCAGCACTTCCTGCCCATCCTCGCCCGCCGCCGCAGGAAGACAGCATGAGCGAACTCACCGCACCCCGCATCACGGTCGCCACCGCCTGGCTCGACGGCTGCTCCGGCTGCCACATGTCCTTCCTCGACATCGATGAGCGGCTGTTCGAGCTCATGCAGAAGGTCGACATCGTCTACAGCCCGCTGGTCGATGCCAAGTCGCTGCCGGCCCAGGTGGACGTGGGCATCCTCGAGGGCTCGGTCAGCAACGAGGACGACCTGCACAAGGCGCGCGACTTCCGGGCGCACTGCAAGGTCCTGATCAGCCTGGGCGACTGCGCGATCACCGGCAACGTGCCGGCGATGCGCAACGCCTTCAAGATGGGCGAGGTGATGGACCGCTCGTACATCGAGAACGTCACCACGCATCCGGTGATTCCGGTGCACGGCGTGCCCAGGCTGCTGAGCGCGGTGAAGCCGGTGCACGCCTGCGTCCCGGTCGATTTCTACGTACCCGGCTGTCCGCCCCATGCCGACGCGATCTGGCATGTGCTCAGCGAGCTGATCGCCGGCCGCACGCCCGACCCGAGCGCGGTCACCCGCTTCGGTGCCTGAACCCCTACCCGAGCACGCCGCCATGAGCCGTACCGTCACCATCGATCCCGTCACCCGCATCGAGGGCCATGCCCGGATCACGCTGCAGCTCGGCGACGATGGTGCCGTGCAGGACGCCCGCTTCCACCTGACGCAGTTCCGCGGTTTCGAGAAGTTCTGCGAAGGCCGCAGCTTCCGCGAGATGCCGGCGCTGACGGCGCGCACCTGCGGCATCTGCCCGGTGAGCCACATCCTGTCGTCCAACAAGGCCTGCGACGACCTGCTGCAGGTGACCATCCCGCCGGCGGCGGCCAAGCTGCGCCGGCTGATGAACCTGGCCCAGCTCACGCAGTCGCACGCGCTGTCCTTCTTCCACCTTTCCTCGCCCGACCTGCTGTTCGGCTGGGACGCCGAGCCGGCCGACCGCAACGTCTTCGGCGTCATGCGCCAGCACCCGGCGCTGGCCAGGGACGGCATCCGGCTGCGCCAGATCGGGCAGACCATCATCGAAACCCTGGGTGGCAAGAAGATCCACCCGACCTGGGTCGTGCCCGGCGGCGTGGCCGAGCCGCTGGACCGGGCCAAGCGCGACGCCATGCTGGCGCTGATGCCCGAGGGCCTGGAGATCGCCAAGCGCACCTATGCCTTCTACAAGACCGTGGTGCCGCGCTTCACCGAAGAAGCGGGCCACTTCGGCAACCAGCCCACGCTGTTCCTGAGCCTGGTCACCCCGCACGGCCACCTGGAACACTACGACGGCGTGCTGCGCATCAAGGACGCCCAGGGCCGCATCGTCGAAGATCAGGTGCCGCCACGCGACTACACCCGCCTGGTGGGCGAAGCGGCCGAGGACTGGAGCTACATGAAGTTCCCGTACTACAAGCCGATGGGCTACCCGGGCGGCATCTACCGCGTCGGCCCGCTGGCCCGGCTGAACAACGCCGACGCCTGCGGCACGCCCTACGCCGACGTCGCGCTGGCCGAGTTCCGCATGCTGCAGGAACAGGGGCCGGTGGCCAGCAGCTTCCACTACCACTACGCGCGGCTGGTCGAGATCATCTATGCGCTGGAGATGATGGAGCGGCTGCTGAAGGACCCCGAGCTGCTGTCGACGCGCGTGCGGGCCCACGCGCGCTCCAACCGCGACGACGGCGTCGGCGTTTCCGAGGCACCGCGCGGCACGCTGATGCACCACTACCGCATCGACGAGCACGGCCTCGTCACCTGGGTCAACCTGATCATCGCCACCGGCCACAACAACCTGGCGATGAACCAGTCGATCCGGCAGGTGGCCCAGGCCTATGTCGACGGCAACCGGCTGCAGGAGGGCATGCTCAACCGCGTCGAGGCGGTGATCCGCTGCTACGACCCGTGCCTTTCGTGTGCCTCGCACGCCTTCGGGCAGATGCCGCTGGCCATCGAGCTGCAGGACGCAGCCGGCCTGGTCGTCGACCGGCTGAGCCGGCCTTGAGGCAGGGCACCCCGCCGGCGCCAGCGGCGCCGCTGCCGACCCTGGTCATCGGCTACGGCAGCCCGATCCGGGGCGACGACGCGATCGGCCCGCTGGCGGCCGATGCGCTGGCAGCCGGCCCGCTGCC
>DAORNK010000226.1:0-7646 GCA_035440985.1 Rubrivivax sp. | reverse complement strand
AAACGCCGTGTGCTGTTGATCGAGGACTCGGTGCACTATCAGAACCTGGTCGGCCTGCTGCTGCGCCAGTCGTTCCCTGAACTGGAGCTGCACGTCGCGGACGACGGCATTGCCGGGTTGGCGTTGGCCGGCCAGCTGCAGCCCGAAGTCCTGATCGTTGACATCCTGCTGCCCGGCATCGATGGCGGCACGCTGATCACCAGCCTGCGCTCTCACCCCCAGTTTGCGGAAACCCGCCTCATCGTGGTGACCTCGCTGGACGAGGAGCAGCGCAAGCCCTATGCCTTTGCGCTGGCCGGGGTTCCCGTGGTGCACAAGCCGCGCCTGGTGATGGATCTCCCACCGTTGTTGCGTGAAGGCCAGGCCCCCTCGGCCCAGGCACACCCGCCGGAAGTGGCGTGAGCGGGTATCTGCCGCGCGTGCTCTTGGTGGAGGACGACGCCTCCATCCGTCGATTCGTGGAGTTGGCGCTGGAAGACAGCGGCGTGGATCTGGTCCAGGCCGGCAGTCTGGCTGCTGCCATCGACGCATTGCGCACCGGCCCCTTCGTGTTGATCCTGTGCGACCTGATGCTGCCCGATGGCAGCGGTTTCGACTTGCTGCAAAGCCTGGCCGAACCCGACGCGCCCAGCCCCGGCATGCGGCGTGTGGCCTTCAGTGCCGGGGTTTCGGCGCAGGCCCGGCTGCGCCTGAAGAGCCTGGGCGTGGACGAGGTGCTGTCCAAGCCGGTGTCGCTGGCGGCCCTGCTGGCTTGCGTGGAAGGCGCCGCAGACAGCAGCCGAGCCGAGCCGACCCCCACCCCGGCACCCATCGAGACGGCCCAGGCTGCAGACGATGCCGTGGTGGCCTTCTTCGGCGGGGACCGGCAGTTGTACGAGACCTTCCTGGCCCAGTGTCGGCAGCAGTGGCGGCGGGACGCCGAAATGGGCGATCTGGCGCTCCAGCAGGGCGAGCTGCAGGCCTTGCGCCGCCTGGCCCACAGCCTCAAGAGCGTGCTCACCACACTGGGTCTGCCCGCCGATGCTGCGCTGGCCCTGAGCCTGGAACATGCCGCCGCGGAGGGCCGGGCCGAAGCCGCCGGTATGCTCTGGTCGCGGCTGCGCGCCCGATTGCTGGCCTGCGCCGCCGAGCCGGCGGCATGAAGCGCCTGGGTCGCCGACTGCTGGTGCTGGCGGCACTGGCACTGGCCGCACTGGTGCTGATGCTGGCTGCGGCCGTGCAAGGCGAGCCGGCGGTGGCCTTCCGCGAGACCATCACGCATCAGGATGTGGCGCATGTGCTCAGGGTCCTGCGTTGGCACGACCCGCGACGCAACCTGCCAGGGCGGCTGGCGCTGGTGCGCCTGGATGAGCGTGACCTGGACGTGCTGCTGGGCCACGCCGCGCAGCGCTGGCTGGGGGCCGAGGCCCGGGTCAGCCTGTTGCGGGGCGGCGCCACCGTGCAGTTCAGCGCCCATCTGCCGGCCAGCCCGTTCGGCCGCTGGCTGAACGTGGAGTTGCGCCTGGCCGAAACCGGGGGGCTGCCGGTCATCGAGAGCAGCCGGGTCGGACGATTGCCGCTGCCGGTGGCGCTGACCGAGGCCCTGCTGGGCTTGGCCGCCGACCGTGTGGGCCTGGGCGACCAGGTGCGCGTGGCCACCGAGGTGATCCAGCAGGTGCGTTTCCAGCCCCAGCAGGTGACGCTGCGCTACGCGTGGCGCAGCGACAGCACGCGCCGCGTGCTGGCGGCGCTGCTGCCGGCCGAGGATCAGCAGCGGCTGCGCGCCTACAACGACCGCCTGGCCCTCATGACCGAGCGCGAGAAGCCATCCTGGGAAATGCCTCTCCCGCGCGTGCTGGGCGCGCTCTTCGAGCTGGTTCGCCAGCGCACGGCGGCCGGCGGTGATGCCGTGGCCGAAAACCGTGCCGCGCTGCTGGTGCTGACGCTGTTCGCCAACGGGCGCAGCCTGGACGCCCTGATGCCCGCCGCCAGCCGCTGGCCCAAGCCGCGCCGCATGCGCGTGATGCTGGGTGGCCGCGAAGATCTGCCGCTGCACTTCCTGGTGTCTGCGGCGCTGGCCGCCGAAGGCAGTGGCCCCTTGTCGCAGGCCGTCGGCCTGTACAAGGAGGTCGCCGACTCGCGCGGGGGCAGCGGCTTCAGCTTCAGCGACATGGCCGCCAACCGTGCCGGCACACGCTTCGGCCGGAACCTGGTTGCCGATGCGGTGCGGGTGCAGGCCATGCTGGGCCCCGAACTGCGCGAGTCCGACCTACTGCCCGCACTCGACGATCTGCCGGATTTCATGCCCGAAGCCGACTTCGTGCGCCGCTTCGGTGGCGTCGGTGCGCCCGCCTACGAGGCGCAGCTGGCCGAGATCGACCGGCGCCTGGCGGCCCTACCTCTGCTGCGTTGAACGAGCACCCGGTCCGGCGCCAGCGGTCATCTCGAAGCGCAGCAGCCGGCATTCGATGGGCCCGTTCCACAGCGGCACGCGGCGGCTTTCCTTGAGCCGCATCAGGCCGGGCAGCTTGGGGTCGGGGCTCAGCAGCCAGGCGGTCCAGCCGGCATAGTGCTGCTTCCAGTGGGCAGCCAGCGCGCCGAAGAACTCGGCCGAGCTGCCGCCACCTTCAAAGCCTTCGCGGGCCGCGGCGGCGCGCAGCGGTGCCGTCGCCTGACCCCCCGTACCCTGGCCCTTGGGCGCGATGCGTTCGCCATAGGGTGGGTTGAGCATCAGCGTGCCACGCGGGCCTGGCGGCAGGCGCTGCAGCGCATCGACGGTCTTGAACTCGATGGCCTGCTGCACACCGGCCCGCGCGGCGTTGCGGGTGGCGAAATCGGTCATGCGGAAGCTCACGTCGCCGGCGAAAACCGGCACGGATGGCGCATGCACGGCGGCCTTGGCGGCCCGCTGCAGATCCCGCCAAGCCGCGGCGAAGGGCTTGAAAGGCAGCATGCGCTCGAAGGCAAAGTGTCGCAGGGCCCCCGGCGCGATGCCGCAGGCCATCTGGGCGGCTTCGATGGCAATGGTCCCGGCGCCGCAGCAGGGGTCCAGCAGCGGGCCGTCTTCGGCGCGGCCCTGCCAGCCGGCGGCCGCCAACATCGCGGCGGCCAGGGTTTCCTTCAGCGGGGCCTCGCCCTTGTCCTCGCGCCAGCCCCGCTTGAAGAGGGGCTCGCCCGAGGTGTCGGCGTAGATCGTCGCGTGCTCGGGGCCGACGAACAGAGCGATGGGCAGGTCGGGCGCGTGCGTGTCCACGCTGGGCCGCGCGCCGGCCACTTCGCGCAGCGTGTCGCAGACGGCGTCCTTGATGCGCAGGGCGGCGAAGTTCAGGCTTTGCAGCGGGGAGCGCATGGCCGCCACATCCACGCGCAGCGTCTGCTCGGGCGTGATCCAGCGCTCCCAGGGCACGCGCCGGGCCAGCGCGTACAGGTCGTGTTCGTCGCGATAGGGGCCGTCGGTCAGTGGCCACAGCACGCGGGTGGCCAGCCGGCTCTCCAGGTTGAGCAGCATCACGATGCGTTCATCCCCGCGCACCCAGACGCCGCCGCGCGTCGCCTCGGCCGCCACGCCGGTGATGCGCTGCACCTCCTCGACCAGCAGCGCTTCGACGCCAGCGGGGCAGGGCAGGAAGAGCGTGGGCATCACCGGGCGCCCGGGCACGGGCCGGGTGGCGCTCATCACATGTTCTTCCGCAGGCTGGCCGGCGCGATCTTGAGCGCTTCGCGGTACTTGGCCACCGTGCGGCGCGCGACCTGGATGCCCTGCTCCTCCAGCATGTCACTGATCTGGCTGTCGGACAGCGGCCTGGCCGGGTTTTCGGCCGCGACGAACTGCTGGATCAGGGCGCGCACGGCGGTGCTGCTGGCGTTGCCACCGGCCTCGGTGTTCAGGCTGCTGCCGAAGAAGTACTTCAGCTCGAAGGTGCCCAGCGGCGTGGCCATGTACTTGGCGGTGGTGACGCGCGAGATGGTGCTTTCGTGCAGGCCCAGCTCGTCGGCGATCTCGCGCAGCACCAGTGGTTTCATCGCGATGGCGCCGTGCGTGAAGAAGCCCTTCTGCCGTTCGACGATGGCCTTGCTCACCCGCAGGATGGTGTCGAAGCGCTGCTGGATGTTCTTCACGAACCAGCGCGCTTCCTGCAGCCGCGAGCTCATGCCCGGGTTGGCCGCGCTGCCCCGCTGGCTGCGTGCGGCCTGGGCGTAGATGTCGTTGATGCGCAGCTTGGGCATCACCTCCGGGTTGAGCGTGACGCTGATGCCGCGGCCCGTCTTGCGCACGATCACGTCGGGCACGATGATGTTGCCTTCGGCCGGCGAGAACTGGCGCCCGGGCTTGGGCTCGCAGGCCACGATCAGGGCCTGGGCCTCACGCACCAGGTCTTCGTCGGCATCGGTGAGGGCGGTCAACCGCTTGAGGTCGCGCTTGGCCAGCAGGTCCAGGTGCTGTTCGCAGATGCGCTCGGCCAGCAGGCGGGCGGGGCAGGCCGGGGTGCTGCGCAGTTGCAGGACCAGGCACTCGGGCAGGCTGCGGGCCCCCACGCCGGTGGGTTCCAGGCTTTGCAGCCACTTCAGCGCGATGTTCAGGCGCCCCAGCAATTCGTCGTTGGCCTCGCCGGTGCTCACGCCCAGCATGTCAGCCAGGCGCTCGGCGATCTCCTGCAGCGGGTCGGCCAGGTAGCCGTCACCGTCCAGCGATTCGATCAGCACTTCCAGCGCCGCCCGGTCTTCATCGCCCAGCCGCATGCCGGCGATCTGCGCGCGCAGGTGGTCCTGCAGCGATTCGCTGCTGCCGCGGCGGTCCTGCTCGTCCGTCTCGTCGCCCTCGTTGCCAGAATTGCTGGCCCCCGAGGGTGTCTCACGGATACCGTCGAAATCGTCACCTTCGGTGCCGTTGGACCAGTCGTCGCGTTCGGTGGTGCCGAACTCCTCGGCGCGGATCTCCGCAACCGCTTCGCCCGCGTCCGCCGCATCCGGAAAATCGTTTTCCGCCACGCGGTCGACGGCCTGGCGCTCCGGGGGCGTTTCGAAGGGGCTGGGCGGTGCGTCCTCTTCCATTTCCAGGAAGGGGTTCTGGTCCAGCATCTGGCCCACTTCCTGGTGAAGTTCCAGCGTGGACAGCTGCAGCAGCCGGATGGACTGCTGCAACTGGGGCGTCAGCGCCAGATGTTGCGACAGCCGTACTTGCAGCGAGGGCTTCATCTCACATGCGGAAGTGTTCGCCCAGGTACACCTTGCGCACCTGTTCGTTGGAGACGATCTCGTGCGGCGTGCCTTCGGCCAGCACGCGGCCTTCGCTGATGATGTAGGCGCGGTCGCAGATGCCCAGCGTCTCGCGCACGTTGTGATCGGTGATGAGCACGCCGATGCCACGCGAGCGCAGGAAACTGATGATGCGCTGGATCTCGATCACGGCGATCGGGTCCACGCCGGCGAAGGGTTCGTCGAGCAGAATGAAACGCGGCTGGGTGGCCAGCGCGCGCGCGATCTCGACGCGCCGCCGCTCGCCGCCGGACAGCGCCGGGGCGGGGGAGTCGCGCAGCTTGTCGATGGCCAGGTCGACCAGCAGCTTCTCCAGCCGTTCGTTGATCAGCGCAGGAGCGTAGGGCTTGCCGTCGGCGCCCTGCTGCAGTTCCAGCACGGCGCGGATGTTCTCGGCCACGGTCAGCTTGCGGAAGATCGAGGCTTCCTGCGGCAGGTAGGACAAGCCCAGGCGCGCGCGCCGATGGATGGGCAGTCCCTGGATGGGCTTGCCGTCGATGCGGATCTCGCCCTCGTCGGCCCGTATCAGGCCGACCACCATGTAGAACGTGGTCGTCTTGCCGGCACCGTTGGGGCCCAGCAGGCCGACCACTTCGCCGGCGCCCACGGCCAGATGCACGTCCTGGACCACGGTGCGCGGCCCGTAGGTCTTGCGCAGGTGTTCCGCCTCCAGCCGGCTGCCCCCCGGCGAGGTGTCCATCGCCTCGCCGGCCCTCAAGGTTTGTCCCCGAGCGTGCGGCTGGGTGTGAGGGTGCCGGGCGCAGCGGGCTTGGCGGGCGGGATCTCACTGGGGTCGGCACGGGGGCTCAGGACCGCACGCACGCGGCCGGTGGGATTGGTGGCCGTCTTGGCGCCACCCTCGACCGTGAACACCTCGGTCAGGTTGTTCCACAGGATGGTGCCGCCCGTGATTTCGTCGGAAACCGCGCCAGCCCTCAGGCGGCGCACCGAGCTGTTGCCCTGGAAGCGCAAGGTGTCGGCACGGCCATCGAAGTCGATGCGATCGGCCGCGCCTTCCACGATCTCGTCGACGCCGTCGCGGCGCTGGCGCCAGGTGGCCGGCTTGCCGGGCACGCCCGTGGCCTGGGCAGCCCGGTAGCCGTCGGCCATCGTGCGCATTTCGATGCGCTCGGCGCGCAACAGCATGCTGCCTTGCGAGATGACGACGTTGCCCGAGTACACCATCACTTGGCCCAGCAGGTCGGCCTTGCCCTGCCGGTCGGCCTCGATGAACATCTGCTGGTTGCGGTCGGCCTTCTCGGCCAGCGCCGGTTGGGGCAGGGCGGCAAGGCCGCTCAGCGCCGTCAGGGCGACCGCGATCAAGGGGAGGTGGGCAGCGCGTGGCATGGGTTCGGCACGGAAATTGCAAGGCAGTATAGCCACAACCACCGTGCTGCCCCGTGACAAAGGCGCGAAATCGGGCCCATTGCAGGCCCGGCGGCGGGGCTCGTTCGGCCCCGCTGGTCAGGGCGCGGGATCAGGCTTTCTGTCGGGCCTGCTGAATCAGGTAGTCGGCCACCGCCAGGGCCCGCTCGTGCGTGCCGGCCAGCGAGGCCGCGGTGTAGAAGCGGCCATGGATGCCCAGCGCAGGCACGCCATCGATCTTGTAGGCCTCGGACAGTTGCTTGGCCCGGCTGCTCTTGGTGTTGACGCCAAAACCGCGGTAGGCCTCGGTGAACTTGGCTGCGTCCACCCCATTGGCCACCACGAAGGCGGTGATCTCTGCTTCGGTGCCCAGCCGCTTGTTCTGCTGGTGGATGGCAGCAAAGATCTTGCGGTGCAGGTTGGGCAATTGCCCCAGCTCTTCCAGCGCGTAGTAGGTCTTCTGCAGCACCTGGTAGACGGGGGAGAAGCCCACCGGCACCTGGCGGAAGGCCACGTCGGCTGGCAGCTTGCGGGCCCAGGGTTCGATCAGCGGCTCCAGTGCGCTGCAATGCGGACAGGCGTAGGAGAAGAACTCCACCACCTCGATCTTCTTGTCGGGCGCAGGCAGGGTCACCGGGGCCGGGGTGGACAGCTTCACGTAGTGCGTGCCCTCCACTGGCGCGCCCTGGGCGCTGGCGCGGCCGGCCACGGCCAAGCCCAGGCCGACACCGGCGAGTTGTCTGGAGAAGTCACGCCTTTGCATGGAAGCTGTCCTTTCGACTGTGTGTTGGCCTCAGGTGGAGTCGGCCCGGCGCGGGGGAGTTCCGTCGGCCCGCGCCGCCGTTGGGAGTTTCAGGGTTTTTCGACGCGCACGATCTGCGATTCGATGGTCTGTTCCTGCAGACGAGCCTGCAGCCGGTCGGCTTCGTCGCGGATCGGGAAAGGGCCCACGCGCACGCGGTACATGGTTCGGCCGGCCTGTTCACGTTCGGTGATCTTGGCCGTCAGACCCAGCAGGGCCAGCCGCGCGCGTTGCTGCTCGGCAT
>DAORNK010000225.1:1788-7650 GCA_035440985.1 Rubrivivax sp. | reverse complement strand
GCAAGGCCTCGCCGGGTCCCCGACCCGGCTGCGCCTTGCGCCTTGATTTGGCCCTGTGCAGGGGCCTACGCGGGCACGATTCATATCTTCACAAGCTCTCAGGCCGCTTCGGCCATGCCGACGGCGGCCTGCATGTCCACCGCGACGATGCGCGACACGCCCTGTTCCTGCATCGTCACGCCAATCAGCTGCTCGGCCATCTCCATCGCGATCTTGTTGTGGCTGATGAACAGGAACTGCGTGCCCTGGCTCATCTCCACGACCAGGTTCTTGTAGCGCTCGGTATTGGCATCGTCCAGCGGTGCATCCACCTCGTCGAGCAGGCAGAACGGCGCCGGGTTGAGCTGGAAGATGGCGAACACCAGCGCGATCGCGGTGAGGGCCTTCTCGCCGCCCGACAGCAGATGGATGGTGCTGTTCTTCTTGCCAGGCGGCTGGGCCATCACCTGCACGCCGGAATCCAGGATCTCGGTGCCCGTCATCACCAGGCGCGCAGTGCCACCACCGAACAGGCTGGGGAACATGCGGCCGAAGTGCTCGTTGACCTGGTTGAAGGTCGAAGCCAGCAGGTCGCGGGTCTCCAGGTCGATCTTGAGGATCGCGTCTTCCAGCGTCTTGATGGCCTCGTTCAGGTCGGCGTTCTGCGCGTCCAGGAAGGTCTTGCGCTCGCGGCTGCTGGTGAGTTCGTCCAGGGCTGCCAGGTTCACGGCGCCCAGCGCGGCGATCTCCTTGTTGATGCGGTCGATCTCGGTTTGCAGGCCCCAGAGTTTGACGCCGCCTTCTTCGATGCCCTCTTCCAGTGCCGCAGTGTCCACTTCCGCCGCGGCCAGCTGCTCCAGGTACTGCGCGCCGCCCAGTTGCGCCGCTTGCAGCTCCAGCTGCAGTTTCGTGATTTGCTCGCGCAGAGGCTCCAGGCTGCGTTCGAAGCCCAGCTTGCGTTCGTCCGCACCGCGCAGCCTGGCGCTCAGATCGTCGTACTCGCTGCGCGCCAGGCCCAGCGCCTGTTCGCGCTCGAGCCGCACGCCCAGCGCAGCCTGCAGCCCGCTTTGTGCCGCCGCGTCGTCGAAGTTGCCCAGTTCCAGCTGCAACTGCTCGCCGGCCTGCAGGTTGGCCGCCACCTGGGCGGCCGCGGTTTCGATGCTGCGCGACAGCTCGTCGCGCCGCGCTGCCAGCGCACGGGACTGGAAGCGCGCTTCCTGCGCCTGGCGTTCCAGCGTACGCTGCTGTTCACGCGCGTCGGCCAGCTGGCGTTCGGCGGCGATCACGGCGTCATCGAGTTCGGCGTGGCGCTCCTGCGTGCGGGCCAGCTCGATGTCCAGTTCCTCGAAACGCGCCTCGCCGGTGGCCTTGCGTTCTTCCAGGGCTTCGAGCTGGGCGTCGACTTCCGCCAGTTCCTCGCCGAGCTGTTCGCTGCGCGCGCTGGCAGCTTCAGCCTGCTGGGTCAGGCGCAGCAGTTCGACGTGCAGGCCATGGGCCCGGTTCTGGGCCTCGGCCGCTTCGCGCCGCGCGCCCAGCAGGCGTTGCGACGCGTCCGTGTAGGCCGCTTCCAGGCGCACGGAAGTGCTGCGCGCTTCGTCGGCGATCAGGGCCTGGGCGCGCTGCTGGCGATCGAGGTTTTCGATCTCCTGCGCACGCGCCAGCATGCCAGCCTGTTCGGAATCAGGGGCGTAGAAGCTCACCGCGAACTGGCTCACCGCGTGGCCTTCGCGGGTCACGATGACTTCGCCATGGGTCAGCTGCCCGCGCTGGGCCAGCGCCACATCGATGGACTCAGCGGTATAGACACCTTCGAGCCAGTCGCCCAGCAGCGCCTTCAGGCCGGCATCGCCCAGGCGCAGCAGGTCCGCCAGGCGCGGCAAGGTCTGGTGGGTGACGCTGGCGGCGCCCGTGGGCAACGCATAGAAGGCCAGCTTGGCCGGCGGCGCGTCGCCGGCAAAGGCACGCACCGTGTCCAGGCGGCCCACGCTCAGTGCGTTGAGACGCTCGCGCAGCACGGCTTCCAGCGCGGTTTCCCAGCCCGGCTCGATGTGGACCTGGGTCCACAGCCCCTGCAGGCCACCCAGGCCGTGCTTGTCCAGCCAGGGCTTGAGCTTGCCTTCGGTCTGCACCTTGGCCTGCAGGGCGCGCAGCGCCTCCAGCCGCGCCCCGGTGTCGGCCAGCTTGCTGCCTTCGCGGTTGACGGCATCCTGCGCGGCACGCCGCTGCTCGTCCAGGTCGGGCACGTGGTCCTGCAGTTCCTGCAGCCGCGCGTCCAACACATCGCGCGATTCAGCGGCCGCCGCTTCCTGCAGCTTCAGCGCGTCCAGACGCGCCGCGTCGGGCGCCTGCAGACCCTGGCGTTCGCCGGCCAGGCGCTCGCGGCGGGTCCTGAGCTGGCGCGACTGGTCTTCGACGTGGCGGCTGTCTGCCGCCAGCACCTGGATCTGCTGCTGCACCTGGGCCACGGCATGGCGCTGCTGGTTGCTGGCCCCCTGGGCCGTGCGCACGGCGTCTTCCAGCGCGGGCAGGGCCAGGCCCTGCTCTTCGGCCTGCGCCGTCAACAGCTCGGCCTGCTCATCGGCCGCCAGGATCCGGCCTGCGATGTCTTCCAGCTCGGTGCGCGCCTGATCCTGACGCTGATCCCACTGCGCGTTCTGGGCCTGCAGGTCGGCCAGCCGCTGCTGCGCACGCTGGCGGCCTTCCACCACGTAGCGGATGCGTTCTTCGAGCCTGCTCACTTCCAGCGCCGCTTCGCCCAGCAGGCCCTGCCTGGCGTGCAGCACGTCGTTGGCCGCGTAGTGCGCCTGGCGCACGGTCTCGAGTTCAGCCTCGACATGGCGCAGGTCGGCCACGCGGGCTTCCAGCGCGGTGGTGGCTTCGGCCACCGAAGCCTGCGCCCGCACCTCCTCGCTGGCCGCGTCGCGGTGCTTGAGGAACCACAGCTGATGCAGCTTGAGCGTGCCCAGGTCCTGCAGCGCGCGGTACTGGCCCGCCACCTCGGCCTGCTTTTCCAGCTTGTCGAGGTTGGTGCCCAGTTCGCGCAGGATGTCTTCGACCCGCGTGAGGTTCTCGCGCGTGTCCTTGAGCCGGTTCTCGGTCTCGCGCCGGCGCTCCTTGTACTTGCTGACGCCGGCGGCTTCTTCCAGAAACAGGCGCAGTTCCTCGGGCCGGCTCTCGATGATGCGGCTGATCGTGCCCTGGCCGATGATGGCGTAGGCGCGCGGCCCCAGGCCGGTGCCCAGGAACACATCCTGCACATCGCGCCTGCGTACGGGCTGGCTGTTGATGTAGTAGCTGCTCGTGCCGTCGCGCGTCAGCGTGCGCTTGACGGCGATCTCGGTAAAGCTGTTCCACTGGCCGCCGGCGCGGGCCAGCGTGTTGTCGAAGACCAGTTCCACGCTGGCGCGGCTGGCCGGCTTGCGCTGGCCGCTGCCGTTGAAGATCACGTCCTGCATGGATTCGCCACGCAGCTCACTGGCCTTGCTCTCGCCCAGCACCCAACGCACGGCGTCCATGATGTTGCTCTTGCCGCAACCGTTGGGACCTACCACGCCCACCAGTTGCCCGGGCAACTGGAAGGTCGTGGGCTCGGCAAAGGACTTGAAGCCCGAGAGCTTGATCTGGTTCAGACGCATGAGCGGGAGCGAACGGCAAGGCGCGCCACCGTTGGGCACGCAAGTAGTTGATTTTATTGAAAAAAGGCGCCCCTTTTGGGAGCGCCCGGTGTGCCCGATGATAGCATCGCCACCCACCTTGACCGACCGCTGAACCGATGGCTCGCAAGACCCCCAACCAACGTCTGGCACCGGCCCTGCCGCCCCCGCGCCCGGCCGCGTGATGCCATCCAGCCGGCCCGCCTACCAGAAGTTCGCCGTGGTGGTACAGCCCAGTGCCATCGACGGCCAGGGCGCCTTTGCCGCCGAAGCCGTCCCCGCGCGGCTGAAGATCGGTGAGATCCGTGGCGAGAGCATCAGCGTGGCCCAGGCGCGCATCCGCGCCACGCGCACCGAGCGCATCATGATCGTCGAGCTGTCGGACAGGAAGGCCATCGACTTCAGCCGATCCTCCGACCCGATGCGCTACACCAACCACAGCTGCCGGCCCAATGCGCGGCTGTGCATTCGCCAGGGGCGCGTCGAGTTCTATGCCCTGCGGGCCATCGCCGTCGGCGAGGAGATCACGGTGGATTACGGCGAGACCCACCACGAAGGCAGGCTGCGCTGCCGCTGTGGCGCACCCGGCTGCCGCGGCAACCTCTAGCAACGTGCTCCAGAATGCCGCAGGGCAGCCGAAGCTGCCCTGCGCACTTTCACCCGATCCCGGTCAGTTGCCGAAGCGCAGGTACAAGGGGTCGTCAGCCGTCGCGTGCTGAACCTGGGCGTTGTCGAAGGCCGCGAAGCCGAAGCCGTAGCTGGCCTTCAGGTCGCTGAACTGGACATCGAACTTGCTGCCCGTCACCAGCTTGCGGCTGACTTCGGAGGTGTGTTTGCCATTCGCCCAACGCAGCGCCACGTTCACGTCGGCACGGTCGCCCTTGAGCGGGTAGATGAAGTAGGACGCCACTTCGTCACCGGGCTTGAACTTGCTGTCGTCGAACGGCACCTGGTTGCCATCGATGATGTAGTAGGTGCCACCGGCATTGGCCGCCTTGCCGTCCTTGTTCATGAACGCCGGCTTGCCGTTCACCAGGTCGAAGGCCTTGTACTCGGGACCACCCGGTTCGTTCTTGCGGCCGGCGTTGGGGTCGGTCTTCGGGTCATAGCGGGTGTGGTCCAGCCATTGGTCGTCGACCTTGCCCAGAGGCGCGGTGCGGCTGCCCTTCATGTGCCAGATGTCGCCGATGTTGCCGGCTTCCTTGGTGTACTTGTTGCCGTAGGGCTTGCCTTCACCCAGGTGGCAGGTGGCGGCGCAACCCTTCTTGTCGAAGTTGGCGATGCTGTTGTTGATGTTCCAGATGATCGCCCACTTGTCTTCGTAGTAGACGTTGTCGTCGCCGCCCTTGTCTTCCGGATCCTTCAGCTTCTTCCAGCTGCCGTCGGCCTGCTTCTGGAACGGGCCGCGACGTACGGAATTCGTCGGGTCGTCGTACTGGATCAGGAAATAGACCATGTCCCCGCTGTAGACGGCCTTGAGCGTGCCCTTGCTTTCACCCTTGCCGCCGGCGAAGTTGCGGCCGCCGCTGAGTTCGACCTTGATGGCCTTGGCCGCGGCCCAGGCCGGATCGTTGGCATCGCCGTCCAGCACCGGGGGTGTGGCCACCTTGGCCGCCACCAGCACGTTCGGGGCAGTGGCTTCTTCCGGCGTGGCACAGGCCCCCAGCAAGGCGGCAGCCGCAGCGGCCAGGGTCAGGACGGTAAGGCGTGTCTTCATGTCGGGCTTCCTAGGCAATGGGTTGTAGAGACCACCGTTCACTGATGGGCCAGCGAATGCCAGCGATTGCAGCCCCGTCCGGAATCGTCAACCTTGATCCATCGCAAGTCGACAAGCGATCGGCGTGTGCAAGCTCGGTGTCACCTGCCGAGCAGACTGTCTTGATACAGCAACACAGTATCGGACTTCGATACCGATGACCGACACCGTACGCGACATCTTCCTGGCCTTCGTGCGTGTGCACGTGCTGCACCATGCCACCCATGAGCGCATCTACGGTGCGGGCATGTCCATCGAACTGGCCCGCCATGGCTACCGCCTGCCACCCGGCACGCTGTACCCGCTGTTGCGCCGTCTGGAGCTCGACGGCTTGCTGATCTGCGAGCCCGAAGTGGTGGATGGCCGCCTGCGCAAGTACTACCGCGCCACCGCCAAGGGGCACCGTGCGTTGCAGCGCATCCGGCCCAAGATCGGCGAACTGGTGCACGAGGCCGTCGACGAAACCCCGGAAAC
>DAORNK010000225.1:0-1772 GCA_035440985.1 Rubrivivax sp. | reverse complement strand
AAACGACGCCGGCCCCAAGGCCGGCGCGGCGCCAGCCCCGGCGCTGAGGGCGCCGCCGCGGGCGGCATCAGCACCCGCGTGGGGCCCAAGGGCACAGGCACTTGACAGCCGGCCTGCTTGGCCTCAAAGTGATATCACTTTGAAAGCATGTCGGGAGACCCGGATGAGCACTGCCCCCACCCCTGAAAGACACCTCCAGTCCACCAACGGCTACACCGCCGCGCTTGTGGGTGTGGTGCTGATCGCCGGCACCGTGCTGAGTTTCATCCTGGCACCCGGGCTGGGGTTGGCACTCATCCTGGCGCGTGTGCTGCTGATCCTGGCGGGCGTCTTCGTGCTCGTGGGCCTGTACATGCTGCAGCCCCGCGAGGCGGCCATCATGACGCTCTTCGGTGAGTACCGCGGCACCGACCGCAGCGAAGGCCTGCGCTGGGCCAACCCGCTGTACCACAAGCGCAAGATCTCGCTGCGCGCGCGCAACCTCAACGCACCCACGCTGAAGGTCAACGACAAGCGCGGCAACCCCATCGAGATCAGTGCCGTGGTGGTCTGGCGTGTGCAGGACACGGCCCGCGCGGTGTTCGAGGTGGACGACTTCGAGAACTACGTGCGTGTGCAGGCCGAGGCGGCGATACGCCACATGGCCACGCAATTCGCCTACGACGAGGGCGACGACCTGGCCGCCGGCGAAACCACGCTGCGTTCGGGCGATCCGGCCATCCGCGCGCTGCGCTATGAACTGCAGCAGCGTTTCGAAGCTGCGGGCGTGGCGGTGGAGGATGCCAAACTTTCGCATCTGGCCTATGCACCCGAGATCGCCCAGGTGATGCTGCGCCGCCAACAGGCCGAAGCCATCATCAGCGCACGCACGAAGATCGTGCAGGGCGCGGTGGCGATGGTGGAGGACGCGCTCAAACGCCTGTCCGAACGCGAGATCGTGGTGCTGGACGACGAGCGCAAGGCGGCGATGGTGAGCAACCTGCTGGTGGTGCTGTGCTCGGATCGCGAGACGCAGCCGATCGTCAATGCGGGCACGCTGTACAGCTGAGCGCCATGCACACAAAGCCCTTCGCCCGATCTGGCACCAGTTCAAGGTCCGCCGTTGCTCCCGTCGGCGGCGACATCAGCTACCGCAGCACGCAGGCCATGCTGGGGCTTTGGGTGGTCCTTCCCCTGGTCGCGGTCGTCGTCATCGCGGTGACCTGGAACGCCCCGCCCCCCTGGGCCTCAGCCCTGACCCTCGCACTGACTCTCGCACCCCTGCTCCTGCTAGGTCGCCTCGTGATCGAATTGCGGGGCGGCACTCTGCACTGGCGCTACGGCTACATGGGTTGGCCGCGCTGGCACGTAGCGTTGGAGGAGATCGTCGAGATCAAGCTGGCGCGCGGGCCATCAGCGCACGCTGGCATCCAGTTCAATGGCAGGCAGCGGGTGTTCACCGCCAGCTTGGGAAGTCCTGCCGTGGAATTGACCTTGCGAAACGGCCGCCGCGTGCTGCTCGGTTCACCCGAACCCGACCGCCTGGCGCGGTTCATCCACGCTCGACTGCCCGAAGGGCGCTGACAGAGTCGCCCCCCAGCCCCAGCCGCGCATGGCCAGCCCTGGCAAGAAAGCCTACCTGTTGCGCATCGACCCCGAACTGTGGGCCGAGATCGAGCGCATGGCCGCGCAAGAACTTCGCAGCGCCAATGCCCAGGTCGAATACCTGCTGCGCGACGCGCTCGCCCGGCGCGGCCGTAAGCCGGCGGCGCCGGATGCGCCCGCGCCCGGCC
>DAORNK010000224.1:822-7655 GCA_035440985.1 Rubrivivax sp. | reverse complement strand
GCGGGTGGCCGAACTGACGGGGCTGGACCTGGCCCCCAGCGCCACGGCCCGCGGCTGGCTGGACCTGAACGACGCCGCCGGGGCCACGGCCCATGTGCTGGGCAAGGGCAGCAAGCGGCGCAGCGTGCCGGTGGGTGCGGCGGCCGTCACCGCCTTGCAGGCCTGGATTCAGGTGCGGGCCAGTCTGGCCAACGCGGATGAGCCGGCGCTTTTTGTCAGCCGGCGCGGCACGCGGCTCACCGCCAACCAGTTGCGCAACCGGCTGCAGGCCCAGGCCAGTCGCGCCGGCCTGCCCACACGCGTGCACCCGCACATGCTGCGCCACAGTTTTGCCAGCCACCTGCTGCAAAGCAGTGGCGACCTGCGCGCCGTGCAGGAACTGCTGGGCCACGCCAGCATCAGCACGACCCAGGTCTACACCAAGCTGGATCATCAGCACCTGGCCAAGGTGTACGACGCGGCGCATCCGCGCGCCAGACGGCGCTCCCCTGCGGGCTGACCGCGCCAGCGGTTTTTCTTGGCGGCAGCCAGGCAAGGGGCGGAGACAATGCGCGCATGAAGTCCATCCGCCTGCTGCCCGGCAAGGAACGTTCGCTGCAGCGGCGCCACCCCTGGGTCTTCGAGGGCAGCATCGCCAAGGGCAAGGCCGATCCGGGCGAGACCGTGCGCGTGGAAGCCGCCGACGGCCGCTTCCTGGCCTGGGGCGCCTACAGCCCCAGTTCCAGCATCCGCGTGCGGGCCTGGAGCTTCGACGAGGCCGAGCGCATCGATAACGCCTTCCTGCAGCGCCGCGTGGCGCGGGCCGTGGCCCTGCGCACGCGGCTGGCGGTGGCGAGCACCGGCGTGCGGCTGGTGCATGGCGAGGCCGACGGCCTGCCCGGCCTGATCGTGGACCGCTATGGCGACACGCTGTGCGCGCAGTTCGGCGCCGCCGGCGTGGACCGCTTCAAGCCTGCGCTGGCCGATGCCCTGCTGGCCACCACCGGCTGCACGAAGCTCTATCAACGCTCCGACGCCAGCGTGCGCGAACTCGAAGGCCTGCCCGTGCAGACCGGCTGGCTGCGCGGCGCAGGCCCCACCGACCTCACGATCACCGAACACGGCTGGCAACTGACCGTGGACGTGGCGCATGGCCACAAGACCGGCTTCTACCTGGACCAGCGCGACAACCGCTCGGCCTTTGCGCAATGGGTGCAGCGCCTGGGCTGCCAGCGGATTCTGAACGGCTATTGCTACACCGGCGGCTTCAGCGTGGCCGCACTGGCCGGTGGGGCCCGGCAGGTGGTGAGCGTGGATTCGTCCGCCCCGGCCCTGCAGCGCGTGGCAGCCCACGTGGCCGCCAACGGCTTCGACACCAGCCGCAGCGAAGAGGTGGACGCCGACGTGAACGCCTACCTGCGCCAGGCCCTGCAGGCCGGCCAGCGCTTCGACGCCATCGTGCTGGATCCGCCCAAGCTGGCGCCCACCACCGCGCATGCCGAACGCGCTGCCCGCGCCTACAAGGACATCAACCGCCTGGCGCTGATGCTGCTGGCGCCGGGCGGCCTGCTCTTCACCTTCAGCTGCAGCGGCGGCATCCCTGCCGACCTCTTCCACAAGATCGTGGCCGGCGCCGGGCTGGACGCGGGCGTGGACGGGGCCATCGTGCAGCGCCTGGCGGCCAGCGCCGACCACCCGACGACCATCGAATTCCCCGAAGGCGAGTACCTCAAGGGACTGGCCATCCTCAAACGCGCCTGACAAGGAATCCCACGATGAAGCCCGAGTTCCACCCCCGCCGCCGCCTGCTGGTCGCCGCCGCCGGCCTGGCCTGGCTGGCCGGCTGCTCCAGACAGCGCGAGGCGACGCCACCCGCCGCCGCATCCGGTACGGCGAGTACCGCCAGCGCCACCACCAGCCCGCGCCAGGCCTTCGAAACCGCGCTGCGGGGCACAGGCTTCGTGGTCGGCCAGGCCACGTCGACCCGGCAGGCTCTGGTCTTCTTCGACCCGCAGTGCCCGCATTGCGCCGCACTCTGGAAAGCCAGTCAGCCCCTGCTGGACCGCATCCGCATGGTCTGGATCCCGGTCGCCTTCGTCAGCCCGAAATCCGCGCCACAGGGCGCCATGCTGCTGGCGACCAGCGACCCGCAGGCCTTGATGGATCTGCACGAGTCGCGCATGACGGCCGGCCAGGGCGGGCTGGAAGTGCAAGGCCAGCCGGCTGCCGACCTGGTGGCCAGGATCAAGGCCAACACCGAGCTGCTGCAGTCGCTGGGGGCCAACAGCGTGCCGCACCTGATCTACCGCGCCAACGCCGATGGCCCTTACGGCGTGGTGCCGGGCGGGCTGCCCACAGCCGAGCTGGCCAAGGTGATGGGGCTATAGCCCGACAACGGCCGCTTCAGGCCAGCGCACGTTCCTCGAAGGTCTGCGGGTGTTCGGCATCCAACGGAGGGGCGGCTGATTGAGCCCCACACGCGAGAAGGATCGACAGTCCGCCGACGGCAGGACTCAGCCGCGCTGCCGACGGCAGGTGGCCGATCCGTCACCGTCACCCGTGCGACGGCTGGTCTGCAAACCCCTTCCCCTCCCCGGCCAACTTCACCACCACCCCCGCCGGCTCGAACCGCGCCCCATACGTCTTCGCCAGCTCGCGCGCCCGTTCCACGAACTTCCTGGGCCCCATCGCGTTGATGAACTGCAGCGCCCCGCCGTGGAATGGCGCAAACCCCCACCCGAAGATGGAGCCGATGTTGCCGTCGGCCACTGAGCGCAGCACCTTCTCTTCATAGCAGCGCGCGGCCTCGTTGGCCTGCACGAACATCAAGCGGTCGATCAGCTCCTGCTGGCTCGGCTGCTCGGGCTTGGGCGGGTACATCCTGGTGAGCTCGGGCCACAGTTGTCTGTCCTTGCCACCCTCGCCCACGCCCCAGTCGTAAAAGCCCTTGCCGGCCTTCTTGCCGAAGCGGCCCATCTCGCACATCTGGCGGATCACGCTGCCGCCAGGGTGCTCCTGATACGTCTTGCCTTCGGCGGCGAGATCCTTGCGCGTCTGCTCCTGCACGTGCAGGCTGAGGCTCAGGCTCACCTCGTCCTGCAGCGCCAGCGGCGGCATGGGCATGCCGGCCTGCAGGCCAGCGGCCTCGATGCTGCGCGGGTGCACGCCCTCCTTGAGCATCGCGATGCCTTCCGTCACGTAGGTGGCAAACACGCGGCTGGTGTAGAAGCCGCGCGAGTCGTTCACCACGATCGGCGTCTTGCCGATCTGCAGCACGTAGTCAAAGCCCTTGGCCAGGGTTTCGTCGCTGGTCTCCTTGCCGACGATGATTTCCACCAGCGGCATCTTGTCCACCGGGCTGAAGAAGTGCAGCCCGATGAAGTTCTGGGGCCTGGCGCTCGCCTTGGCGAGGCTCGTGATCGGCAGCGTGCTGGTGTTGCTGGCAAAGGTGGCGCTGGCGGCGATCTGCGCCTCGGCCTTCTGGGTCACGTCGGCCTTGATGGCGCGATCCTCGAACACGGCTTCGATGATCAGGTCGCAAGCTTTCAGGTCGTCGTAGCTCGTGGTGGCTTTGATCTTGCCAAGCAGCGCGTCGCGCTTTTCGGCAGTGCTGCGGCCCTTCTTGATCGCGGCGTCGAGCAGGCCTTGCGAATAGGCCTTGCCTTTGTCAGCCGCTTCTTGCGTGGTATCGAGCAGCACCACGTCGATGCCGGCCTTGGCCGACACGTAGGCGATGCCGCCGCCCATCATGCCGGCGCCCAGGATGCCGAGCTTCTTTACCGTGCTCCTGGCCGGCGCGCTGGGGCCGCTTGGTCGTGAAGCGCCCTTCTTGATGGCGTTGAGCTGGTACCACAGCGTGTTGATGATGTTCTTGGCCTCCTGGCTCATCACGCAGGCGGCGAAGTAGCGGCTTTCGACCACGCAGGCGCTGTCGAAGTCGAGCAGCCCGCCTTCGAACAGGCAGCTCATGATGTGCCGCACCGCGGGGTAGTTGCCGTAGGTCTTGGCGTTGGCAATGCTGGGCGCGATGGCCAGCATCTGCACCACGCCGGGCGAGCGGCTGTCACCCCCGGGGATCTTGAACTTCGGTTGATCCCAAGGCGCGGCGGCCTTGGGGTTGGCGGCGATCCACGCGCGGGCCTTGGCCATCAAGTCAGCCGGGTCGCGCGCCAGCTCGGTGAGGATGCCCATGCTCTGCGCCTTGGCCGGCGCGATGTCGTTGCCCTCGCCGCAGATCTGCATGGCCTGCTGCATGCCCACCAGGCGCAGCAGCCGCTGCGTGCCGCCGCCGCCGGGCAGCAGGCCCAGCTTCACCTCGGGCTGGCCGAGCTTGAGTTGTGGGCTGGCCATGGCAATGCGGGCGTGGCAGGCGAGCGCGATCTCGAGCCCGCCGCCCAGCGCGTGGCCGTTGATGGCGGCCACCACGGGCTTGCCCTGCAGCTCCATCTGGCGCAGCACCTTCTTCATGGCCATGGAGCCTTCGAAGGGTTCTTCGGGCTTCGTCCACTTGCTCATGCGGTCGAGGTCGCCGCCGGCGCAGAAATCGGCCTTGCTGCTGGTGAGGATGAGCCCCTTCACGTTGGCTTCGGCCAGCTTGTGCACCGCGGCTTCGATGCCTTGCATCAGCGCATCGCCCACCACGTTCATCGGGCGGCCGGGCAGGTCCATCGTGGCGACGAGGATGCCGTCGCTGCCGAGTTCGAGTTTCACTGCGTTGCTCATGATGTTCACACCCGCTCGATGATGGTGGCGATGCCCATGCCGCCGCCCACGCACAGCGTGGCGAGGCCGGTGTTGAGGTTGCGGCGCTCCAGCTCGTCGAGCAAGGTGCCCAGGATGATGCAGCCCGTGGCGCCCAGCGGGTGGCCCATGGCGATGGAGCCGCCGTTCACGTTCACGCGGTCGAGCTCCACGCCGAGGCGGCGTGCGGTCTGCATGGGCACCACGGCAAAGGCCTCGTTGATCTCGAAGAGGTCGATGTCCTTGGGCTGCATGCCGGCCTTGGCCAGTGCCTTGCGCGCGGCGGCGGCGGGGCCGTCGAGCATGATGGTGGGCTCGCTGCCGATCACCGCACCGGCGCGGATGAGCGCGCGGGGCTTGAGGCCGGCCTTCTTGCCGCCTTCGGCGCTGCCCACCAGCATCAGCGCGGCACCGTCGACGATGCCGCTGGAGTTGCCGGCGTGGTGCACGTGGTTGATCTTCTCCACCGTGGTGTAGCGGCGCAGCGCGGTGCCGTCGAAGCCCATCTGGCCGATCATCGCGAAGCTGGGCTCCAGCTTGGCCATCGCTTCGAGGCTGGCGCTTTCGCGAATGGTTTCGTCACGGTCCAGCAGCATCAGGCCGGCGATGTCTTTCACCGGCACCACGGCGTTCTTGAAGCGGCCCTCGGCGCGCGCGGCGGCGGCGCGCTTGTGCGAGTTGAGCGCAAAGGTATCGACATCCGTGCGGCTGAAGCCTTCCAACGTGGCAATCAGGTCAGCGCCGATGCCCTGGGGCACGAAGCCCGTCTTCTCGTTGATGCGCGGGTCCATCACCCAGGCGCCGCCGTCGCTGCCCATCTGCCAGCGGCTCATGCTCTCCACGCCGCCGGCCACCACCAGGTCTTCCCAGCCGCTCTTCACCTTGGCGGCGGCGAGGTTCACGCTCTCGAGGCCCGATGCGCAGAAGCGGCTCTGCGTCACGCCGGCGCAGGTCAACGCCCATTCGGCATCGAGCACCGCGGTGCGCGCGATGTCGGCGCCCTGCTCGCCGATGGGCGTGACGCAGCCGAGCACCACGTCGTCGACCAGGCTGGTGTCGAGCGCGTGGCGGCGTTGCATCTCCTTGAGCAACGTGCGCAGCAGCCACACGGGCGTGGCCTGGTGCAGCGAACCGTCCTTCTTGCCCTTGCCGCGCGGCGTGCGCAGGTGGGAGTAGATGAATGCGTCGGACATGGTGTGCCTCACTTGATCAGAAAGTCGAGCATGGAGTCGGTGAGCTTGCCTTGGGGTGGGCCTTTCAGCTGCAGCGCCGGGAAGTGCGCCGGGCGGAACGCCGGGCGCATCCAGGAGAAGGTTTCGATTCCCTCGTTGCCATGGTAGTGGCCCCTGCCCTAGGCTCCCACGCCGCCAAAGGGCAGATCGTGTCGCCAGAGCCATGGTCCAGAGGCCCTAACCGCCGCAGCCAAGCCGTCCCGACTGCACCCGGCGCTGGCGCGTCACTGATTGCGGTCGCGCGGCCACGGGCACCACCATGTACGTGCGTGAGCATCACTCCCCGCACGTCCACGCCGGTGTCAGCCACTGAGCTTCCTTGCCGGGAGCAAGAAGAGACGCAGCAAGGGATTCCATCGCCCGATCCCCATCGCAGTCGCTCTGTCGATGGCCGGCTGATCCGGCCGCCAGTGCAATGTCCTTCGAGCGGGCGCTGCGGGGGCCCCTCATCCATTTCCGTAAGCCCCGAAGGGTCTTCAACTTCCTTTGTCACCGAATAGTGACTAAGATGAAGTCACTTACAGGTGACAAGGAGAGATCCATGCAGCGTCGACACTTGATGCGCCTGGCTGGCGGCGGTGTGGTGCTGGCGGCCACGGCGGGCATGGCCGGCTGTACCGCCCAGATGCCGCCCGAGGCGGTGGCCGCCTGGCAGGGCCCGGGCGATCAGCCCGACCTGCGCCGCTGGGTGCTGGGCTACGCCATCCTGGCGCCGCATTCGCACAACCTGCAGTCTTGGCTGGTGGACCTGCGCCAGCCCGGCGAGATCCTGCTGTATTGCGATCTGCAGCGGCTGCTGCCCGAGACCGACCCCCATGCGCGGCAGATCATGATGAGCCAGGGCACCTTCCTGGAATTGCTGGACATGGCGGCCCGCGAGCG
>DAORNK010000224.1:400-689 GCA_035440985.1 Rubrivivax sp. | reverse complement strand
CGCCATACCAACCGCAATGCCTACGAGCTGCAGCGCGCGGTGCCGGCGGCGGCCTGGCAGGCCATGGCCGAAGCCGTGGCGCCGTACCGGCTGCGCTTCGGCCATGCCGGGCCGGACCAGCCGGCGGTGGTGGCCACGCAGCGCCAGGTGGCGGCCGAGGCCTGGCGCATCGAACTGGTGACGCCGCGCACGGTGATGGAGTCGTATCGCGTGCTGCGCGTCGGCGCCAAGGAGGTGGCCACGCACCGCGACGGCATCTCGCTGATCGACACCAAGGTGGTGTGGCTGG
>DAORNK010000224.1:0-251 GCA_035440985.1 Rubrivivax sp. | reverse complement strand
GCCCCACCCAGGTGGCAGCCGGCCGGGCCTACCTACGCGTGCAGCTGGCGGCCACCGCGCAGGGCGTGGTGATGCAGCCGCTGCAACAGGCGCTGCAGGAGTACCCCGAAGTGGCGGGGCCCTACCGGCAGATCCACCAGCTGCTGGGCGCCACCGCGCCGGGGCAGACGGTGCAGATGTGGGCGCGGGTGGGCTTTGCCGCGCCGGTGCCGCCGGCGCCCCGGCGTGGCGTGGCGGCGCATATCCTGCGC
>DAORNK010000223.1:0-7680 GCA_035440985.1 Rubrivivax sp. | reverse complement strand
ATCCGCCCCGCTGCCCAGTCCGACGCCCGCACCCGTCGCCGCGGTCGCGCCCGCCGGCCCATTGGCACCGGCATCCGCGCCATCGTCTGCCCCCAGCCTCACGCCCATCGACGCCGACCTCGACCGGCGTGCCGCAGCCCTGCTGGCCACGGCTCAGCAGGCCCTGGCCAACCAGGATGCTCAGAAGGCCGTCGACACCCTGGGTCAGTTGCTCGAACTGCCACCGAACAACTCGTCGCGCGCCGCGCAGGCGCTGATCGGCGATGCGCGCCAGCAAGCCGGCGACCCCGGCCGCGCACGCGCTGAGTACGAGTTCTTCCTCAAGCAGTACCCTTCGGGGCCAGACGCCGATCGCATCCGCGCAGCGCTGGGCCTGACTCCAGCCGCCACGACGGGTGCGGCCGCCGACAAGCGACCGGCCACGACCACCACACTGACGGGGTCGATCAGCGCCTTCTATTACGGCGGCAAGTCCAAGGTACGCACCCAGGAGTTCCAGGATTCACCACTCAGCGGCCTGCCCGAACTGGTCTCCGACGCCACCTTGTCCGATACCGACCAGAGTCAGCTCGTCACCAATGCGGACGTCAACTGGCGCCGGCGCGATGCCGATTCGGAGCAGCGTTTCGTCTTCCGCGACGCGTACTACAAGGACTACAAGCGCCCTGAGAAATCGCGCAACAAGCTGTCGTCGCTGTACTACGACCATCGCTCCTTCGGGCTGGGCACCAGCGTGCGCCTGGGCCGGCAGACGCCGCTGGGGGGCGGTGTGCTGGGCCGCTTCGACGGTGTGCAGGCGTCTTACACCTTCCGCCCGCGCTGGAAAGTCGCCGCGGTGGCAGGGCGCCCCACGGACAGCCTGCTCGATGCCCGACGGCACTTCTATGGTGCTTCGGTGGAAGCCGAAGCGCTCACGCCGCAGTTGGGCGGCTCGCTGTATCTTCTGGAGCAGAAGATCGACGGCGAAGTCGACCGGCGCGCCATCGGCAGCGACCTGCGCTACTTCGACGGTGGCCTGTCGGCCACCGCGCAACTCGACTACGACACCCTGCTCAAGGGCCTGAACGTGGCTTCGCTGCAAGCCACCTGGCAGCGGCCCGACAACACGGTGGTCAACTTCCTGTTCGACCGCCGCACCACACCCATGATGATGCTGGGGAACACGCTGTTCTTCGGCGGCGCCACGATTCAGCCACCGCCCACGCGCGTGAGCGACCTGCTGGTCAACGGCACCACGGTGGAGGCGCTGCGCAAGCAGGTGCGCGATACCACGGCCAAATCCACCCAGGCGGCGCTGGGCGTGACCACGCCCGTCACGCCGCAATGGCAGTTCGGCGCGGACGTGCGCTATTCGAGCACCGGCGCCATCGCGCCAGTGCCCGACTTGCTGCCCCAGGGCCAGCCCGCCAGCGGCGACATCTGGAGCCTGGGCCTGCAGCTCATCGGCACCAACCTCTACTCGCCGCGGGACACCCACGTGCTGATCGCGAGCTTCGTCAACGGCCCTGGCTTCCAGGGCCAGCTGCTGTCCTACAACAACGCATCGCTGGTAGCGCAGGACTGGCAGCTCGAACCTTCGGTGAAGTTCTATCGCCAGTCGTCGCCCGGCGGTGTGGTCAGCACCCGTTGGGCGCCGGGCCTGCGCGTGACCTGGCGCGTCCGCCAGGAAGTGGCGCTGGAGTCCGAGGTCAGCGTGGAAAGCAGCAAGACGATCAGCGCCACGCGCAACGAATCCGCCTCCCGCACCTTCTATTACCTGGGCGGGCGCTACGACTTCTAGCGAGTGCTGCCGGCTACCCCCGGGGCGAAAGGGCGCTCATCGCCCCCCGCGCCTGACCCCACGCTGACAGCCTTCTTCCAGCCGGCATCAGGCCATGCACAACTTGCATGACCTCATGCAATGCAGTAGTCACGGTCAGGTTGCAATGGGCAGAGAATGAAATCCCCGTGCCGGGCACGACCCCAGGATGGGTCTTGCGGTATTGGGCGAGAGCCGCCCCGGTCGCCCCGCGCTTCGCATTCGGCCCTCGCCCAATCCCGGATCCTCATCCTCTTGATTGGAGCCATCATGAACCGTCCCGCCATGGAAGGCCTGCGTCTGAACACCCCCGGCTACGTCACCCATGCCAAGCTGATCGCCTGGGTCGCCGAAATGGCCGCCCTCACCGAGGCCGCCGAGGTCTACTGGTGCAACGGCAGCGAGCAGGAGTACCAGCGGCTGACCGAGCTGCTGGTCGCCAACGGGACGCTGATGAAACTCAACCCCGAGTTGCGCCCGCGCAGCTTCCTCGCCCGCAGCGATCCGAACGACGTCGCCCGGGTCGAGGACCGCACCTACATCTGCAGCCAGAAGCAGGCCGACGCCGGCCCCACCAACAACTGGATGGACCCGGCCGAGATGCGCGCGCTGCTGCAGACCGGCCCGAACGCGCTGTTCAAGGGCGCGATGCGCGGCCGCACGATGTACGTGGTGCCGTTCTCGATGGGACCGCTGGGCTCGCACATCGCCCATATCGGCGTCGAGCTCACCGACAGCGCCTACGTGGCGGTGAGCATGCGCACGATGACGCGCATGGGCCGCGGCGCCATCGACGTGCTGGGCAGCCACGGCGAGTTCGTGCCCTGCGTGCACACGGTGGGCGCCCCGCTCGAGCCCGGCCAGAAGGATGTCGCCTGGCCCTGCAACAAGACCAAGTACATCGTCCACTACCCCGAGACGCGCGAAATCTGGAGCTACGGCTCGGGCTATGGCGGCAACGCGCTGCTGGGCAAGAAGTGCTTCGCGCTGCGCATCGCCTCGACGATGGGCCGCGACCAGGGCTGGCTGGCCGAGCACATGCTGATCCTGGGCGTGACCAGCCCGCAGGGCAAGCACTTCCACGTCGCCGCCGCCTTCCCTAGCGCCTGCGGCAAGACCAACTTCAGCATGCTCGTGCCCCCGGTGGGCTACGAGGGCTGGAAGGTGACCACCATCGGCGACGACATCGCCTGGATCAAGCCGCACGCCGACGGGCGCCTGTACGCGATCAACCCCGAGGCGGGCTATTTCGGCGTCGCGCCGGGCACCAACTACCACACGAATCCCAACTGCATGGATTCACTCAAGAGCGACGTCATCTTCACCAACGTCGCGCTCACCGACGATGGTGACGTCTGGTGGGAAGCAATGACCGAGGATCCCCCGGCACACCTGATCGACTGGCAGGGCAGGGACTGGACGCCCGCGATCGCCAAGGCCAACGCGGTCGACGGCAAGCCGCGGCCGGCGGCGCACCCGAACGCCCGCTTCACCGTCGCTTCGACCAACAACCCGGTGCTTGACCCGCAGTGGGACGACCCCGACGGCGTGGCGATCGACGCCTTCATCTTCGGCGGCCGGCGCAGCAGCACGGTGCCGCTGGTGGCCGAGGCGCGCAACTGGGCCGAGGGCATCTACATGGCCGCCACCATGGGCAGCGAGACCACCGCCGCCCAGGCCGGCGCCACCGGCATCGTGCGCCGCGACCCGTTCGCGATGCTGCCCTTCACCGGCTACCACATGAGCGACTACTTCCAGCACTGGCTGGATCTGGGCGCGAAGATGCAGGAGAAGGGCGCGACGCTGCCGCGCATCTACTGCGTCAACTGGTTCCGCAAGGGTGCCGACGGCAAGTTCGTCTGGCCCGGCTACGGCGAGAACATGCGTGTGCTCGAGTGGATCCTGGGCCGCCTCGAAGGCCACGCCGGCGGCCACGCCAATGCCTTCGGCCTCAGCCCCGCCTACGAGGATCTGCGCTGGGACGGCCTGGCCTTCGCGCGCGAGCAGTTCCAGAGCGTGATCGGCATCGACCGCGACGCCTGGATCGAGGAGCTGAAGCTGCACCAGCAGCTGTTCGACCAGTTGGCGCACCACCTGCCGGCCGAACTGCCGGCGACCAAGGCGCGCATCGAACAGCGGCTGGCGGTCTGAACGGCGCGACCCGCTGGCGCCGGGCCGGCGGGGCCGTCCCGGTCGGGGAGCAGGTTTGAGACTGCAACTGCTGTCCGACCTGCACCTCGAGACCGAGGACTTCGCCCCGCAACCCGCCGCCGACGCCGAGTTGCTGGTGCTCGCCGGCGACATCGACGCCACCTGGGCCGGCTACCAGCGCTTTGCCGGCTGGCCAGTGCCGGTGATCGTGATCGCCGGCAATCACGAATTCGACGGCCGCGACTTCGACGCCGCCAGCCGGGACCTGCGCGCGCTGTGTACGGGGCTCGGCTCCACGCTGCTGGAACAGGCGTCGTTGGTTCACCAGGCGGCCGACGGCCGGCGAGTCCGCTTCGTCGGCACCACGCGCTGGAGCGACTTCGACCTCTTCGGCCCGCAAGGCCAGGCCCGCGCGCTGCGCGCGGCCGAGTACTTCCTGCGCCTGATGGCGACCACCCGCCATGGCCGCCCGTTCGACGCCGCCGCCGTGCGGGCCGTGAGCCTGGACTGCCGCCGCTGGCTGGAAGCCGAGCTTCAAAAGGCGCCTCGTGGCCGCTGGGACAAGACGGTAGTAGTCACTCACTTTGGTCCGAGCCTGCGCAGCGCGGACCCCCGTTATGGCTCGCAGCCTGGCACCGCCAGCTTCTGCAACGCCGACGACGACCTGATTCCACGCGCCGATCTGTGGCTGCACGGCCACCTGCACTGCCGCCACGACTACCACGTGCCGCGGGCCGGCCGCGCGCCCACCCGCGTCGTGTGCAACCCCCTCGGGCTGGCGCACAAGGGCGAATCGCAGGGGCACGACCCGCTGCTCACGCTGCGAATCTGAGCTCGCTCAAGCCGGCGCGCACCGCTGGTGCCACACTGCACCGGCAGACCATTGGCAGGCCTGCTCCACCTGGGAGATGCCATGAAGATCCTGGTCGCCGTGGACGGCAGCGTCTACACCAAGCGCATGCTGGCCTACATCGCTGCACACGACGAATGGCTGGGTGACCGTCACGACTACACCTTGCTGCACACGGTCCAGCCCGTGCCCCACGGCGCGGTGGTGATCCTGGGCCGTGCGGCCCTCAAGCCCTTCTACGACGAAGCGGCCGAAAAGGTGTTCAAGCCCCTGCGCAGCTTCTTTGCCCGCCAGGGCCTGCGCGCGAGCTTCGCCGCCAAGGTCGGTGCGCCGGCCGACTGCATCGCCGAAGCCGCCCGCAAAGGCGGCTTCGACCTGGTGATGATGGGCTCCCATGGCCACGGCAACCTTGGCGCCCTGGTGCTGGGCTCGGTGGCCAACAAGGTACTGGCCGCCTGCACCACACCGGTCCTGCTGATCCGCTGAGCTGAGGTCGCACCGAGCAGCCACCTGCGTGGCTGCGAGAGGCTGCCGAAGGCCCGGGCGCCTGCCCGCGACCGGGCTGAGCGCTTCAGGGCGCAGCCGTACTGCGCGGCGGTGCCTTCAGGCCGTTGAAGCAGGTGGACAACACCCACTCCACGATCTCAGCGTCGCTGTGGCGGCCGCCGGCCTTGAGGAAGGCCGGCACCGGGTCGCAGGCGCGGGCGAACACCGTGTACAGCACCACCTCCGGCGGCAGGCCCGGGTCGATCTGGCCTTCGGCTTGGCCCTGCACGATCCACTCGCCCAGGATCTCGCTGGCCTGCATCAGGGCGTCCATGTAGGGCCGGCTGGCCAGCAGCTCGGCGCGCAGGCTGCTGTTCTGCGACGGAAGGGTGGGCATTTCACCGGCCAGCTGCAGCTCCAGCAGCCAGCGTGTCACCGCCTGCAGGCGCTCCAGCGGTGTCACGCCGGGCCGCGCGGCCTGCTGCTCAACCAGCGCCAGCGCACGCTGCAGCAGGCTCACCATGGCCGCAGTTGCCAGTGCTTCCTTGGAGGGAAAGTGCTTGTACAGGCTGGCCTTGGCAATGCCCACGTCGGCCGCCACTTCATCCACCGTCATCAGGTCGAAGCCCTTGTCGGCCAACAGGCGGTTCACCGACGCGATGATCGCGTCTTCGCGCACGCGCAGGACTTGCTCACGGAAGGAAAGGCGGGCCATTCCGCCATTCTAGAGGCCGGAACCGTGAGCTGAACTGATCAGTCTCGAAACCGACGAACCGGTCAGGTTGCGGGCCGGCGGCGCGCCGCCAGGCGCTGCACCCAGCCGCTGCGGGCCTTGTCCGCGCCCGGTGCGACAGGCTCGGTGCGAGGTTCCGGCAGGCTCAGGTCCAGCCCGAAAGCCGTGCCGCAGTCGGCCAGGTCAGGTTCGGCCGGAACGCGAGGCGCACGCCAGCCCGCGAACCAACGATGGGCAGGGGCGGGCTTGTTCATCTCGTGGGGGCTGGGCTGGGGAAGCCGCTTCAGTGTCGCGCGGGCCCTGCGGTCGCGCACGTGGAAAAGGTCATCGGCCGTGTGTCTGTTCACGCCGCCGCGCCACGCGTTGGCCGCTGACTACAATCGCGCCCCTCGGATTTCGGCCTCGTCCACGCGCATGCAGCCCATCCACCTGGCGAAGTCCGCTGCCCCGCGGCAGGGTTTTGTTGCCATCGATTTCGGCACTTCCAACTCCGCGGTCGCATTGCCGCAGGGAACCGCGGGCGTGCGGCTGGTCGAACTCGAACCCGGCCACCCGACCATGCCCACCGCGGTCTTCTACCGCGCCGACACGCCCGCGCAGCAACTCGAAGCCGAGCGCCTGTATGGGCGCGCTGCCGTCGCCGCCTACGTGGAAGGTGTCGACGGGCGGCTGATGCGTTCGATGAAGAGCATCCTGGGCTCCAGCCTGCTGGACCAGAGCACCGACATCGGTGCCGGCCGTGCCGTGCGCTACCGCGACGTGGTCACCGGCTACCTGCGGCAACTCCGGCAGCGGGCCGAGGCCGCGGCCGGCCACGCGGTGGATCGCGCCGTGCTGGGACGCCCGGTGTTCTTCGTCGACGACGAGCCGGCCCGCGACGCCCAGGCCCAGGCGGCCCTGTTGGACACGGCGCACCAGGCCGGCTTCCGTGACGTGCAGTTCCAGTACGAGCCCATCGCCGCGGCGCTGGACTACGAGAGCCGCGTCACGCGCGAACAGCGCGTGCTGGTGGCCGACATCGGCGGCGGCACCTCGGACTTCTCCATCGTGCGTGTCGGGCCTGCGCGCCGCGGCCGTGCCGAACGCCGCGACGACATCCTGGCCAACCACGGTGTGCACAAGGCCGGCACCGACTTCGATCGCCATGTGGAACTGGCCGCCATCCTGCCGCTGCTGGGTTACCGCACGCTGCGGCCCGCCAGGCCCGGCGAAACCCCGCGCGAGGTGCCCAGCGGCGTCTACTTCGACCTCGCCACCTGGCACCTGATCAACACCGTCTACGCGCCGGTCCGCGTGGCCGAGCTGCGCGGCATCAAGGCCTGGTACGAGCAGCCGCTGCACCACTCCCGGCTGATGACCGCCGTGCAGGAGCGGCTGGGCCACGCGCTGGCCGCGGCCGCCGAACAGGCCAAGATCGACGTCGCCACTTCGGGCCTGGCCAGTATCGACCTGCACCTGCTGGAAGCCGGGTTGACCGCCGAGCTGCACGAGGCCCACGCCGCGCAGGCGCTGGAAGCCGACCTCGCGCACATCGTGCACGCCGCCCGCGAGACCGCGCGCCAGGCCGGGCTGGCCGCGCAGGAGGTGGACGCGCTGTACTTCACCGGCGGCTCCACCGGATTGCAGCCGCTGGTGCAGCGCATCGCCGCGTGCTTTCCGGCG
>DAORNK010000222.1:3577-7694 GCA_035440985.1 Rubrivivax sp. | reverse complement strand
GCCGACAGCGGCCGAAGCCGCGCGCTTCCTGGCCCAGGCCAGCTTCGCGGCCAGCGACGCGCAGATCGCGCGCGTGCAGGCCATCGGCTACAGCGCCTGGCTGGACGAGCAGTTCCTGCAGCCCCTCACCCAGGGCCACGCCGACTGGATGCGCGCCAACGGCTACGTGGATGCAGCCAACATCAACGGCTTTGCGGGCACAGACAACACGTTGTGGCGCAAGCTCATCTCGTCGCCCGATCTGCTTCGCCAGCGCGTCGCGCTGGCCCTGAGTGAGATCTTCGTCGTCTCGATGGCCGGCCTGCCCGTGGCCTGGCGCGGCTTCCTGGCCGCGGCCTACATGGACGTGCTGGAAGCCAACGCCTTCGGCAACTACCGCAGCCTGCTCGAGGCAGTGACGCTTTCGCCGGGCATGGGCGTGTACCTCAACATGCGCGGCAACCAGAAGGAAGACCCGGCCACCGGCCGTGTGCCCGACGAGAACTACGCACGCGAAGTGCTGCAGCTCTTTTCCATCGGCCTGGTTGAACTGGCCGCCGACGGCAGCCTGCGCAACGGCGTGGCCACCGACACCTACACGCAGGACAGCATCACCGGCCTGGCCCGTGTCTTCACGGGCTGGGACTTCGACGGCTTCGCGCGCGGCGACCCGGCCTGGACCCAGCGGCCCATGGTGCTCAATGCCACGCGCCACGCCGAAGGTGCCAAGACCTTCCTGGGCACGACCATCCCGGCCGGCACCGATGGCCGCGCCGCGCTGACCCAGGCGCTGGACACCATCGCCGCCCACCCCAACGTCGGCCCCTTCATCGGCCGGCTACTGATCCAGCGCCTGGTGGCCAGCCACCCCAGCCCGGCCTACGTGGCACGTGTCACGGCCGCCTTCAACAACAACGGCGCCGGCGTGCGCGGCGACCTGAAGGCGGTGATCAAGGCCGTATTGCTCGACACCGAGGCCCGCAGTGCGCCCGTGCCCGGCCAGACCACACGCGGCAAGCTGCGCGAGCCCATCCAGCGCTTCGTGCAGTGGGCGCGTTGCTTCGGGCTGAGTTCGCCCACCGGGCTGTGGAACATCGGCAACCTGTCCGACCCGGCGGCGCGGCTGGGCCAGAGCCCGCTGCGCTCACCCTCGGTGTTCAACTTCTACCGGCCGGGTTATGTGCCCCCCAACTCGGCCCTGGGCAGCGCCGGCATCACGGCGCCCGAGTTCCAGATCACCAACGAGACCACCGTCGTGGCCTGGGCCAACTACGCGCAGACCTTCGTCGCCAACCCGCCGGGCGAAGCCATCGCCGACTACAGCGCCGAAATGGCGCTGGCCGCCGATGCCGCCGCGCTGGTGCGCCGCATCACCCTGCTGCTGGCGGCCGACGCGTTGTCCGCCGACACCGTCTCGCGCATCACCAGCGCCGTGGGCAGCATCGTCGCCAGCACCGACACCGGCAAACGCAACCGCGTGCAGGCTGCCATCCACCTGGTGCTGTGCGCCCCCGAGTACCTGGTGCAGATCTGAAAGGTCCGCGATGCGCAACGAACGACACCTTCCTGCCACACGGCGCGAATTCCTGCGCCGCGCGGGCCGGCTCTCGATGGCCGGCGCCGCCGCACCCTGGGCGCTGAACCTGGCCGCGATGGCCGAGGCCGCCGCGCAATCGGCCCCCGACTACAAGGCGCTGGTCTGCGTCTTTCTCTACGGCGGCAACGATCACGGCAACACGCTGGTGCCCTACGACGCCACCAGCCACGCCAGTTACACCAGCATCCGCGGTGCGCTGGCCACGCCGCGTGCGGCACTGGCCGCCACCGCGCTGACCCCCACGCTGGCCCTGCCCGACGGCCGGCAGATGGCGCTGGCGCCGCAACTGGCACCGATCAAGCCCCTGTTCGACGCCGGGCGGATGGGCATCCTGCTCAACGTGGGCACGCTGATCCAGCCCACCACGCTGGCCCAGTACAACGCGCGCAGCGTGCCGCTGCCGCCCAAGCTCTTCTCGCACAACGACCAGCAGTCGGTGTGGCAATCCTCGTTGCCCGAAGGCGCCACCTCGGGCTGGGGCGGGCGCATCGGCGATCTGTTCCTGTCGTCCAACGGCCAGGCCACTTTCACCTGCGTCAACGTCAGCGGCAACGCGGTGTTCATGAGCGGCAACACCGCCGTGCAGTACCAGGTTTCCACCAGTGGCTCGGTGGCGCTGCGCGGCATCCAGGCGCCACTGTTCGGCTCCACGGCCTGCAGCGACGCGCTCAGGCAGCTCACCACCGCCCCCTACCCGCACCTGATGCAGGCCGAACACACGCGTGTGATGGCCCGTGCCCTGGACGCCAACGTGGCGCTGACGGCGGCGCTGGCCGGCACGCCGGCGCTGGTCACGGCCTTCGACACCGCCAATCCGCTGGCGATGCAACTGCAGATGGTGGCGCGCCTGATTGCCGCGCGCTCGCCGCTGGGCGCACGGCGGCAGGTGTTCTTCGTCTCGCTGGGCGGCTTCGACACGCACGACTTCCTGCCCGACCAGCATCCGGAACTGCTGGCCACCGTTGGCGCTGCGCTCAGGAGCTTCTACGACGCCACGGTCGAACTGGGTGTGGCGCAGCAAGTCACGGCCTTCACGGCCAGCGACTTCGGCCGCACGCTCACCAGCAACGGCGACGGCAGCGACCACGGCTGGGGCAGCCACCACTTCCTGGTCGGTGGCGCCGTGCGCGGCGGGCGCTTCCACGGGCAACTGCCCTCGGTCAGCGTTAACGGGCCCGACGACGTGGGTCAGGGCCGCCTGCTGCCCACCACGGCGGTGGACCAGTTGGCCGCCACGCTGGCGCGCTGGATGGGCGTCAGCGCCAGCAACCTGCCGCTGGTGGCGCCCAACATCGGGCACTACAGCGTGCAGGATCTGGGGCTGCTGGACGGCTGAGCCCCCTGCCGGTCAGGCTGTCTCTGCCACCCGGAAGGCCGAAACGGCCTTGTGCAGCCGTTCGGCCTGCTCGCGCAGGGATTCGGCGGCGGCGGCACTTTCTTCCACCAGCGCCGCGTTCTGCTGGGTCATCTGGTCCAGATGCGTCACGGCCTGGTTGACCTGGCCCACGCCACTGCTCTCTTCCAGCGTGCCGGTGGTGATCTCGTTGATCAGCGTGGTGACCTCATGCACGCGGGTCACGATGTCCTGCATGGTGCCACCGGCCTCCTTGACCAGGCGGTTGCCGGTGTCCACCTTCTCCACGCTTTCGTCGATCAGGGTCTTGATCTCGCGCGCCGCCTGCGCACTGCGCTGCGCCAGGCCGCGCACCTCTGATGCGACGACCGCGAAGCCGCGGCCCTGCTCGCCCGCGCGGGCGGCTTCCACCGCCGCATTGAGCGCCAGGATGTTGGTCTGGAAGGCAATGCCATCGATGACGCCGATGATCTCCTTGATCTTGTGGCTGCTGCCGCTGATGGCGTCCATCGTGGTCACCACCTCGCCGACCACCTGGCCGCCCTTGGCGGCCACCTCCGACGCGCCTTCGGCCAGCTTGCTGGCCTGCTGGGCGGAAGCCGCGCTCTGCTTCAACTGGCTGTTGATCTCTTCCATGCTGGCCGAGGTCTGCTCCAGGCTGCTGGCCTGCTGCTCGGTACGGCTGGACAGGTCGGCGTTGCCGTTGGCAATCTCGCGGCTGGCGTTGCTGACCTGCGTCACCGCCACGCCCAGCTCGCGGATCGTGGCGGCCAGCGAGCGCTGCAGCGTCGCCAGATGGGCCATCAGGCTCAGATCATCACCAGGCGCCACCGGCACCGGACGGATGAGATCGCCGCCGGCCACCGACCGCATATGCTCGTGCACCTGTTCGGGTTCACCGCCCAGCGCCCGCGTCAGCGTGCGGCGGGTCAGCCACGGAAAGACCGCAGCCAGCAGCAGGCCCAGGCCCGTGGCACCCAGCCCCAGGTAGACCGATCGCCGCGTGTCGGCCAGCGCGGCGTCGCGCGTGGCCTGCAGGCCGCTGCGGGCGACCTTGCCGGCTTCGATCAGGCCCGTGCGCATCTCGCGCCAGGCCGGCGTTTCGGCCTTGTTGAGCAGCGCCACGGCCGCGGGCGTGTCGGTCTTGACCAATGCCAGCACCTGGTCGCGGGCGGCCTGCTGGCGGG
>DAORNK010000222.1:0-3499 GCA_035440985.1 Rubrivivax sp. | reverse complement strand
CGCGGCTTCCAGATTCTTGTAGGCGGTCGGATTGGCCGGATCCAGGATGATGTTGCGCAGCGCCTGGCCCATCTGCAGGCCGTGGCCATACATCTCGGTGACGGCCTGGGCCAGCGGCTGGTCCTTCTCGAAGACGTCGGCAAACCGCGCCTCGGCGCGCCACAACGCCGCCACGCCCACCAGGGCGGCGGCGGCCAGCACCGCGGCCGGCACCGCGGAAAGGAGCATCAGGCGTTTGGAGAAGTTCATGGCAAACCCAACTCTGGCAAGAGGCAAACATCCTGCGCCTAGCGCAGGAAGGGCTCACACGGAATAACGGCAGAATGCGCGGCCACTTGAGCCGCCCACTCGAACCCGTCGTGTCAGACCCTGGCCGCGGCCCGGCCCTGGGCCCGGAAGGCCGCCACGGCCAGTTCCAGCCGGTCGGCCTGCTGGCTCAGGCTTTCGGCCGCTTCGGCCGACTGCTGCACCAGCGAGGCGTTCTGCTGCGTCACCTGGTCGAGCTGCGTCACCGCCTGGTTGACCTGGCCGATGCCGCTGCTCTGCTCCTGCGTCGAGCGGCTGATCTCGCCGGCCACCGCCGTCACGCCGCGCACCTGCTGCACGATCTCCTGCATCGTGCGACCGGCGCTGTCGACCTGCTGCGTGCCGCCCTCGACGCTGGCCACACTGGCGCCGATCAGGCTCTTGATCTCACGCGCGGCCTGGGCGCTGCGCTGCGCCAGGCCGCGCACTTCGGCGGCCACGACGGCAAAACCGCGGCCCTGTTCACCCGCCCGCGCCGCTTCCACCGCGGCATTGAGCGCCAGGATGTTGGTCTGGAAGGCGATGCCGTCGATGACGCCGATGATTTCGCTGATGCGGCGCGAGCTTTCGCTGATCTGCCGCATCGTGTCGACCACGCTGCTCATCACCTGGCCGCCGCCTTCGGCCACCTGGGCCGCGGCGTCCGCCAGCTGGCTGGCCTGGCGTGCCGATGCGGCGTTGTTCTTCACGGTGGCCGACAGTTCCTCCATCGAAGCCGCCGTCTCCTGCAGGCTGGCGGCCTGCGATTCGGTGCGCGCCGACAGATCCAGGCTGCCCGCCGCGATGACATGGCTGGCCTCGGCCAGCTGGGACGACTGCCCTGCCACGTCGTCCAGCAACGCGCGCAGGTTGAGCCCGGACTGGTTGACGGCGCGCATCAGCATGCCCAGTTCATCCACCCGTTCCAGGTGCCCGTGGCTGGAAGCCTCGCCGGCCGCCACCTGGCGCGCCTGGTGCAACACCGCCTGCACCGGCCGCGTCACCTGCACGTGCAGGAAGGCGCCCGCCAGGCCGGCACCGGCCAGCAGCAGGGCCGACAGCAGCGCCACCTGCGGCAGCGCCAGCGCTGTGAACAGCAGCGCCACACCCGCCGGCAGCACGGCCAGCGCAGCGGCCAGCCAGAGCCGCGGCGACAGCGGCCAGGTCTTGCCCGCCGACAGCCAGGCCCACAGACCGCGCCGCACCACCAGCCCCTTGTACAGCCGCACCGGCAGCGACCGCCCTTCGGCCTGCGCCGCGCGCATGCGACCGAACAGTTCTTCGGTGGCTTCCACCTCGGCCCGGCTGGGTTCGGTGCGCACGGACATGTAACCCACGACGCGCCCATCGCGCTGGACGGGCGTGACGTTGGCCCGCACCCAGTAGTGGTCTCCGTCCTTGCAGCGGTTCTTCACCAGGGCCGTCCAGCTGTCGCCCGATTTCACCGTGCGCCACAGGTCTTCAAAGGCTTCGGTCGGCACGTCGGGGTGGCGCACCAGGTTGTGCGGCTGGCCCAGCAGCTCTTCGTTCGTGAAGCCGCTGATCAACGTGAACGCGGCGTTGGCGTAGGTGATGTGGCTCTGGGGGTTGGTCGTCGACATCAGCGTGAAGCCCTTGGGGAAGGGGCGTTCGCGCTGCGTGACCGGCTGGTTGTTGCGCATCGATGACTCCGAAGACGGCCGACAGATCCTGACCTGGTACAGGGGCAGGCTCGGCAACGTCTTGATCTTGGCGGGATCGCCGATGCGGCAGCGGCCGGAACAACCGCACCTTCCTGGGGCAGTTTCGCGGTTACCAGACGGGCCGCGGCCAAAGGCTCAGGTGCTGAACACCTTGCCCGGATTCAGGATGTTCTTCGGGTCCAGCGCCTGCTTGATGCTGCGCATCAGCGCCACGGTCTCGGGGCCTGCTTCTTCCAGCAGGTAGCCCATCTTGTGCAGGCCGATGCCGTGTTCGCCCGTGCAGGTGCCCTCCAGCCGGATGGCGCGCTGCACCATCTGCACGTTGAGCTGTTCCACCGCGGCCATCTCGGCCGGGTTGTCGGGGTCCATCAGGTAGCTCAGGTGGAAGTTGCCATCGCCCACATGGCCGACGATCCAGTACGGGATGCCCGAAGCCTCGGCCTCGGCCACCGACAGGTCGATGCTCTCGGCCAGGCGCGAGATGGGCACGCAGGTGTCGCTGCTCTGGCAGCGGCAGCCGGGCCGCGTCTGCAGTGCAGCGAAGTAGGCCTGGTGACGCGCCGTCCACAGGCGGGTGCGCTCTTCGGGCGTGCTGGCCCATTGGAAATCCTCGCCGCCCTGGTCGCGCGCCAGGTGCTGCACGGTCTGCGCCTGCTCGGCCACGCCGGACTGGCTGCCATGGAACTCCATCAGCAGCATGGGCGCCTCGCGCAGGCCCAGCTTCGAATGGCGGTTGACGGCGCGGATGGCGTTGGTATCCAGCAGCTCGCAGCGTGCAATCGGCACGCCCAGCTGGATGAGATGGATGGTCGTCTGCACCGCCGCGACGATGCTCGGAAAGTGGCAGATCGCCGCGCTCACCGCCTCGGGCAGCGGGTACAGCCTGAGCGTGATCTCGGTCATCACGCCCAGCGTGCCCTCGCTGCCCACGAACAGGCGCGTCAGGTCGTACCCGGCGGCCGACTTGCGGGCCCGCGTCCCGGTGTGCACCACCTGCCCGCTGGCGGTGACCACCGTCAGGCCCAGCACGTTCTCGCGCATCGTGCCGTAGCGCACGGCGTTGGTGCCGCTGGCGCGGGTGGCCGCCATCCCGCCCAGCGTGGCATTGGCGCCCGGGTCGATGGGGAAGAACAGGCCCGTGGCGCGGATCTCCTGGTTGAGCTGTTCCCGCGTCACCCCGGCCTGCACCGTCACCGTCAGATCCTCGGCGTTGACACGCACCACGTGGTTCATGCGGCTCAGGTCGACGCTCAGCCCGCCCTGCACGGCCAGCAGGTGACCTTCCAGCGACGAACCCACGCCGTAGGGGATCACCGGCACATCGTGTTCATGGGCCAGCGCCAGCACCGCGGAGACCTCGGCCGTGCTTTCGCAGAACAGCACCGCATCGGGCGGCGCGGCGTCGTAGACCGACTCGCCGCGGCCGTGCTGCTCGCGCACCGCCGCCGCCGTGCTGCAGCGTTCGCCGAAGCGCTGGCGCAGGGCCTGCAGCAGCGCGGGCGGTGCCGACCGGCGGGGGGCCGTCGGCGGGG
>DAORNK010000221.1:0-7725 GCA_035440985.1 Rubrivivax sp. | reverse complement strand
ATGCAGGGGCCTACGCGGGCACGATTCATATCTGCACAAGCTCTGGCGCGAACATGGCAGCCTCCTACAATTGACGTTGACGTAAACGTCAAGTGCCGAGCCCGCATCGGCCGCCACAGGAGACCCCGCCGATGCCCGCCCTCAAGTCCAAGCTCAACCCGCGTTCCGAGGAGTTCAAGGCCAGTGCCGGACAGATGCGCGCGCTGGTCGACGATCTGAACGCCAAGCTCGCGCTGATGGCTGCGGGTGGTGGCGAGGTGGCGCGTGCCAAGCACACCGCGCGCGGCAAGCTGCCGCCCCGCGAGCGGGTGGAAATGCTGCTGGATCCGGACACCCCTTTCCTGGAAATCGCCCCGCTGGCGGCGCTGGACATGTACGACAACGCCGCGCCTGGCGCCGGCATGATCTGCGGCGTGGGCCGTGTCAGCGGCGTCGAGTGCCTGATCGTGTGCAACGACGCCACGGTCAAGGGCGGCACCTACTACCCGGTCACCGTCAAGAAGCACCTGCGCGCGCAGGAGGTGGCCCAGCAGAACCGCCTGCCCTGCATCTACCTGGTGGACAGCGGGGGTGCCAACCTGCCCAACCAGGACGAGGTCTTCCCCGACCGCGAGCACTTCGGCCGCATCTTCTACAACCAGGCCCAGATGTCGGCGCTGGGCATTCCGCAGATCGCCGTCGTGATGGGCAGCTGCACGGCCGGCGGTGCCTACGTGCCGGCCATGAGCGATGAAGCCATCATCGTGAAGAACCAGGGCACCATCTTCCTGGGCGGTCCGCCGCTGGTGAAGGCCGCCACCGGCGAGGTGGTGAGCGCCGAAGACCTGGGTGGCGGCGACGTGCACACACGGCTGTCAGGGGTGGCCGACCACCTGGCGGAAGACGACCTGCACGCGCTGGCCATCGCGCGCGCCAGCGTGGCCAACCTGAACTGGCGCAAGCCCGATCAACTGCTGCGCACGGCACCGCGCGCGCCGCTGTTCGACACCGCCGAACTGCACGGCGTGATCCCCAAGGACCCGCGCAAGCCCTTCGATGTGCGCGAGATCATCGCTCGCATCGTCGACGGCAGCGAGTTCGACGAGTTCAAGGCCCGCTACGGCGCCACGCTGGTGACCGGCTTTGCGCGCATCGAGGGCCTGCCGGTGGGCATCGTGGCCAACAACGGCATCCTGTTCGGCGAGAGCGCGATGAAGGGCGCACATTTCATCGAGCTGTGCTGCCAGCGCAAGGTGCCGTTGGTCTTCCTGCAGAACATCACGGGCTTCATGGTCGGCCGCAAGTACGAGAACGACGGCATCGCCAAGCACGGCGCGAAGATGGTCACCGCGGTGGCCACCGCCACCGTACCCAAATTCACGGTCATCATCGGTGGCAGCTTTGGTGCCGGCAACTACGGCATGTGCGGCCGTGCCTACGGCCCGCGCTTCCTGTGGATGTGGCCCAACGCGCGCATCAGCGTGATGGGCGGCGAACAGGCCGCCAGCGTGCTGGCCACCGTCAAGCGCGACGGCATCGAAGCCAAGGGCGGCCAGTGGTCGGCTGAAGAGGAGGCCGCCTTCAAGGCGCCCATCCTTTCGCAGTTCGAGCAGCAGGCGCACCCCTACTACGCCAGCGCCCGCCTCTGGGACGACGGCATCATCGATCCGGCCGACACGCGCCGCGTGCTGGCACTGGCCCTGAGCGCCAGCTTGAACGCCCCCATTCCGGACAGCCCGCGCTTCGGTGTTTTCCGCATGTAGTGTACGATGTGTGTGCATCTCTGATTATGTACACATTATGCGCACGAACATCGACATCGACGACGACTTGATGGCCCAGGCCATGCAGGCCGGCCCCTACAGCACCAAGAAAGACGCGGTGGAAGCGGGCCTGCGCCTGCTGGCCCGCCAGGCGGCGTACCGCGAGATCCTCAAGTGGCGCGGCAAGCTGCAGTGGGAAGGCGACGAGTCCATCGACTGGACCGAGCCTCGGCCCGAGCGCACGCCCGAAGTGGCCGAACCCGGCCCGCGCTTCGCTGCGCGGCCCGCCAAGGTGGCGGGCTCGTCCAAACCTGTTGCGGGCAAACGCCGTGCTGGTCGTTGACAGCAGCGTCTGGATCGACTTCTTCAATGGCGCGGACCGCCCCGCCGTGGGCCTGCTGCAGCAGTTGCTGGACCATGGCGAGGTGCGCATCGTGGTGCCAGACCTCGTGCTGTTCGAAGTGTTGCGGGGCTTCCGAAAGGAGCAAGACCATCGCTTGGCGCGCCGCCTGTTCGAGAGCCTGAGCATCGAGAGCACGGGTGGCGAAGCGCTGGCCCTGGTGGCGGCCCAGCACTATCGTGCGCTGCGGGCCCAGGGCCACACCGTGCGCAGCGGCGTCGACGTCCTGCTGGCGGCGTGGTGCATCGAGAACGACTACGCGCTGCTGCACCGTGATGCCGATTTCGACGCGTTTGAAGCATCCCGCGGCTTGCGGGTCTGGCGGCATTGAGGCCCGATGGCCATGACATCGAACATCACCATCCGTCCGCTGGCTGGGCGCGATTCGTTCGTGGTCCTGACCGATCTGCTGCACCGCGCCTACGCGCCTCTGGCCGCGCAGGGCCTGAACTTCACGGCCGCCACGCAGGCGGTGGCCACCACGCGCCGGCGCGTGGCCGAGGGCCAGTGCTTCGTGGCCACCGCCGGCCGCGACCTGGTAGGCACCGTCACCGTCTGCGGGCCCTACGACGTGGCGACGGCGCCCTGGACGGCCGAAGTGCCCTGGTTCCGCGAGCGAGACACCGCCCAATTCCATCAGATCGCGGTGGACCCGGCCTGCCAGGGACTGGGGCTGGGGCGGCGGCTGGTGCAGGCTTGCGAAGACTGGGCGCGCAAGGGTGGTTTCCGCCGGATGGCACTGGACACCGCCGAGCCGGCCACGCAGTTGCGAGCCATGTACCTCCGGCTGGGCTATGCCGACGTGGGCCAGGTGCAATGGCCGGGCAAGCACTACCGCAGCGTCATCATGCAGCGCAAACTGGACCGTTCGCCGTTGCGCGAACACGCCGAAGCCGAGCCCGATCGCGTGCTGCTCGCTGAGCGCCTGCGTGAAGGTGCGCTGGCCTGGATGCCCCTGATCGAGGTCTGGCCAGAGGACCGCCTGCTGGGTACGCTGGCCTACACCCGCACGAACGGCCAGGCCGTGGTGCTGCCGTTTGCCGCCACACTGGCCCATGTCTTCAACCACGCTACGCACCACCGGGGTCAGGTCAGTGCGGCGCTCACGGCGCTGGGCCATCCCTGCCCCGAACTGGACCTGGTGTTGATGCTGCAACAGGAAAGCGCCTTGCGATGAGTTCCATGCTGGATGTGCGACAGATCAGCCCCCATGTGGCCGAGGTCTGGCTGAACCGGCCCGAGGTGCGCAATGCCTTCAACGACGGCGTGGTGGCCGAACTGACGCGGACCTTCACCGCGCTGGCCGCGCAGGACGGCCTGCGGGCCATCGTGCTGGCCGGCCATGGCAAGGCCTTCTGCGCCGGGGCCGATCTGTCCTGGATGCGTAGCATGGCCGACTACACCTGGGAGCAGAACCACGCCGACGCCAGCGCACTGGCGCAGATGCTGTGGACGCTGTGGACCTGCCCGGTGCCGGTGGTCGGCCGCATCCAGGGCGACTGCTACGCCGGTGGTGTGGGCCTGGCGGCCGTGTGCGACGTGGTGGTGGCCGCCGAAGGCCTGCACTTCTGCCTCAGCGAGGCCAGGCTGGGCCTGCTGCCCGCCACCATCGGCCCCTATGTCGTGCGCGCCATCGGCGAGTCGGCGGCCCGGCGCTACTTCCTGACAGCCGAACGCTTCAGCGCCGCGCGCGCAGCCCAACTGGGGCTGGTGCACGAAGTCGTGCCGGCCGAGGCGTTGGACGCCCGGGTGGCGGAGATCGTGGCCGGCCTGGTGGCCAACGGCCCGGCCGCCGTGAAGGCCTGCAAACAACTCGTCAAGGACGTATCCGGTCAACCGATCACCCCCTCGCTGCGTGAAGACACGGCGCGCCGCATCGCCGACATCCGCGCCAGCGCGGAAGGCCGCGAAGGCGTGCGCGCGTTTCTGGACAAACGGGAGCCCTCATGGAAATGCTGAAGCTCGACCTGGCGCAACTCGCCGCCATCGCGGCGGCCATGGGCTGGGCCAGCGGCATGCGCCTGTACGCCGTGGTCTTCCTGACCGGCGCCGCCGGCTATCTGGGCTGGATCCCGTTGCCGGCCGGCCTGCAACTGCTGCAGCACCCGGTCGTGCTGGGTGCGAGCTTTCTGCTCTTCGTCATCGAGTTCGTCGCCGACAAGGTGCCGGGCGTGGACACGCTGTGGGATGCGGTGCACACCTTCATCCGCGTGCCCGCCGGTGCCGCGCTGGCGGCGGGCGTGTTCAGCGGTTTTGGCGGTGCCGATGCCAGTGGAGCCTGGTCCCTGGTGGCGGCACTGATCGGCGGCACGCTGGCGGCCACGGCGCACACGGCCAAGAGCACGACGCGCGCGGCGGCCAACACCTCGCCCGAGCCGTTTTCCAACATCGGCCTGTCGCTGCTGGGCGACGCGGCGGCGCCCGCCATGCTGTGGCTGGCCTGGGAGCACGCGGCCTGGTTCTGGCCGGTGCTGGCGGTGGCCGTGCTGCTGGCCCTGGTGCTGATCGTGGTGCTGTTCCGCTTCCTGCGCGGGCTGTGGCGGCGGTTCACCGGCGGCCCGTCAGCCATGCGTGGCGCGGCGGCGGGATGATGCTTTTCGAAGAGGGACAGGCATGTTCAAGAAGATCCTGATCGCCAACCGCGGCGAGATCGCCTGCCGCGTCGCGGCCACGGCGCGCCGGCTGGGTGTGCGCAGCGTGGCGGTCTATTCCGACGCCGACGCGCAGGCGCGGCACGTGCGTGCCTGCGACGAAGCCGTGCACGTGGGCGGCAATGCGCCTCGCGAAAGCTACCTGCGGTGGTCACGCATCATCGATGCCGCCCGTGCCACCGGCGCGCAGGCCATCCACCCGGGTTACGGTTTCCTCAGCGAGAACGAGGCCTTCGCCAAGGCCTGCGCCGAGGCTGGCATCGTGTTCATCGGCCCGCCCGCGGCGGCCATCGCCGCTATGGGCAGCAAGAGCGCGGCCAAGTCGCTGATGGAAAAGGCCGGTGTGCCCCTGGTGCCCGGTTACCACGGCAGCAACAACGAGGCGGCCTTTCTGGCCGCCGAAGCCGCGCGCATCGGCTATCCGGTGTTGATCAAGGCCAGCGCCGGTGGTGGCGGCAAGGGCATGCGGCGCGTGGACCGGGCCGAGGACTTTGCCGCAGCGCTGGTGGCCTGCCAGCGCGAAGCCCAATCCAGCTTTGGCGACCAGCATGTGCTGGTCGAGCGCTACGTCACCCGGCCCCGGCACATCGAGATCCAGGTCTTCGGCGACAACCAGGGCCAGTGCGTCTACCTCTTCGAGCGCGATTGCTCGGTGCAGCGCCGCCACCAGAAGGTGCTGGAAGAGGCCCCCGCTCCCGGCATGAGTGCTGCGCGCCGTGCCGAGATGGGGGCGGCCGCGGTGGCCGCCGCGAAGGCGGTGGGCTATGTGGGGGCCGGCACGGTGGAGTTCATCGCCGAGCCGACGGACGATGGCGATCTGCGCTTCTACTTCATGGAGATGAATACCCGGCTGCAGGTCGAGCACCCGGTGACCGAAGCCATCACCGGCCTGGACCTGGTGGAATGGCAACTGCGGGTGGCCGGCGGCGAGGCGCTGCCGCTGCGGCAGGATCAGCTCTCGCTGCGCGGCCACGCGATCGAAGCGCGCATCTGCGCCGAGAACCCCGATGCCCAGTTCCTGCCGGCCACCGGCACGCTGCAGGTGGCGCGGTGGCCGGCGCACGTGGCCTTTGAACGCAGCGACCACCTGCCGCGGGTGGACAGTGGCGTGCGCGAGGGCGACGCGATCAGCCCGCACTACGACAGCATGATCGCCAAGCTCATCGTCTGGGGCGAGGACCGTGCCCAGGCACTGGCCCGGCTGGATGCCGCTTTGCAGGCCACGCACATCATGGGCCTGCACACCAACACGGCCTTCCTGCGCCGCGTGATAGTCAGCCGGGCCTTTGCCACGGCCGATCTGGACACGGCGCTGATCGAACGCGAGCGGCCGGCGCTCTTCGAAGCGCCGCCCCTGCCACTGGAACGCGCCGCCGCGGCCGTGGTGGCCCATCGCCTGTGCGCCGAAAGCCGGCTGGAAGACGCCGACCCCTGGTCACGCCGCGACGGCTGGCGGCTGCAGGGGGGGGCGCAGCGGCAGCTCAGCCTGCAGGTCCAGGATGAGAAACACACGCTGCGCGTGGACCGCCTGCACGATGGCGCCACCGCGCTGCAATTGGGCGCGCGGCGATGGACCTTCCAGTCGCAGCCGCTGGGGGGCGATGCCTTCGACATCCGGCTCGGTGAACACCGTTTCACGGCCTGGGTGTACCAGCATGGCGAACGCTTTGCGGTCTTCACGGGCGCGGGCAGTGCTCTGGTCACCGAATACGACCCCATCGCCCACGCGGGTGACCAGGCCGGTGAAGCCGGGCGGCTGACCGCGCCCATGCCGGGCAAGGTGATCGCCTTCCTCGCGCAGCCCGGGGAGCACGTGCAACGTGGCCAGGCGCTGGCCGTGATGGAGGCCATGAAGATGGAGCACACCATCAACGCCCCGCGCGAGGGCGTGGTTCAGGAGCTGCTGTACGGCGTGGGCGACCAGGTGGCCGAAGGTGGCGAACTGCTGCGTCTGGCCTGAACATGGGCCCACGCCGGCACGGCCCGGCGTGGCCCTGTAAGCTGAAGACACGATGAACCTCACGACCGTTTCCCGAGTCAGCCTGGTCGAAGTCGGCCCGCGCGACGGGCTGCAGAACGAAGCCCAGCCGGTGGCTACCGCCCACAAGGTGGCGCTGATCCACCACCTGCAGGCCGCCGGCTGCCGCGAGATCGAGGCCACCAGCTTCGTGAGCCCCAAGTGGGTGCCGCAGATGGCCGACAACGCGGCGGTGATGGCCGGCATCCAGCGCGCAAACGGTGTTCGCTATTCGGTGCTCACGCCCAACATGAAGGGCCTGGAAGCCGCCTTGGCCACGCAGCCGCACGAGGTGGTGGTCTTCGGTGCCGCCACCGAGGCCTTCAGCCAGCGCAACATCAACTGCTCGGTGGCCGAAAGCATCGAACGCTTCCGCCCCGTGGTGGCCGCCGCGCACGCGGCGGGTGTCAAGGTGCGTGGTGCGGTGTCCTGTGCGCTGGGCTGCCCCTACCAGGGCGAGGTCACAGCCGATGAGGTCGAACAGGTGGTACGCCTGATGCACGGCATCGGTGTCGATCACGTCGGCATCGCCGACACCATCGGCGTGGGCACGCCAGGGCGCGTGCAGGCCGCGCTGGAGCGTGCGCTCAGGTTCTACCCGCTGGCCGAGGTGAGTGGGCATTTTCACGACACCTACGGTCAGGCACTGGCCAACATCCTGGCCAGTCTGCAGATGGGGGTGCACGTGTTCGACACCAGCATCGCCGGCCTGGGCGGCTGCCCCTATGCCAAGGGGGCCACCGGCAACGTGGCCACCGAGGACGTGGTCTTCATGCTGCACGGCATGGGCATCGCCACCGGGCTGGACCTGGATGCGCTGGTCGATGCCGGCGCCTTCATCAGCGGCGTGCTGGGCCGGCCGCCGGTTTCGCGCGTCAGCCGGGCGCTGCTGGCGCGGCGGGCCGCCGCAGCGGC
>DAORNK010000220.1:0-7798 GCA_035440985.1 Rubrivivax sp. | reverse complement strand
AGCTCGGCCGCGCCGCGTTCTACGCCGGCCGCAAGCCGGGCGCCCCTTACGCGGCCAGCAAGCTCGCGCTGGCACGCTGGATACGGCAGCAGGCGCCAGGCGCCGACTGGGCCGGCAGCGGCATCTCGCTCAACGGCGTCTGCCCGGGCGCGATACAGACACCGATGCTGGAGAAGGATCTGGCCGACCGCATGAAGGGTCCGATCATCCGCGCCATGCCCAAGCCGCTAGGCGAGTACGCCCAGCCCGACGACCTCACCGGCATCTTCGAGTTCCTGCTCTCGCCCGAGGCGCGTTTCATCGTCGGCCAGCTCGTCGTTGCCGACGGTGGCGTCGAGTCGATGTGGCGCGGCGAGGACTGGCCTGCGCCCTGGGACATCTCGATGGCCCGCTTCCTCTTCAAGCTCTTCGGCCCCCGGTAGTCTCAACGGACGATGAGAGGGCCGCTGCCGGCGGCCACACTCGTTCGCAGACATGACTCTGCGTTCGAACGCCTCACTCCCATGATCGACATCCGCGGCCTGGCCTACGTGGTGGCAGAGACCACCGACCTTCCACGCTGGAAGCACTACGCCGAGGGTGTGCTCGGCATGATGACCGACGCCGCACCCGGTGGCGGGCTGTACGTGAAGATGGACGAGCGCCAGTACCGCTTCCTGGTGCTGCCGGGCAGCCGCGATGCCTACGTGGCCAGCGGCTGGGAAGTGCTCGGGCCCGCCGCCTTCGAGGCCGGCCTCGCCACGCTGAAGGCCAGCGGCACGCCCTTCGAACTGGGCGATGCGGCACTGTGCGCCCAGCGCCGCGTGCAGCAGATCGCCAGCTTCAGTGATCCCGCGGGCAATCGCCACGAAATGGTCTGGGGCTTCCAGTCCGACTTCGTGCGCTTTGCCTCGCCGGCGGGCGTGCGCGGTTTTGTCACCGACGCCATCGGCATGGGCCACACCGTGCTGCCGGCGGCACAGTTCGAGGCCACGACGCGCTTCGTTCGCGAGGTGATGGGCTTCGGTCTGTCGGACATCTTCAACTTCAAACCCGCCGGCGATGCCGGCCCCACGCTGCCCATCCACTTCTTCCACTGCAACAACGGCCGCCACCACAGCCTGGCGCTGGCCGGCTTCCCGGTGGAAAGCGGCTGCGTGCACGTGATGGTCGAGGTCGAGGACGTGCCCGAGGTCGGCCGCGCGATGGACCGCATGAAGGAGCAGCAGGTGCTGCAGACGGCCACGCTGGGCCAGCACACGAACGACCGCATGATCTCGTTCTACATGCGCACGCCATCGAACTTCGACGTCGAGTTCGGTTGCGGCGGCGCGGTGATCGACTGGAACGAGCACATCGTCCACGAGTTCACCCGCGTCAGCCTCTGGGGCCACGACTTCTCGGTCGGCAACCAGACGCGGGCCTGAGCACCATGGCCGACAAGCGTTTGAGCGCCGCCGAGGCGGTGGCGCAACTCAAGGACGGCATGACGCTGGGCATCGGCGGCTGGGGCCCGCGGCGCAAGCCGATGGCGCTGGTGCGCGAGATCCTGCGCAGCCCGCTGAAGGACCTGACGGTGGTGGCCTACGGCGGCGCCGATGTCGGCATGCTGTGCGCGGCCGGCAAGGTGAAGAAGCTCGTCTTCGCCTTCGTCTCGCTCGATTTCATTCCGCTGGAGCCCTATTTCCGGATGGCGCGCCAGGCCGGCGCCATCGACGTGATGGAGATCGACGAGGGCCTGTTCATGCTGGGCCTGAAGGCGGCAGCGATGCGCGTGCCCTACCTGCCGACGCGCGTGGGCCTCGGCACCGACGTGCTGAAACACAACCCGGCCATCCGGCTCGTCGATTCGCCCTACGACGACCGGCAGTGGGTCGCGATGCCGGCGCTGCCGCTGGACGCTGCGCTGCTGCACGTCGACCGTGCCGACTCCCGCGGCGTGTGCCAGGTCAAGGGCCCCGACCTCTACATGGACGACCTCTTCGCCCGCGCGGCGAGGCAGACCTTCGTGAGCTGCGATGAACTCGTCGACAGCGCCTACTTCTCCAAGGGCGACGAGGCGCGCTACGTGTTCTGGGAGCGGGCGCAGACCACCGGCGTGGTGCACCTGCCCTGCGGCGCGCACCCGAGTTCCTGCGCGCCGCTGTACGGCTTCGACACCAAGCACTTCAAGGAGTACGCCGCCAGCGCCAAGGAAGAGGGCGGCTGGGCCAAGTACCACGAGCGCTACATCGCCTGCGGCGAGCAGGAATACCTGCAGCGTGTCGGTGGCGAGCAGGCGGTGCGCCAGCTGCCGCTGCCGGTGTTCTGAGGGAGGCACGCATGAGCGACATCGCCCTCGTCGACCGCATCGTCTGCGTCGCCGCGCGTGCCTGGGCGCATGACGGCGAGGTGCTCGCCACCGGCATCGGCATCGTGCCGCGGCTGGCGGCCAGCCTGTGCATGTCGGCCATCAACCGCGACCTGATGATGACCGACTCCGAGGCCTGGATCGTGCGCGAGCCGGTGCCCATCGGTCCGCGCGGCGACTACGCCGTACAGCGCGAAAGCCACATGGGCTTCGCGCGCATCTTCGACAACGTCTGGGGCGGCAGGCGCCACGCGATGGTGGGGCCGACGCAGATCGACCGCTACGGCCAGGCCAACATCTCGATGATCGGCAGCGACTACCGGCGGCCCAGGTCGATGATGCTGGGTGTGCGCGGTTTTCCAGGCAACTCGATCAACCACGCCAACTCCTTCTTCGTGCCCAACCACTCGACCAAGGTCTTCGTGGCCGGCGAGGTCGACATGGTGGCTTCGGTGGGCTACAACCCGGCGCGGCTGGCGCGCGGCTGGAGCCTGGACGAGATCGACATCCGCCTCGTCATCACCAACCTGTGCGTGATGGACTTCGGCGGGCCTGCGCACCAGCTGCGGCTGCGCCTGCTGCACCCGGGCGTGAGCGCCGAGCAGGTGATCGCGGCCACCGGCTTTGCCGTCGATGTGCCGCACGACGTGAGCATCACACCCGACCCCAGCGCCGACGAACTGACGCTGCTGGCACGCCTGGACCCGCACAACCTGCGCGCCAGCGTGCTGGGGGCAGGTTCATGAGCGACCCCGGCGACAACTTCGTCGCGCGCGAGGACAAGTCGGTCTACGAGACCGACGAGGCCGTGCTCTACGAAGCGCGCGACGGCATCGCCACGCTGACGATGAACCGGCCGCAGTTCAACAACGCGCAGAACTCGCAGATGACCTACGCGCTGGACACCGGCTTCCGGCGCGCGGTAGACGACGACGCGGTGAAGGTTATCGTGCTGCGCGGCAGCGGCAAGCACTTCAGCGCCGGCCACGATATCGGCACGCCGGGGCGCGACATCGACAAGCCCTTCGACCGCCAGACGCTGTGGTGGGACCACAGCAACAAGCCCGGCGGCGAACAGTACTTCGTGCGCGAGCAGGAGGTCTACCTCGGCATGTGCCGGCGCTGGCACGACGCGCCTAAGCCGACCATCGCGATGGTGCAGGGCGCCTGCATCGCCGGCGGGCTGATGCTGGCCTGGGTGTGCGACCTGATCGTGGCCAGCGACGACGCCTATTTCCAGGACCCGGTGGTGCGCATGGGCATCCCGGGCGTCGAGTACTTCGCCCACGCGCACGAACTCCACCCGCGCATCGCCAAGGAGTTCCTCTTCCTCGGCGAGCGCATGGGCGCCGACCGCGCCTGGCAGATGGGCATGGTCAACAAGGTGGTGCCGCGCGCCGAGCTAGAAGCGGCCGTGTACGCCTGGGCCGCCAAGCTGGCGCAGCAGCCGCGCATGGGGCTGGCGCTGACCAAGACCGTGATCAACCGCGCCGAAGACCTGCAAGGCCTGCGCGCGACCATGGACCTGGCCTTCGGCTACCACCACTTCTCGCACACGCACAGCCAGTTGCTCGGCGCGGGCACGCTGGGCGGGCAGGACGCCAAGTCGATGGTGCAGGGCAACAAGAAGGACGCGCCATGAGGGCCCCGGCATGAGCCGCGCCACGCTGCGCACGCCGCTGTGCGACCTGCTCGGCTGCGAGGTGCCGGTGGTGCAGACGGCCATGGGCTGGGTGGCCGGGCCGTCACTCGTGGCTGCCACCACCAACGCCGGCGGCTTCGGTTTCCTGGCCGGGGCGACCATCGCCGCCGACCGCATCGAGGCCGACATCCTCGAGGTCAAGCGGCTCACCGGCGACCGGCCCTTCGGCCTGAACTTCCACATGTTCCAGCCCAACGCGCAGCAGTTGCTGGACCTGGCAGTGAAGCACCGCATCCGCGCCGTGAGCTACGGCCGCGGGCCCGACAAGAAGGTCATCGGCCGACTGCGCGATGCCGGCATCGTGTGCATGCCCACCGTGGGTGCGCTCAAGCACGCGCAGAAGGCCATCGAGATGGGCGCCAACGTCATCACCATCCAGGGCGGCGAGGGCGGCGGCCATACCGGCAGCGTGCCCACCACGGTGCTGCTGCCGCAGGTGGTGGACGCGGTGAAGGTGCCCGTGGTCGCGGCCGGCGGTTTCTACGACGGCCGCGGGCTGCTCGCCGCGCTGGCCTTCGGCGCGCAGGGTATCGCGATGGGTACACGTTTCCTGATGACCACCGACAGCGGCGTGCCCGAGGCCACACTGGCGCGCTACCTGCAGGTCAAGGACGCCGAGAAGATACAGGTCTCGCACCTGGTCGACGGCATGCCGCAGCGCATGATCCCCAACGAGTACCTGGCGATGCTGGAAAAGGCTTCGCCACTGAAGCGCCTGCGCATCGCGCTGCAGCTGGCGCTGGCCTTCAAGGCGCAGACCGGCATGACCACCGGCCATGCGCTGAAGGTGATGTGGCAGGGCCTGCGCGAAGACGCCTCGAGCGTGGCGCAGACCGTGATGGCGGCCAATGCGCCGATGCTGCTGCAGCGCTCGATGATGGACGGGCGGCCGGCCGATGGCGTGATGTCCTCGGGCCAGGTGGCTGCGCTCATCGGTCGCCTGCAGAGCTGTCGCGAGGTCATCGACGGCATCGTCGAGCAGGCCAGCGCGCGCCGCGCGGCGCTGTGTGCCACGCAGGAAGAAGAGGCCACCGATGTCTGATCAGTTCTCGACACTCCTGCACGACAACGGCGTGGCCGAGGTGGTGCTGAACCGGCCACCGGTGAATGCGCTGAATGCGGCCGGCTGGCAGGGCCTGGCCGCCGAGATCAATTCGCTGGGCGAACGGCCCGAGGTGCGCGTGATCGTGATCCGCGCCGAGGGCCGCGGCTTCTGCGCCGGCGTCGACATCAAGGAACTGAACGCCGACCAGAGCCTGATCGTCGCCGTCAACGCCGGCAACTACGCCACCTTCAAGGCCGTGCACCTGAACAAGGTGCCGGTGATCGTGGCGGTGCACGGCTTTGTTCTCGGCGGCGGCATCGGCATCTGCGGCGCGGCCGACATCGTCATCGCGGCCGAGGACGCCAGCTTCGGTCTGCCTGAAGTGGACCGCGGTGCGATGGGTGGCGCGGCGCACCTGCAGCGCCTGTTCGGCGTGCAGAAGGTGCGCTACCTGTTCTTCACCGGCGAGATGGTCGGTGCGCAGGAAGCCTGGCGCCTGGGCGCGGTCGAGCGCGTGGTGCCGCGCGATCGCCTGCGCGACGAGGCGCTGGCGATGGCCGCGAAGATCGCCGCCAAGAGCCCGCAGATGATCCGCATCGCCAAGGAGGCGCTCACCGGCATCGAGGACGGCAACCTCGAGGCCAAGTACCGCTGGGAGCAGGGCTTCACGCTGCAGGCCTACCTGAGCCCGGACTCGGCCGAAACCCGCCGCGCCTTCGTCGAGAAGCGCGACGCCAAGTTCTGACGGGGCACACCATGGACCTCGATTTCACCTCGGCCCAGCAGGCCTTTCGCGCCGAGGCGCGCGATTGGCTGCGCACCCATGTGCCGCGCGGCAGCCTGGGCAGCTACGACACGCGCGAAGGCTTCGAGGAACACCGCGCCTGGGAGGCCCGGCTCGCCGACGGTGGCTGGAGCAGCGTGATCTGGCCGCGCGAACTTGGTGGCCGCGGTGCCGACCTGATCGAGTGGCTGATCTTCGAGGAAGAGTACGCCGCCGCCGGCGCGCCGATGCGCGTGAACCAGAACGGCATCCTGCTGCTCGGGCCCACGCTGATGGAATTCGGCACCGCCGAGCAGAAGGCGCGTTTCCTGCCGCGCATGGCGCGCTGCGACGACATGTGGGCGCAGGGCTGGAGCGAGCCGAACGCCGGCTCCGACATGGCGGCCATCACCAGCCGCGCCGTGCGCGATGGCGACACCTACGTGTTGAACGGCCAGAAGACCTGGTCGACCCGTGCGCTGTTCGCGAATTGGCTGTTCGGCCTGTTCAGAAGCGACCCGCAGAGCTCACGCCACCACGGCCTGAGCTACCTGATGGTGCCGCTGGACGCCAAGGGCATCACCATCCGCCCGATCCGCGCGCTGAACGGCAAGCAGGCCTTTGCCGAGGTCTTCTTCGACGACGTGCGCGTGAGCGTGGACAACCGCATCGGCGACGAAGGCCAGGGCTGGAACGTGGCAATGGCCACCGCCGGCTTCGAGCGCGGGCTGCTGTTGCGCTCGCCGGCACGCTTCCAGCGCACCGCCGAACGCCTGGTGCAGCTCTACCGCCGCCACCGCGAGCAGGCCGACCGCGACCCGTCGATCCGCGATGCCGTGCTGAAGTCCTGGATGGACGCCGAGGCCTACAACCTGGCTTCGTACCACACGGTGGGGCGGCTGGCCAAGGGCGGCAAGGTGGGCGCCGAGGCCAGCACGAACAAGATCTTCTGGTCCGAGCTCGACCTGCAGATGCACGAGACCGCGATGCGCATCCTGGGCCCGCGTGCCGAACTCGTCGACGACCCCGAGGTGCACGACTGGCTCGAAGGTTTCCTGTTCGCGCAGGCCGGCCCCATCTACGCCGGCACCAACGAGATCCAGCGCAACATCATCGCCGAGCGTGTGCTCGGCCTGCCGAAGTCCTGAAGGAGGCGCACGCATGGACTTCACCTTCGACGAAGACCAGACCGCGCTGCGCGACTCGGTCAGCCGCTTCCTGATGACCGAGGCGGCGCCCGAACTGCTGCGCGAGATCTGGGAAACCCCCGACGGGCGTTCGCCCGAACTGCGCGCCAAGTTCGCCGAGCAGGGCCTGCCCGGACTGTCGGTGCCCGAGGTCGAAGGCGGCCTGGGGCTGGGCGACGTGGACTGGGCGCTGATGACGCAGGAGCTGGGCTACTACGCCATCCCCGACTCGCTGGCCGACACCGCCTACGTCGCCACCGGCATGCTGGCCGCCTTGCCCGAGGGGCACGCGCTGCGCAGCGAATGGCTGCCGCGCGTGGCCGATGGTTCGTGCCGCATCGCCGTGCGCCACCCGGTCAACCCGTGGGTGGCCGATTTGCAGCAGGCCGACCTGGTGCTGTGGGTGGAGGAGAAGGGCACCCGCGTCGAACTGCACGCGGTCGAGCCGAAAGTCATCACGATGACGGCCGCGCCCAGCATCGATGCCTCGCGCCGTCTCGCGCAGGTCGAATGGACGCCGACGCCGGCCACCTGCGTGCTCGAGGGCGACGCCGCGCGCCAGGTGGCCGACACCGCGCTGGACCGCGCGGCAGTCAACGCCGCGGGGCAACTGGTGGGCCTGGCGCAGCGCATGCTGGACCTGTCGGTGGACTACGTCGCGCAGCGCAAGCAGTTCGGCAAGCCGATCGGCGCCTTCCAGGCCGTCAAACACCACCTGGCCGACGTCGTCACGCGCATCGAGTTCGCGCGCCCGGTGCTCTACCGCGCCGCG
>DAORNK010000219.1:0-7801 GCA_035440985.1 Rubrivivax sp. | reverse complement strand
ACGGCCCTTGGCCACCCCGGCGCGGGCACGATTCATATCTTCACAAGCTCTGAGCGGCCGCCGGCTGGTCGCATTCCATCCACTGCACGGCGTCGCCGGTCTTGTCGATCACCGCGGGTACCCACATCCCATCGCGTCGGCTCTTGCAGAGGCCGCGATGGGGCGACCTCTGGGGCGGCCTGGCCGCGACGCTGGTGGCCCTGCCGGCGGCGATCGGCTTCGGGGTCACCGTCTTTGCCACCATCGGCCCGTCCTACGCAGTGCACGGGGCGTTTGCCGGCATCGTCGGCAGCGTACTGATCGGTGGCATCGCCGCGGGGCTGGGTGGCACGAACAGGCTGATCAGCGCACCCTGTGCTCCGGCCGCTGCCGTGTTGTCGGCCTTCGCGCTGGAGATGGTGCGCCGTGGTGACGACCCGGGTGTCATCGTGCTGGCGCTGGTGCTGATCGGCGTGTTGGCCGGCCTGCTGCAGGTCGGCCTGGGTTTGCTCGGCGTGGGGCAACTCATCAAGTACATCCCCTACCCGGTGGTCAGTGGCTACCTCACGGGTGTCGGGTTGATCATCATCGGCAGCCAGATCCCCAAGCTGCTGGGCATCCAGGGCGACATGGCGTGGTGGGCCGCCTTGCTGTCGCCAGCAAGGTGGGATTGGCGGGCCCTGGCCATCGGCAGCGTGACCGCCTCCGTGGTCTTCGCGGGGTCGCGCTGGCCCACACGGTTGCCGGGCACCATCATGGGCATCGTGGCCGGCGTCGGCTTGTACTTCCTGCTGGCCCTGGCCGACCCCAGCCTGCGCACGCTGGCCGGCAACGAACTGGTGCTGGGACCGCTGGGTGCCTCCGGCAGCGGTTTTGCCGCCTCCTTCGTCGAGCGCTGGGGCACCATTGGTGGCCTGGGGCTGGCGCACCTGACCGGACTGATGGGCAGCGCGCTGGCGCTGGCGGCACTGCTGTCGATCGACACCCTGAAGACCTGCGTCGTGCTGGATAGGCTCACGCGCTCGCGGCACGACCCCGACAGGGAACTGATCGCCCAGGGAGTGGCCAACGTGGCTTCGGCAGCCTGCGGCGGCATCGCCGGCGCGGGCACGATGGGCGCCACGCTGGTGGGGCTGAAGAGTGGCGCGCAGACCCGTGCCGCCGGCATGGTGCAGGGCGCCTTCGCACTGGTCGTGGCATTGCTGCTGGGTTCCTTCATCGCCTGGTTGCCGGTGGCCACGCTGGCCGGCATCCTGGTGGCCATCGGGCTGATGATGATCGACCGCGAGCCGCTGCGCCTCGCGCGTTCGCGGGTCATGGTGCTGGACTTCGCCGTCGTCGTGGCGGTGGTCGCGGTGGCCGTGCTGGTGGGGCTGATCGCGGCATCGGCGGTGGGTGTGCTGCTGGCGATGGTGCTCTTCGTGCGTGAACAAAGCGGCGCCAGCGTGGTTCGTCACAAGCTGGACCTGACCCAGGCGCCCTCCACCTGGCACCGGCCGGGCGCCGAGCTCGAGGCGCTGCGGGACCGGTCGACGCAGGCCGTGATCTTCGAACTGCAGGGCAACCTCTTCTTCGGCAACACCTACAAGCTGCAGGCCGAGTTGGCACCCGAAATCCAGCGTCGCCGCTTCCTCATCATCGATCTGAAGCATGTGCGCTCGGTCGACGTCACCGCGCTTCAGGCCTTCACCCAGGTGCACGATGCCCTGCGCGAAAAGGGCGGCCGGCTGCTGCTGTGCGGTGCGCAGACAGGCGCACGCGGACGTGGCGACCTGCGCAACCTGCTCGACCAGATGAGCCTGATCGACGCTGACAACAAGACGGTGCGTGTGTTCGCCGACCTGGACGCCGCGATCGCCTACGTCGAAGAACGCCTGCTGCGCGGTGTCGAGGTGGTGCCCGGTGAGGAGGAGCCGATCGAGCTGCGCCAGATCGAGATGTTCGCCGGCTACCGCGAGGACACGCTGGCCGATCTGGAAGCGGCCATGCAGATCCGGCACTACGCGGCGGGCGAGACCATCTACGCCACAGGCTCACCGGGCGACGAGCTCTACTGGGTGCGTCGCGGGGCCGTGCGTCAGATGACATCGGTGGGCGAGAAGGGCGTGCGCCAGATGGCCGGCTTTGGCCGGGGCGATTACTTCGGCGGCCTGGCCTTCCTGGACAACGAGCCGCACCCCAACGATGCGGTGGCGGTGACGGCCACCGAAGCCTATGTGCTGGCGCGCAAGGATTTCGAACTGATCGCCAGGAAGCACCACAAGCTGGCCTTCAACATCACGGCCACGATGGCGCGCACGCTGGCAACGCGGCTGCGCCGTTCCCAATTGCAGTTGATGGCGCTGAAGGAATACTGAATACGGCAACTGCGTCCTCTCTGAGGGAGCTTCATGGGAGCAAGTTGGTGGCCCTGGAAATCGAACGCAAATTCGTCATCGACCAGGCGGCGTGGGTGCCGCAAGGCAGTGGCGTCCGTTTCAGGCAGGGATACCTCAGCTCGAAGAAGGAGCGCGTGGTGCGCGTGCGCATCGAAGGCCAGAGCGCCAAGCTCACGATCAAGGGCGCGACCATTGGCGTCACGCGCTCCGAGTTCGAATACAGCATCCCGCTGGAGGATGCCGCCATCCTGCTCGACAGGCTGTGCGAGCAACCGCTGATCGACAAGCACCGCCACACGGAAGTGCACTTCGGAAAGACCTGGGAGATCGACGTCTTCCACGGCCCGAACGAGGGTCTGGTGCTGGCCGAGCTGGAGCTGGCCACGGAGGACGAGAAGTTCCAGCGTCCGGCCTGGGTGTTGGCCGAAGTCTCCGGCGACCCGCGGTACTTCAATTCGAACCTGGTGCAGAACCCCTACAGCCACTGGAAGAAGGGCTGATGGCGGCCCGCCGGCGGATGCCACGAGCGTCGCGAGTTCATCCACCGGTGCAGGAAGGCCGGGGCGCAGGCAGTGACAGGAATCGCCCTGTCGTGCGACCCACACGCACCTCGATGTTGGCCAACCCGCCCAGGAGACCCGAATCATGCCCATGCACCGTTGTCTTGCTGGCGGTGGATTGCTGCTGGCCGCGCTGCTGGCCGCCGCTGCGGCACAGGCCCAGCCTGCGGCACCCATCGGCCGTTGCCAGGCGGTCAGTGCGGCCACGCCACCCACCGTGCTCGAGCTGTACACGAGCGAAGGCTGCAGCTCGTGCCCACCTGCCGACCGCTGGCTGTCATCGCTGCGCGGGCGCGCCGACGTGCTGGCACTGGCCTTCCACGTCAGCTATTGGGACCGCCTGGGCTGGCCCGACCGGTTCGCCCTGCCCGAAGCCACCGCGCGGCAGCGCGAGCTGGCCCAACGCGCGGGCAGCCGGCAGGTCTACACGCCGCAGGTGGTGGCCAATGGCCGGGACTGGCGCGACTGGCATCGCGAGCCGATTCCGCGCCCGCCGGTGCCCAGCGGCGGCGCCGTCAGGCTAGGGCTGCAGCAGGAAGGCCTGGTGGTCCGGGTCCAGGTCGACCCCTGGCTAGTCCGTGCTGACGCGCGGTTTTCGGGTTACTGGGCGCTGCTTGAGGACTCTCACGAATCCCAGGTGAAGGCGGGCGAGAACGCCGGCGCCACGCTGCGCCACCACCACGTCGTGCGGATGATCCAGTCGGTGCCGGCCTGGCTGGCGCGTGCTGGTCATGCGGGCCGTATCGAAGTGCCGGCCGCCGACCCGCGCCACCCGAGGCGGGTGGTGTTCGTGGTCACCGACGAGGCCACGTCCAGGCCGGTGCAGGCGCTGGCGCTCGCCTGCTGAGGGCGCCCCCGCTGCCGGCGATGGCAGACCCTTGGTCGGGAACCCTATTCGAAGGTGCTGGCCGCGGGCTACGATGAGCCGATGAGCACTTCACACTTGCCGACCCCAGGCGCCTATCCCCATCTGCTGGCGCCCCTGGACCTGGGCCACGTCACGCTGAAGAACCGCGTGCTGATGGGCAGCATGCACACCGGTCTGGAAGACGGCCGCAAGCACTTCGCCAGCATGGCGGCGTTTTATGCCGAGCGTGCACGCGGCGGCGTGGGCCTGATCGTCACCGGCGGCTTTGCGCCCAACATCGAAGGCTGGGCCAAGCCCTTTGCCGGCACCTTGTCGACCTCCGGGGCGGCGCAGCGGCACCGCCAGGTCACCGCAGCCGTGCATGCCGAGGGTGGCCGCATCGCCCTGCAGATCCTGCATACCGGGCGCTATGGCTACAGCCCGCTGTGCGTGGCGCCTTCGCGCATCCAGAGCCCGATCTCGCGCTTCACCCCGCGTGAGCTGTCCGAGCGTGGCATCGAGCGCCAGATCCGAGCCTTCGTGCGCTGCGCGCGGCTGGCGCAGGAAGCGGGCTACGACGGTGTGGAAGTGATGGGCAGCGAGGGCTACTTCATCAGCCAGTTCCTGGTCACCCACACCAACCACAGGCTCGACCGCTGGGGCGGCGACTACGCCAACCGCATGCGGTTGGCGGTGGAGGTGGTCCGCCGCGTGCGCGAAGCCGTTGGGCCTGACTTCATCCTCATCTACCGCATCAGCCTGATCGACCTGATCCCCGACGGCAGCACCTGGCCCGAGGTGATGCAACTGGCGCGTGCCGTCACCGAAGCCGGCGCCAGCATCCTCAACACCGGCATCGGCTGGCACGAAGCGCGCGTGCCCACCATCGCCACCAGCGTGCCCCGTGCCGCCTTTGCCTGGGTGACGAAGAAGCTGCGCAGCGCGCTGCGCGCCGAAGGCACCCACATCCCTGTGGTCACCAGCAACCGCCTGAACATGCCCGAAGTGGCCGAAGCCGTGCTGGCCGATGGCAGCGCCGACCTGGTGAGCCTGGCGCGGCCCTTCCTGGCCGATGCCTTCTTCGTGGCCAAGGCGCAGAGCGGCCGCCGCGACGAGATCAACACCTGCATCGCCTGCAACCAGGCCTGCCTGGACCACGCCTTCCAGAACCGCATTGCCAGCTGCCTGGTCAATCCACGCGCCTGCCACGAGACGGAGCTCGTGATCCGGCCTGCGTCCACCCGCCAACGTGCCGCGGTGGTGGGCGCCGGCCCGGCCGGCCTGGCGGCTGCCTGCACACTGGCCGAACGTGGCTTCGAGGTGCACCTGTTCGAAAGCGCCGCGCAGATCGGTGGCCAGTTCAACATGGCCAGGACGATCCCGGGCAAGGAAGAGTTCGACGAGACCCTGCGCTACTTCGCCCACCGCCTGCAGACCCTGGGCGTGGTGCAGCACCTGGGCCAGCGCGCCAGCGCCGAGCAACTGGCCGCCGGTGGCTTTGCACAGGTGGTGCTGGCCACCGGCGTGACACCGCGCGACCCGCGCATTCCCGGGCAGGATCACCCCGCCGTGCTGAGCTACATCGACGTGCTGCTGCACCACAAGCCCGCGGGCCAGCGCGTGGGCATCATCGGCGCCGGCGGCATCGGCTTCGACGTGGCCGAGTACCTGGCCCATGGCACCGACCGTGGCCATCGGTCCACCACCACCGACCTGGCCGCCTGGCTGCGCGAATGGGGCGTGGCCGACCCCGAACAGCACCGTGGCGGCGTCGTGCGGCCGCAGCCCGAAGCCGCTGCGCGTGAGGTGACGCTGCTGCAGCGCAAGGCGGGCAAGCATGGCGCCGGCCTGGGCAAGACCACCGGCTGGATCCACCGCGCCGCGCTCAAGATGAAGGGGGTGCAGATGCTCAGCGGCGTCAACTACGAGCGCATCACCGACGGCGGCAGCGGCGGTGGCCTGGGCCTGTTCGTGACCTTCGGCCCCCAGCATCAGGACGGCACGGTGCTGGCGTTCGACAACCTGGTGCTGTGCGCCGGGCAGGAGCCCTTGCGCGATCTGCAGGCCCCGCTGCTGGCGGCGGGCGTGAATGTGCACCTGGTCGGCGGCGCGCTGGAAGCCGGCGAACTGGACGCCAAGCGCGCCATCGATCAGGGGACGCGGCTGGCCGCGGGGCTGTAGCCAGTGTTGCGGCAGCGGCGACGCGTGCGGCCCTGATCGTGAAAGAAGCCGCCGCCTGAAACGACCTACCGCTTCCGACACTCGCCCGACAAGGACACCATGATGACACGCCGCCAGCTGATCAACCTGTTTTCCGGCTTCGGGCTGGCCGCGGCTGCCAGCGCCCAGGCCGCATCCACACCGACACGCAGCGACCGCACCGTGCTGACCGATGCGCAATGGAAGGCCCGTCTTACGGTGGAGCAATACCGCGTGTTGCGGCAAGAGGGCACCGAGCCGCCGCACAGCAGTGCGCTCAACCACGAAAAGCGCGCCGGCACCTTCCACTGTGCCGGATGCCAGCTGCCGTTGTTTTCGCACCTGGCCAAGTACGAAAGTGGCACCGGCTGGCCCAGCTTCCACACCCCGCTGCCACAGGCCCTGGGCACCAGCACCGACTACAAGCTGCTGCTGCCGCGCACGGAATACCACTGCGCCCGCTGCGGCGGCCACCAGGGCCATGTCTTCAACGACGGCCCGCGCCCGAGTGGCAAGCGCTACTGCAACAACGGCGTGGCACTGAGCTTCGTGCCGGAGGCTGCATGAGCGCGCATGGCCGCTCCAAAGCGCTCATACCGGAGCGCGATCAGCGCGGAGGTTGCCTGATGAGGCCCTCTGGGGCAGCGGGCAGGGTCTGGGCTGCCGGCGTGTTGGCGCTGGCGCTGCTGGCCGGCAGCCTGATGGTCGGCCTTGCCGATTCCGCCGCAGCGGACAAGCCCGCCGCCGTCCCGGCCCGGACGGAGAAAGCCACCTTCGCCGGTGGTTGTTTCTGGTGCGTGGAGGCCGATTTCGACAAGGTGCCCGGCGTGATCTCCACCACGTCCGGCTACACCGGTGGCACGGTCGCCAACCCCACCTACGCGCAGGTGTCGGCCAAGAGCACCGGCCATGCCGAAGCGGTGGAGATCGTCTTCGACCCGGCCCAGGTCCGCTTCGAGGACTTGCTGGACCGGTACTGGCGCAGCATCGACCCGACCACGAAGGACCGCCAGTTCTGCGACGTGGGCAGCCCCTACCGCACGGCCATCTTCACGCACGGCCCGCAGCAGGCGGCCGCGGCACGCGCGTCGCTGGACAGGCTGCAAGGCACCAAGCCTTTCGCGCAGGCCATCGTCACCACGCTGCACGAAGCTGGCGCCTTCTATCCCGCCGAGGCCGAGCACCAGGACTATCACCTCAAGAATCCCATTCGCTACCGCTACTACCGCCAGTCCTGCGGGCGCGATGCGCGGTTGCAGCAGCTGTGGGGGGCCACGAAGTAGGCGAAGGGCGCGACCGGTGACCGGGCGCTGGGCGCCACTCGGTCAGTGTGCCGGCCCCTGCGGGATCTGGACCGTGTCATTCTCGATGCGGCCGTCCACCAGCTCGACCACGCGGTCGCAGCGGGCCGCCAGCCGTGGGTCGTGCGTGACGATGACGAAGGCCGTTCCGCGCTGGACGTGCAGGCGCCGCAGGAGCGCAAACACCTCGTCGGACGACTTGGTGTCGAGGTTGCCGGTGGGCTCGTCGGCCAGCACCAGCGGTGGATGGGTCACCAGGGCGCGTGCAACGGCCACGCGCTGCTGCATGCCGCCGGAAAGCTCGCCCGGACGCTTGTCCATCGCCGCGGCCAGCCCGACGTCGGCGAGCAACTCGCGCGCCCGGGCCAGCGCGGCCGGCGACACCACGCCCTCGCGCATCAACTGCGGCAGCGTCACGTTCTCCAGCGCCGTGAAGGCCGGCAGCAGGTGGTGGAACTGGAAAACGAAGCCGAGCGAGCGCCGCCGCTGCAGGGTGAAACCGGCGTCGTCCAGCCGGGCGACGTTCTGGCCCTCGAT
>DAORNK010000218.1:456-7823 GCA_035440985.1 Rubrivivax sp. | reverse complement strand
GCCAAATCAAGGCGCAAGGCGCAGCCGGGTCGGGGACCCGGCGAGGCCTTGCAACACCGAGTTGGCCCTATGCAGGGGCCTACCCGTTGGGCCGGGGTACCCAAGGGCCGTGGGCCGTGTTGCGCCGCTTGCCCAGGTCCGCGACATGGGCGGCGCGCCGCGCCTTGCCCACGGCCCTTGGCCACCCCGGCGCGGGCACGATTCATATCTTCACAAGCTCTCAGAACGGTCCCGTTGTCAGCCAGCGTTCCATCTGCGCCTTGCGGTCATTGCCCCAGAAGGGCTCGCCGTCGATGCGGAAGAACGGAGCACCGAACACGCCGGCGGCGATGGCTTCGTCGTTGGCGCGCTTGAGCCTGGCCTTCCAATGGTGATCGTTCCAGACAGCCTCGGCTTCATCGGCATCCAGCCCCTGCTGGACCGCCAGCTCGCGCAGGGCCGGCACTTCATGCAGCGGCACGCCGCGGGTGAAGACAGCGCGCAGGCCCGCGGTGGCCCAGGCCGCTGCGGCCGAGTCGCCGCGTGTCTCGGCCAGCCACCAGAACACACGCGCGGCGTTCTGCGTGGGAATGGGGAAGACCGGCGGCATCCGGTAGGGCACGCCTTCGAAACGCGCCGAGCGGGCGAAGTCGTGGATCGAGTACTCCCGCTTGAGCGGGTAGGACACGGGCGATTTCAGCTCGGCGGCCTGGAAGGTGGCCCCCAGCAGGATGGCGTGGCGCCGGACCGTCCGGCCGTGGCGGGCGGCCAGCGCGTCGACCCATTCGCCGGCTATGTACGAGTAGGGCGACGAGAAGTCGAAGTGGAAGTCGATGGGGGCGGGCATGCCTTGACGATAGGCGCCAGACGGCCGCCCCGCCTATCGGGTTTCAACCCAGGTCCAGATCGGCGCCGTCGGCTTGCAGCGCAGTGCACAGGCCATCGACGCTGAAGCGCCCGGCCACACGCAGCGCGGCCGCCGTGCCGGCCGCCTGCCCCATCGCCAGACACGCGCCGCTGGCGCGTGCCGCACTCTGCCCCTGGTGCTCCATCCCGGCACAGCGCCCGGCCACCAGCAGGTTGGGCACCTGCACCGGCACCAGCATGCGCCAGGGCAACTGGTTGAAGGCGTTGTCCGGGTCCTTCGGAAAGGCCCACTCGATGCGCCCGGCCATGTGCTGTTCCACCGGCCAGGCGTTCAGGCCTATGGCGTCGTCGAAGCGCGCGCCCCCCAGCACGTCGTCCCCGGTGAGCATGTACTCGCTGGTCACGCGCCGGCTTTCGCGCACCCCGACCTGGGCCGCGATCTCGGCGATCTCCGCGTGTTCGAAGCCCGGCACCTCGGCGCGCAGGAAGCGCATGTACTGCACGATCTGGCGCCGGCCTTCCAGTTCGGCGGCGCTGAGCTGGCGTGCGTCGGTGGCGTCCACCGCCCGGCCCTGCGCATTGCGCAATTGCGTGACGTTGGCGCGCCACTCGCTGGGGTTGCGCTGCGGCCGCAGGATGGCGCCGCGTCGCGGAAAGTCATAACGCGCCGCGGCACGCTCCATCAGGGCGTCGATGGCCTTGAGCTCCCCGATCGCCGCCTGCGCACGTTCGGCGTCGACGTGGCTGATGCGGAACATCGTGCTGGGGTAAAGGCCATCGCCGGCACCGTCGCCCAGCTGATAGGGCACGCCGGCCTGGTGGGCAATGTCGGCATCGCCCGAGCAGTCGATGACCTGCTGCGCCACGATGGCCTGGCGGCCGGACTTGGTCTCCACGATCACCGCCGTGATGGAACCGGCCGCATCCTGCAGCACGCCGACGGCCAGCGCATGCAGCAGCATCTGGACGCCGGCGTGCTGCAGCAGCCCGTCGGCCGCGCACTTGAAGGCCGCCACGTCGTAGGAGCGCACGCGAATGCGGCCCTGCAGGCCATCCTGTGGTGCATTCAGGCCGCCCAGGGCCTCGATGCGGGCCAGCAGTTCATCGGCCACACCGCGCACCAGTTGCTGCATGCGGCCCTGGCGCCGGCCGTACAGGCCGGCGAAGTTGGTCACGCCGCCGGCGGTGCCCATGCCGCCGAAGAAGCCGTAGCGCTCCACCAGCAGCGTGCGCGCGCCGTGCCGTGCGGCCGAGACCGCAGCCGTCAGCCCGGCCGGGCCACCGCCGACCACCAGAACGTCACAGGTGCCGAAGACCGGCGTCCGGCGGGCGGGTTCGGCCAGCGTATTCACGGCGGCCGCGGTCACTCGACCTTGATGCCGCGTGTCAGGATGATGCCGCCGAGGATGTTGGTCTCGCTCTTGACGCGGGAGCGCAGGGCCTCGCCGTTGCCACCTTGCGCCGACCAGCCGCCGTTGAACAGGCGCTGACGGGTTTCGGGCTGGCGCACTATACCCGGCACGTCCGCCGCGATGCGGTCCTGCGCGGCCTTGCTCAGGCCAGCCGGCCCCACCAGGGCCACCCACACTTCCAGATCGTTGATGCGCACGCCGGCATCCGCCAGTGGCGGTACATCGGGCGCCATCGTGCTGCGCCCTCCGGCCAGGCCGATGGCGCGCAGCTTGCCCGACTTGACATGCGGCAGCGCGATGCCGGGCGGCATCAGCGCCAGGTGCACCTGGCCCGACAGCAACGCATTGATGACCGCCGGGTTGCCGTTGTAGGGCACGTGCACGGCGTCGAAGTTGCCAGCGCGGCTCTTCACGTATTCCATGCCCAGGTGGCCCCCCGAGCCGATGCCGACCGAACCGTAGCTCCACTTGTTGCCGGCGTTGCGCGCGGCCAGGAAGAACTCGTTGCCCGCGGGCAGGTTGGCCGGCGCCACCAGCACCAGCGGCGCGGTCGCCAGCAGCGAAAGGTAGCTGAAGTCCTTGGCCGGGTTGAAAGGCAGCTTGGGATTGAGCAGCTTGGCCGACGTGAGGTTGCCGTTGATCACCACGCCCAGGGTGTGATCGTCGCCGGCCTTGGCCACCGCGGCTGCGGCCAGGTTGCCGCTGGCCCCGGGCCGGTTCTCGACGATCACGCTCTGGCCCCAGGTCTTGCCCAGGGCTTCGGCCAGCACGCGCGCGGCGACGTCCGGCGTGGAGCCGCCGGGAAAACCGACCAGGATCTTCACCGTCCGCGTGGGCCAGGCCGGCGCGGGCTGCGCCTGTGCCAGGCCACCCACGGTGACGGCCAGCAGGCCGGCCAGCGCCAGCCGGCGAAGGGGTTGAGGGGTGCTGCGCATGGTGTTCTCCAGAAAAACGCAAGCAGGCCAGACAGAGCCCGCGGAGCCCCCAGTATGGCAGTGGCCGCGTACCATGCCGTGATGGTCTATCTGGATGTCCTGCTCGGGCTGCTGGCACTGGCCATCGCGCTGGCGCTGCGCCCTTGGCGTGCCTGGACCCGGGCCGCACCGCCCTGGCCGGCCCTGGCCTGGTGGGCCGTGCTGCCGCTGATGTGGAGCCTGGATGCCGTCACCGGCATGCCGCTGCTGCAGCCGCTCTCGGGCGTGTGCCTGCTGCTGCTGATGCTGGGCTGGCCATTGGCGGTGCTGATGCTGGTGCCGGTTCTGCTGTTGATGGTGCTGATGGCCGACCTGCCGGCGCTGGACGCGCTGCACCGCGTGGTCTGGCTGGGCCTGGTGCCGGCCACGCTGGCCATGCTGCTGGGCGCGGCGATGCGCCGCTGGCTGCCCAGGCATCTGTTCATCTACATCTTCGGACGCGGCTTCTTCGCCACGGCCGTGGCGGTGGCCTCGGCTGGCGCGTTGGCGGCCCTGCTGCACGGCGCGCCGGCCAACCTGAGCCTTGCCGACCTGCTGCTGGCGCGCGGCCTGGCGGCCTGGGGCGACGCCTTTCTCACCGGCGGCATCGCCGCCATCTTCGTGGCCTTCAGGCCCGAGTGGCTGGCCACCTATACGGACCGCATCTACCTGCCCGACGACCGGCCGCGGTCGTGAGCCGGCCTACTTGCGCCAGAACGCAGGCGTGAACAGCACCAGCACGGTCAGCATTTCCAGCCGCCCCAGCAGCATCGCGAAGGTGCAGACCCAGGTCTGGAAGTCGCTCAGGCCGCCGTAGTTCACCGCGGGCCCGACTTCGCCCAGCCCAGGACCGATATTGTTCAGGCAGGCCACCACCGCGGTGAAGGCGCTGACCACATCCAGCCCGCTGAACAGCAGCAGCAGGGTCAGCACCACGATCGACGCGCCGTAGGTCAGCATGAAGGCGATCACGCCCTGCATCACGCGGTCGCCCACCGCTCGGCCGGCCAGCACCACCGGGTTGACCACGCGGGGATGCACGATGCGCACCATCTCCCGCTGGGCCTGCTTGAGCAGCAGCAGCAGCCGCACCATCTTGATGCCGCCGCCGGTGCTGCCGGCACAGGTGGCAAAACAACCCAGCAGGATGATCCACAGGGGCGCAAACAGCGGCCACTGCGCATAGTCCTGCGTGGCATAGCCCGTGGTCGTGGCCACCGATACGACATGGAAGGCGGTCGTGCGCAGGGCCTGCAGGTAGCTCGGATAGACCTCGAAGACGGTCAGGTAGGTCGAGATCAGCAGCACGGATCCCGCCAGCACGGCGTAGAAGGCCCTGGCCTCGGGGCTGCGCCACAGCGGCGCCAGCGAACGCACGCGCCAGCAGGCGAAATAAAGCACCAGGCTGACGCCGGACAGCAGCATGAAGACGATGGCCACCCCTTCGATGGCCATCGAGTTCCAGTGCCCCAGGCTGGCGTCGTACGAGGAAAAGCCGCCCAGGCTGACGGTGGTGTTCATGTGCATGAAGGCGTCGGCCCATTCCATGCCGGCCCAGCGATAGCCCAGGAGGCAGGCCAGCGAGAGCAGACCGTAGGTGACCCAGATGGCACGTGCGGTGTCGGCGATGCGGGGCGTGAGCTTCTGGTCCTTGACCGGCCCGGCCGTCTCGGCCTTGAAGAGCTGCGTGCCGCCGACACCCAGCATCGGCAGGATGGCCACCGCCAGCACGATGATGCCCAGACCACCCACCCACATCATGAAGCAGCGCCAGATGTTGATCGACAGCGGCAGCGCCTCCAGCCCGCTCAGCGCCGTGGCCCCGGTGGCGGTGAAGGCCGACATGGCCTCGAAGTAGGCGTCGGTCGGGCTCAGGGTGGGCAAGGCCAGCACCAGCGGCAGGGCCCCGAAGGCCGGCAGCAGCGCCCAGGTCATGCCCACCAGCACGAAGCCGTCGCGTGGCTGCAGCTCGCGCCGGAACCGCCGCGTCAGCAGGCTCATCGCCAGCCCGCAGCCCAGCGTGACCACCCCGGCACCGATGAAGGCCGACTCCGCGGCATCGTGGCGCCCGACGGCAAACGCCAGCGGCACCAGCATCAGCAGCGCAAACAGCACCACCATGCGGCCCACCAGCGCGACGACAGCCAGGGTGCCCATCTCAGTACCGCACGGCCGTTCCGAAGGTACTGAGCGCCCCCTTGGGGGGCAGCGAACGAAGTGAGCTTGGTGGTTTCACTTCAGAACAGGAACGTCGCGCTGACCTGGAAGAGCTTCTCCACCTCGCGGATCATGCGCTTGCGGGGCACGAAGACGATCACATGGTCCAGCGGCTGGACCACGGTGTCGTGGTGCGCGATGATGACCTCCGGCTTGGCGTCGGTGCCGGCCTCGCTGCCGTCCGCGCGGTGCAGGCCGCGCACGATGGCGCCGACCTGCGCCCCTTTGGGCAGGCCGATTTCGTCCACCCGGCGCCCGGCCATGCGGCAGGTCTTGGCGTCGCCGCGCACGATGGCTTCCAGCGCCTCGGCCGCACCGCGGCGCAGGCTGTGCACGGCTTCCACATCGCCACGGCGCACGAAGGCCAGCAGTTCGCCGATCACGGCCTGCGCCGGCGAGATCGCGATGTCGATCTGCGTGCCCTGCACCAGCTCGGCATAGGCGCGCCGGTTGATCACCGCCAGCACGCGCCGGGCGCCCAGCCGCTTGGCCAGCAGGCAGCTCATGATGTTGTCCTCGTCGTCGTTTGTCGAGCCGAGGAACAGGTCCATCTCGTGCACGTTCTCGTCGCCCAGCAGGTCCTCGTCGGTGCAGTCGCCGTGCAGCACCAGCACGTCGCTGGGCAACTGCGTGGCCAGGTACTCGCAGCGCGGCTGGCTGATCTCGATCAGCTTGAGCTGGTACTGGCTGTGGATCTCGCGCGCCAGGCGCAGCCCGACCTTGCCGCCGCCGGCGATCATCACGCGGCGCACCGGCCCGGCCAGGTGGCGCAAGGCCCCCAGCACGGTGCGGATGTGCTCGGTGGCCGAGAGCACGAAGACCTCGTCGCCGGGCTCGATGCGGGTGCGGCCGTCCAGCTCGGTCAGCGCCTTGTCCTGGCGGTAGATGGCCACGATGCGCATCGCGATGCTGGGCAGCAGCAGCGGGATCTCGGACAGATCGTGCTGCACCAGCGGCCCGCCCGCCACGGCCCGCACCGCGATCAGGCTGACCAGACCATGGGCGAACTCCAGCACCTGCAGGGCTTCGGGGTATTCGATCAGCTTGCGCACGTAGGCGGTGACGCTCTGCTCGGGGCACAGCACCTGGTCCACCGCCAGCCCCTCCTTGCGCAGCAGTTCGCCGCCGGTCTGGAACTCGGGGCTGCGCACGCGGGCGATGGTGGTGGGCACGCCGAACACGTCCTTGGCCACCTTGCAGGCCACCAGGTTGGTCTCGTCCTGCGGCGCGCAGGCGATCAGCATGTCGGCGTCCTGGACACCGGCTTCCATCAGCACGCTGGGCTGGATGGCGTTGCCGATCACGCCGCGCAGGTCCAGCCGGTCCTGCAGTTCGCGCATGCGGCCCGGGTCGCTGTCGACCACCGTGATGTCATTGCGCTCGGACACCAGGCTCTCGGCCACGCTCTGGCCCACGCGGCCGGCGCCTAGGATGAGGATCTTCATGGATGCACTGATTCTGCGCCTTCGGGGCCGCCCAGCGCCAGTTGGACCGCCGCCAGCAGCAGGGGCTGCAGTTGGCGGGACAGCTGCGCGGCCTCGCCCTCGTTGAGCAGGCGGCGCTCCCGGCTGCGCCACAGATCGTCCAGCGCCTGGCGCTGTGCCGCCAGGCCACGCGCCGCCTGCGCCGCGGCGGCCTCGGGCAGCAGGCCATGCGCGCGTTGCAGGTAGCGCTGCAGCAGGCCCTGGGCGATGGGTTGCAGCGCTTCGGCGTCCCAGGCGGCAAAGCTGCGGTCGGTGCCGCGCACCACGTTCAGGCCCTTGGCCATGCCGGCCGCGCCAAGAGCACCAACAACCGCTCCAGCAAGCAGCCCTGCTCCCATTGTCATTCCCCCACTCAACAGGTCGGCATTCATCCCTGCCAAAGCGCCTGTGACCGCACCTCCGAACAGCGCCGCACGGCCCTCGCCCAGCTTGCTTCGCATCGCAGCTGCCGTCGG
>DAORNK010000218.1:0-446 GCA_035440985.1 Rubrivivax sp. | reverse complement strand
CCACGTCATCGGCCGCAACTGCCAAAGGGCCAGCGGCTGGCTTGCCCAGCCTTGCTTCCAGGTTCTGCTCAAAGGCTGCCCACTGTCGCTGCAGCCGCTGCGTCAAAGCTTCGCGCGCGGCCTGCGCTTCTGCGCGGCGCGCCAGCAGGCCTTGATCGGCCACGGGTGCGTGGGTGGCGGCGATTTCACCCAGGCATTCGGCCACCACCTGCACGCCGGCCTGCAAGGCTTGCTGCTGTTGCAGTGTCCAGGCGTAGCGCAGGCGCGGCAGACGCGGGTCGCCCGGCAGCGCGGCCTCCAGCGCCTGCAGCAGGCGGCCCTCGGCCAGCCAGCCCTGATGCCGGGCGTGCAGGCTCAGGCGGGGTGGCTCGGCTTCGGGCGAATCCACCAGCACCAGCACCGGCCGATGCAGCGTCTCCAGCCAGGCGGGCTGGGCCTCACCGGCG
>DAORNK010000217.1:7503-7829 GCA_035440985.1 Rubrivivax sp. | reverse complement strand
TGATAGCCGGGCGTGATGGTGGCGCCGGGCAGGTTCTCGTCGCCGGTGAGCGTGACTTCATAGCTCGTGCCCTCCACGACGACCTGGAAGCGGTCGGCGGTGAGTTCCTGCACATCGATGACGAACGCGCGGTCACCCAGGGCCAGGTTGTAGCGGCGCATCAACGACTCCTTCGCTGCCAGCTGTTGTTCTGCCGCGACCGCCCGGCCCCGACCCAGCGCGAGGCGTAGAGCAGGCTGCCGGGCCAGTAGCTGCGCATCGCCGGCGCCGCCTCGCGGCGGCTGATGGCGCGGTGGGCCAGGGTGGCCACCATGATGGCGGCCACC
>DAORNK010000217.1:0-7478 GCA_035440985.1 Rubrivivax sp. | reverse complement strand
TTCGACGAGGTCGACCAAGGCGTCGGCGGAGCGGTCGCGGACGCCGTGGGTTCGGCTGCTGGCCGGGATGCAGCGGCAGCCGGTTCGGGCGCCTTGTCGAAGCGCAGCACCAGCGTCAGCAACCCCCACAACAGACCCAGCAGGCCGAACACGAGGCCCATGCCGAGCATCGTCATCTGCAAACCCCAGATCAGATCGCTCATGTCGGCGACAGCCCGTGCTTCTTGGGCGGGGTCTGCTGCACCTTGGTGCGCAGGATCTCCAGTGCCCGCACCAGACGCGGCCGTGTCTCGCGGGGTTCGATCACCTCATCGATCTGGCCCATGTCGGCGGCGCGGTAGGGGTTGAAAAACTCCTCGCGGTAGGCGTCCACCAGCTCGGCCTCGCGCGCCACCGGGTCCGACGCGTTCTTCACCTCGTCACGGTACAGCACGCGCACCGCGGGGGCCGCGCCCATCACGGCGATCTGCGCGGTGGGCCAGGCGAAGGCCAGGTCGGTGCGCATCTGCTTGGAGCCCATGGCCACGTAGGCGCCGCCCATCGCCTTGCGCGTCACGATGCTGATCTTGGGCACCGTGGCTTCGCAGTAGGCATAGATGATCTTGGCGCCGTGGCGGATGACGCCACCGTACTCCTGATCCACGCCGGGCAGGTAGCCCGGGCAGTCCACGAAGGTGATCACCGGGATGTTGAAGGCATCGCAGGTGCGGATGAAGCGGGAGATCTTGTCGCTGGCGTCGATGTTCAGCGCGCCCGACATGAAGACCGGCTGGTTGGCCACGATGCCCACCGAATAACCGTCCAGGCGCGCAAAACCGACCACCGCATTGGGTGCGAAGTTCGGCTGGATCTCCAGGAAGCTGTCGCGGTCGAAGACCGCGACGATGGCGTCGCGCATGTCATAGGGCTGGTTCTCGTTGCTGGGGATCAGCGTATTGAGAGCCTCCTCCATGCGCGTGGGAGGGTCGTCGGGCCTGACCTGCGGCGGATCCTCACTGTTGTTCTGGGGCAGGTAGCTCAGCAGCAGCTTGACCAGTTCGAGGCCTGTCGCCTCGGTGTCGGCCGCCAGATGGGCCACGCCGCTGCGCGCCGTGTGCACCTCGGCGCCGCCCAGGTTCTGGGCCGTGACTTGCTCGCCGGTGATGGCCTGGATCACGTCCGGCCCGGTGAGGAACATGTAGCTGTCACCGGCCATCAGCACGAAGTCGGTCAGTGCCGGCGAATACACTGCGCCGCCCGCACAAGGGCCGAGGATGAGCGAGATCTGCGGGATCACGCCCGAGGACATCACGTTGCGCACGAAGACTTCGCCATAGGCCGCCAGGCTGCGCACGCCTTCCTGGATGCGGGCGCCGCCGGAGTCGTTCAGGCCGATGATGGGGATGCCGGACTCGATGGCCAGATCCTGGATGCGGCTGATCTTCTGCGCCTGTACCGCGGAAAACGAGCCGCCGAGCACGGTGAAATCCTGCGCGTAGACGGCCACGCGCCGCCCACTGATCTTGCCGAAGCCGGTGATCACGCCGTCACCCGGGTAGCGCTGCTTGTCAAGCCCGAAGGCGCTGAACTGGTGGGTGGCCAGTGCGCCGAACTCCTGAAATGACCCCACGTCCAGCAGCAGCGCCAGCCGTTCGCGCGCCGTCAGCCTGCCGCGGGCGTGCTGTTGCTCGATGCGCTTGACACCGCCGCCCAGCACGGCGCGGCTGCGCATTTCGCGCAGCACTTCCAGGTGTTTCAAGGTTTTGTCGCCCATCGCCGCCTCTCTTGGAGCCTCGCCAAGCCCAGCGACGCCGCCGGCGGATTGTGGGTGACTCGTTCAGCCCCCGGATTGACCGGGATCAGTTGTCAGCCCGGGACCAGCGTACGCCGCACCAGGCCGCGAAACACCAGCGAAGGCGCGTTGCGCTGGACCGAAGCGATGCCGGCAGACAGCGCGGAGCGGCTGGCGCAACCCGTGCTGCGACCCAGCCACCGACCCTGGTCGTCCAGCAGTTCGAAGAAGTGAAGGCCTTCGGCGGTTTCGCGCCGGGCGTAGCGCAGCGGATCCTGCGAGCACTCACGCACACGCTGCACGGCGTCCATCGCCGCCTGGCGCGACCAGTAGACGCGGCTTTCGAGGATGGTCTCGTGGTTGCCGGCGCGCAAGGTGAACATGAAGCCGCCGGCATGGCCCTCGATCAACTGGTAGTAGCCCTTCATGCGGTGACGTCCCGCCGAACGGCCGTGGCCGGCCCGGCCTGACGACGGGTGTCGCGTGCGGCACGGCCGGGTTTCCGCGCCGGGCCATCGGCCACGGCCAGCAGCGTTGGCATCGGCTTAGCGGATTGCATGGACGGATGATTCGCCGATCCGCACCGGCTGCCGCCATCCGGAAGACGGGCCGCCACCGAATTCGGCGGCGACGCGCTACCTCACTCGAGCGTGACGAGCTTGTTCTTGAGCGCCACCAGCACGGCTTCGGTGCGGTTGTCGGCGTGCAGCTTGGCCAGGATGTTGGTGACGTGGAACTTCACCGTCGGCATGGCGATGGTCAGGCGCTTGGAGATCTCCTGATTGGAAAAGCCGCGCGCCATCAGGCCCAGCAGTTCCCGCTCTCGCTGCGTGAGGTCGGCCCCCGTGCTGTTGCGGGCCGTGGCCATCAGCGCATCGGTCACCTCAGGCGCGAGCACGCGCTGACCGCGCACGGTGGTGCGGATCACGGTGATCAGTTCCTGCGAGGACGCGTTCTTCAGCAGGAAGCCCGAGGCACCGACGGCCATCGCCCGCCGCGCTTCGGTCGGATCGAGCAGGCTGGTCAGCACGACGAAGTGCGTATGGGGCATCAGTGGCCGCAGGGCCGAGATGGTCTCCACCCCGTCCATGCGCGGCATCACCAGGTCTATCAGCACGACATCCGGCGCCAGCGCCGGTGCGGTGCGAATGGCTTCGGTCGCATCGGCGGCTTCACCGACCCAGGTGATGCCGGATTCGGCACGCAGCATGGCCGCCAGGCCATGACGGATCATCGGGTGGTCATCCACCACAAATACGCGAATCGATTCCATCGCTGTTGCTCTTTTCCGTTTCGTCTCCGGGTCCCAGATCCCGAAAGCGGCCTGTACCGGCGGATCCCGCCCTGGGCTCGCGGAATGGTCGTTGATCCTGGGATCAGCGTGCCCAGGCTTTGGTATGAGTGCGGCAAAGCCGATCCGCAACCCGGAAATCCGGCGCAGAAGGCTCAGCCCGGTCGCCCGGTCAGCAGGCGGTTGACCAGTTCGGGCGTGGTCGCCGCGCCGGTCTTGCGCATCAGGCGCGCGCGGTAGACGTCGACGGTGCGTGGGCTGATCTCCAGCCGCCGGCCCACCTGTTTGCTGGTCTGACCCTCGACCAGCAGTGCGGCGATCTCGCGTTCGCGCGGCGTGAGCACGAACTGCAGGGCCCGCTTGGATGACAGATCCTCGAAGGCCCAGATGCCTGCTGCATGCGGTTCGGTCGGGTCCAGCGCCCGGCCGCTGACATGGCACCAGAAGAGCACACCGCCCGGTTGCGGCCCAGCGTGCAGACGCTTCATCACGCGATCGTCGGCATATCGGCCTGCCGTATCGAGCTGGGCCGCGATGCGCCGGCCGGTGCGTTCGAATTCATCTGCCGTGGGGTACAGGATCTCGAACGATTGGCCGATCAGGTCTTCGCGGCGCGCACCGAACATGGCCAGCAACTCGCGGTTGCAGTCGATCATCAGGCGCTGGCGCGACAGCACCAGACCCACGGGCGCAAGATCGAACGCCATGCGGTAGTCCAGCGGCTGGCCTTCGATCAAGGCATCGGCAGGGGCACTCACTTAGGCGATTCTACGTAACGCCTGCTTAGTGGCTCAAGCAGTACCCTGGAGCCTTTGCCAGGCGTCACCGGGCCATCGTTGGCCGGGCGCCGGGATTCACCTTCCACGGAGTGGCCCTGCATGAAGAAGATCTATCCCAGTGCGGCAGCGGCGCTGGCCGGCGTCGTCAGGGACGGCCAGTTGATGGCCGTCGGCGGCTTCGGCCTGTGCGGCATCCCTGAAGCCCTGATCGACGCCCTGCGCGACAGCGGCGTCAAGGGCATCACGGTGGCCAGCAACAACTGCGGCGTCGACGGCTTCGGCCTGGGCAAGCTGCTGGACACGCGCCAGATCAAGAAGATGATCAGCAGCTACGTGGGTGAAAACAAGGAGTTCGAGCGCCAGTACCTGGCCGGCGAACTGGAACTCGAATTCACGCCCCAGGGCACGCTGGCCGAGCGGCTGCGCGCCGGAGGTGCGGGCATCCCGGCCTTCTACACGCGCACCGGCGTCGGCACCCTGGTGGCCGAGGGCAAGGAGATCCGCGAATTCGACGGCTACCGCTATGTGATGGAGCGGGCCCTGGTGCCCGATGTTTCGCTGGTCAAGGCCTGGAAGGCGGATGTCTCGGGCAACCTGGTGTTCCGCCTGACGGCGCGCAACTTCAACCCCGCCGTGGCGATGGCCGGCAAGGTGACCATCGTCGAAGTCGAAGAGATCGTGCCGTTGGGCGCGCTGGAACCCGATGCCATCCATCTGCCGGGCATCTACGTCGATCGAATCGTGCTCAACGCCCAGCCCGAAAAGCGCATCGAACGACGCACCATCACCGAGAAAGCGGGAGCCTGACCATGGCCTGGACGCACGATCAAATGGCGGCCCGCGCCGCCCAGGAACTGCACGACGGCTACTACGTCAACCTGGGCATTGGCTTGCCCACGCTGGTGGCCAACTTCGTGTCCAAGGACATCGAGGTCTGGCTGCAGAGTGAAAACGGCATGCTGGGCATCGGCCCCTTCCCGACCGAGGACCAGGTCGACGCCGACCTCATCAACGCCGGCAAGCAGACGGTGACCACGCTGCCGGGCTCCAGCATCTTCGGCAGCCACGAGAGTTTCGCGATGATCCGCGGCGGCAAGATCGACCTGTCCATCCTGGGGGCCATGCAGGTCACCGACAAGGGCGATCTGGCCAACTGGATGATCCCGGGCAAGATGGTCAAGGGCATGGGCGGCGCGATGGACCTGGTGGCCGGCGTGCGCAGCGTGGTGGTGCTGATGGAGCACGTGGCCAGGAAGAAGGACGGCAGCGTGGACCTCAAGATCCTGCCCGCCTGCACGCTGCCCCTGACCGGCGTGGCGGTGGTCGACCGCATCATCACCGACCTGGCGGTGATGGACGTCACGCCGCATGGACTGAAGGTGGTGGAACTGGCCCCGGGCGTGAGCTTCGAGGAGTTGCAGAGCAAGACGGGCGTGCCGCTGAAGTAGCCCGTCGGCCGGCGCTTCAACGGCCTTTGAGCGCGCGTGCCGCTTCCGGCACCAGGGCCGAGCCGCGGTAGATCAGCCCGGTGTAGATCTGCACCAGATCCGCACCCGCGGCCCGCTTGGCGAGCGCATCTTCGGCGCTCATCACGCCCCCCACGCCGATGATCGGATAGGCCGGGCCCAGCGCGGCGCGCAGCAGGCGGATCACACGGTTGCTGGCTTCGAACACCGGAGCGCCGCTCAGGCCGCCGGCCTCGTCCGCGTGCGGCAAGCCTTTCACGGCGTCGCGCGACACGGTGGTGTTGGTGGCGATGACGCCGTCGATGCCGTTGTGGCGCAGGGTCGCGGCAATCACGCCGACCTGGGCTTCATCCAGGTCGGGCGCGATCTTCACGAACATCGGCACCGTCCTGCCGTGCTGGCGTGCCAGTTGCTGGCGTCGCGTCTGCAGCGCGGCCAGCAGCGTGTCCAGTGCGGCGTCGCTTTGCAGCGCGCGCAGGTTCTTGGTATTGGGGCTGCTGATGTTGACGGCCACGTAGTCGGCGTGCGGGTACACGCCAGTCAGCCCGATCAGGTAGTCATCCACGGCGTTTTCGATCGGCGTGACGGCGTTCTTGCCGATGTTCAGGCCCAGGATGCCACCGGCGCCGCGAAAGCTGCGCGCGCGCTGCACGTTGGCGACGAAGGCATCCAGGCCTTCGTTGTTGAAGCCCATGCGGTTGATCAACGCGCGCGCCGGCGGCAGGCGGAACAGACGCGGCTGCGGGTTGCCCGGCTGCGGCTTGGGCGTGACCGTGCCGACCTCGATGTGGCCGAAGCCCATCGCACCCAGGCCGTCGATGCAGCGCCCGTTCTTGTCCAGTCCGGCGCCCAGGCCGACGCGGTTGGGAAAACGCAACCCGGCCAGCATCACCGGGTCGTCCACCCGGGGCTGGGACCACAGGCACCGGGCGGGCGTGTTCTGCAGCCGTGCCAGCTGATGCACGGTCAGGTCGTGGGCCTTTTCGGGGTCCAGGCCGAACAGCAAGGGACGGGTCAGCGCGTAGGGGACGAGGGCCATGACCGGGATTGTGTCAGCCAGCCGCCGCGATAATCGGGCTTATGAATCCTGAACAGCTCAAGGCCCTGGTCGGCCGCGCCGCGCTGCAGTACGTGGTGCCCGGTGCCCTGGTCGGTGTAGGTACGGGCTCCACCGCCAACCACTTCATCGACGCGCTGGCCGAGATGAGCGACCGCATCGCCGGCGCGGTGTCCAGTTCCGACAAGAGCACCGAGCGCCTGCGCGGCCACGGCATCCGCGTGCTGGAAGCCGCCGAGGTGCAGAGCCTGCCCGTCTACATCGACGGCGCCGACGAAGTGGACCCCAAAGGCCACATGATCAAGGGCGGCGGCGCGGCACTGACGCGCGAGAAGATCGTGGCCGACCTGGCCGAACGGTTTGTCTGCATCGCCGACGAGTCCAAGCTCGTGCCGGTGCTGGGCCACTACCCGCTGCCGGTGGAGGTGATCGCGATGTCGGCGGCTCAACTGCAGCGCCGCTTTGCGCGCCTGGGCGGCGTGGCCACGCTGCGCCCGGGTGTGCTGACCGACAACGGCAACCCCATCCTCGACGTGCGCGGGCTGCAGATCACCGACCCGCTGGCCATGGAAACCGAGATCAACCAATGGCCGGGTGTCGTGACGGTGGGCATCTTTGCCCGCCACAAGGCCAGCGTGTGCCTGTTGGGCACGGCGCAGGGCGTGAGGACGCTGGTGTTCTAATCGGGGTACAGATGCCCAAACCCTGAGGACTCGCTTTGGCCAAACCCAACTATTCGTTTGAGAAGCGCCAGCGCGAATTGGCGAAGAAGAAGAAGAAGGAAGACAAGGAGCGCGAGAAGGCCGCGCGCAAGGCGGCGGGCCTGCCGCCCGTGCCCGACGAGCCCGAAGAAGGCGACAGCGCCGAAACCGGGTCCACACCTCAACCGGGCTGACCACGCCCCGCTGCAGCCCGCGCCTGGCGCACCAGCCAGCGTGCCGGGTCCACGGCATCGGCCAGATCCTGCTCCACCGGCCATGGCGTGCCCGTGGCCTGTGCGGCCACCAGGTCCGCCATCAGGGGCGCCAGCGTCAAGCCCCGCGCTCCCAGGCCGGTCAACACAAACAAGCCCTGCTGCCGTGGCAACAGCCGGGCCTGGTCGGCGCGTTGTCCG
>DAORNK010000216.1:0-7839 GCA_035440985.1 Rubrivivax sp. | reverse complement strand
GTGAAGCGCCCGGCGGCCTGCGCGGCGGCCAGCGTCTCGGGCAGGCGAACGGTCTGCGCGGCGGCCTGGGGCGTGGCGAAGTCGAAGGCACTGGTGAGATCGCCGCATACCGCGCGGCGCCAGGGCGATATCTGCGGCTCGGCCACGCCGAAGCGCCGTTCGATGAAGCGCAGCACCGAGGTGTGGTCGAAGACCTCGGAACACACCCAGCCGCCGCGGCTCCAGGGCGAGATCACCCACATCGGCACGCGCGGACCCAGCCCATAAGGGTGATGCAGCCAGCGCCGTTCGGCCGGCTCGGGGTGTTCGGGTGCCAGGCGCTGGTGGTATTCGCCCGTGGTGTCGACCATCGAATGGCCGGCTACTTGCCGCCGCGCGGCAACGTCGTGCCACTTCAGCACGGCTGGCGGGGCCGGTGGCGGGGCGTGGTCGAAGAAGCCGTCGTTCTCGTCGTAGTTGACCAACAGCACGGTGCGGGCCCAGACCGCGGGGTTGGTGAGCAGCGCCGCCATCACGCGCGCGGTGTAGTCGGCGCCCTGCGCGGGGCTGCTCTTCCAGGGGTGCTCGCTGTCGGCCACCGGAGCCACCACCCAGCTCACGGCGGGCAGTCGGCCGGCCAGCACGTCGTCGCGCAGGGCATCCAGTGCGCGTGTGGTGGCGGCGCGCTCGCGCAGGGCCGGCGCATGCCCGGTGCGTACATGGTAGGCGTCGCGAAAGATGCGAAAGCCCGCCAGCGGGTTGTCGCCGAAGTTGTCGGCCACGTCCTGGTAGACCTGCCAGCTCACGCCCGCGGCTTGCAGCCGCTGGGCATAGGTCATCCAGGTGTAGCCCAGGTCCTGCTCCGGCTTGCCGAAGTCTTCGTATTCGTTGTAGAGCGCCGGGCCGCCGCCGGTGCCTTGAGGATCGTTGGTGCCGGTGAAGAGGAACAGCCGATTCGGCCAGGTGCCGCCCTGGAAGCTGCAGTGGTAGGCGTCGCACAGCGTGAAGGCCTCGGCCAGTGCGGTCTGGAAGGGGATGTCCGCCGGTGCGAAGAAGGCCATCGTGTGGTTCTCCTTCGCGGCCGGCCAGTCGGCCATGCGGCCGTGGTCCCAGGCCTGCTGCGCATCGGGCCAGCGGTGCGGCGTGCCGGCCGAGCGCATCAGGTGCGGCTGCGCGCGCGTGTCCAGGTGGAAGGGCGCCAGCCGGGGTGATGGTGTGGCGGATGCGGCCGAGGCGGGGCCGGCCTTGGACGCACGCGGTTGTGACCACACCGTGTGCCCGCCGGGCAGCGGCACGGGATGCGGGTCGGCGAAACCGCGCACGCCGGGCAGCGCGCCGAAGTAGTGGTCGAAGGCGCGGTTCTCCTGCGTCAGCACCACGATGTGGTCCACATCGGCCAGCGTGCCGGTGCGCTGCGTGGGTGGCACGGCCTGGGCCTGGCGGATCAAGGCCAGGCCGGCGGCACTGCCGCCCAGGCCATGCAGGAAGCGGCGGCGATCCAGCGTCATCGCAAGGCCGCGTTCAGGGCCTGGCCTGGTAGACGCGCACGTGGTCGATTTCCATCGCGACCGGGAAGATGGCGTCGTCGACGGCACCACCCAGGTCGCCGCCGATGGCCAGGTTCAGGATCAGGAACTGGGGCTTGTCGAAGGGCCAGGCGCCGACATCGCCGGCCCGCCTGGTATAGACCCAGTGCACCACGCCGTCCACGCCGAAGCTGATGGCTTGTGGTGTCCAGTGCATCTGGTAGTCGTGGAGGGCCCGGCAGGCATCGGGCAGGCGCGTCGTCCCGCCGACCGCATGGCCACCGCTGCCCGCGCTGGTGTGCACGGCGCTGGAGATGCGAAGCGGGGTGTGGCCCATGTGTTCCAGGATGTCCAGTTCACCGTCGCCTGGCCAGTGGCCGCCACGGCCCAGGGTCCAGATGGCCGGCCAGGTGCCCTTGCCGCAGGGCATCCTGGCGCGGATCTCGAAGAAGCCGTATGTCCAGTCGGCCTTGCCGCGCGTGATCAGACGCGCCGACGTGTAGGCCTGCCCGCCCCAATCGGGCGCGGTGTGGAGCGATTCGCGGCGTGCGGTGATGACCAGGCGGCCGTCGCGCACCTCGGCGTTCTCCAGCCGGCCGGCGGCGTAGTACTGCTTTTCGTTGTTGTACCAGCCGTCCTTGTTGCGCACCGTATCGGCCACCCAGTGTGCAGCGTTGGGCTGGCCGGGTGTGTCGAACTCATCGGACCAGACGAGCCGATAGCCGCTGGGCACAGCAGCGCTGGTGGGTGCCGATGCGCTGGACGCCACCGGCGCTGGCGTCTGGGCCGCAAGCGGGCCGCAGGCCACCAGCAACAGGGCCGTCACGCCCAGGGTCTGCCGCTTCATGCCGGGCCACCGGCCACGCGCAGGCCCTGATTGTCGAAGATCAGCGCCGTCTCCACGGCCGGCAGCAGGCCAACCGCATCGCCCACGTTCACACGGCCCTCGGCGGCGCTGACCTTGGCGACCAGCAATTCGCTCAAGCCAGCCACGCGCAGATGCACGACGGCTGCATCGCCGAGCTGTTCCGCCAGTTCCACCGTGGCCGCCACGCCGGCGCCGGCGCTGCCCAGGTGCAGGTGCTCGGGCCGCAGACCCGCGCGTTCGGCCCGCACCAGATGCGCAGGATCCACCAGCGCCTGCCACAAGGCGCGGTGCGGCGCGCTGGCGCCTTCGGCCGGGCGCGGCACCAGGTTGATGCGCGGTGCGCCTAGGAAGCCGGCGACGAACTCGTTGCGTGGCCGGTTGTACAGATCCAGCGGCGCGCCGACCTGTTCGATGCGGCCCTGGTTGAACACCGCGATGCGGTCGCCCAGGGTCATCGCCTCGACCTGATCGTGGGTGACGTAGATCATCGTGGTGCGCCATTCCTGGTGCAGGCGCGACAGTTCGATGCGCATGCTCACGCGCAGCGCCGCGTCCAGATTGGACAGCGGTTCGTCGAACAGAAAGACCTTGGGTTTGCGCACGATGGCGCGGCCGATGGCCACCCGCTGGCGCTGGCCACCCGAGAGTTCCTTCGGATAACGCCCCAGCAGATCGGTCATGCGCAGGGCTTCGGCGGCACGGCCCACCTGCTCGTCACGCTCGGCCTTGGCCACGCCGGCCATCTTCAGCGCGAAGCCCATGTTCTCGGCCACCGTCATGTGCGGGTACAGCGCGTAGCTCTGGAAGACCATCGCCGCACCACGTTCGGAAGGGCGCACATCGTTGGCACGCTGGCCGTCGATCCGCAGTTCGCCTTCGGAGATGGTCTCCAACCCCGCCACCATGCGCAGCAGCGTGGTCTTGCCGCAGCCCGATGGGCCGACGAAGACCAGGAACTCGCCGTCGTCGACCTCCAGATCGACGCCCTGGATCACGTGCACGTCGCCGAAGCGCTTGTGCACGCCGCGCAGCGATACCTGGCCCATGTCAGTGCCGCCCGGCCGTTCCGAAGGTACTGAACGCCCCCTTGGGGGGCAGCGAACGAAGTGAGCTTGGGGGTTTCATTTCAGTTTCCTTCGCCGGCGCTGGCGCGCCACTGTTGCAGCAGGCCGCGGTACCACAAGGCGCTGTCCTTGGGGGTGCGGCGCTGGGTCTGGTAGTCCACGTGCACGATGCCGAACCGCTTGGCGTAGCCTGAGGCCCATTCGAAGTTGTCCATCAGGCTCCAGACCATGTAGCCGTCCACCCGGGCACCCTGGTCACGCGCATCGGCCACGGCGGCGATGTGGTCGCCCAGGTACTGCGTGCGGTCGGCATCGTGCACCTGGCCGGCCTGCAGCGGGTCGGGAAAGGCCCCGCCGTTCTCGGTGATCAGCATGCTGCGCGGCTGATAGTCGCGCTGCAGGCGCAGCAGCAGTCCGGTCAGGCCGGCGGGGTAGATCTCCCAGCCCATCTCGGTCAGCGCCAGGCCACCCAGCTTGACATCCCAGGGGCCGGTGGCGCTGGCCATGTGGCGTGAGTAGTTGTTGACGCCCAGAAAGTCCAGCGGCTGCGCAATGGCCGTCATGTCCCCCGGCTGCACCAGCGGTGCATCGGCACCGTAGTGGTCCAGGATGTCGGCCGGGTAGCGGCCGTGGAACAGCGGGTCGCAGTACCAGCGGATCGAGGTGCCGTCGTCGATGCGCGCCTGCTCGCGGTCGGCTTCGCTGTCGGTGGCCGGGAACACCGGCGTCAGGTTGAGCACGATGCCGAGTCGGGCAGTGCAACCGTCGGCGCGCAGCGCCTGCAGCGCCAGGCCGTGGCTGAGCAGCAGGTGGTGCGCTACCTGCAACGCCAGGGTGCGGCTCTTGTAGCCGGGCGCGAACACGCCGGTCTGGTGCCCCAGCACGGCGATGACCCAGGGCTCGTTGTGGGTGCAGATGCTGGCGCAGCGGCTGCCCAGGCGGCGCGCCACACCACGCGCGTAGTCCACGAAGTGGTGCACCGTTTCGCGCGCGCCCCAGCCGCCTTCATCCTGCAGGGCCTGCGGCAAGTCCCAGTGGTTCAGCGTCAGGTGGGCGCTGATGCCGCGTGCCTGCAGGCCATCGACCAGGCGTTCATAGAAGCGCAGGCCGGCTTCGTTCCACGTGCCATGGCCCAGCGGCTGCACACGCGGCCAGCTCACGGAAAAGCGATAGGCCGTGACGCCCAGGCCGGCAATCAGGTCCAGATCGGCGTCCAGACGATGGTAGTGGTCGCAGGCCACATCGCCGTTGCTGGCATCGGCGATGGCGCCGGGCGCGCGGCAGAAGCGGTCCCAGATCGATTCGCCCTTGCCGTCGGCCGCCGCCGCGCCTTCGATCTGGAAGGCGCTGGTGGCCACGCCCCACGTGAAGTCGCGGGGAAAGCGCTGGGCCAGAAGGAACGCCGGGAGAGGAGAGGTCATCATGGCGGGCAGGAGTCCAGGAAGCAGGCTACTTCACCGCGCCGGCCGTGAGCCCCGCGATGAGCTGGCGCGAGGCCATCACGAACAGCACCAGCAGGGGCAGCGTGGCGATGGCCGAGCCGGCCATCAGCGCGCCCCACTCGGTGTTGACCGGGCTTTGCAGGCTGCGCAGCGCCAGCGGCAGCGTGTAGTTGTCGGCACTGCGCAGCACCACCAGGGGCGCCATGAAGTTGTTCCACGAGCCGATGAAGGTGACCAGGCCCAGCGTGCCCAGGGCCGGGCGCATCAGCGGCAGGGCAATGCGCCAATAGATGCCGAACTCGCCGCAGCCGTCCATGCGCGCGGCTTCGATCAGGTCACGCGGCACGGCCGACAGCGCGAACTGCCGCATCATGAAGATGCCGAAGGCGCTGGCCGCGCCGGGCACGTACAGCGCGCGGTGCTCGTCGATCCAGCCCAGCGCGTCCATGATCATGAAGCTGGGGATCATGTTCATGAACGAGGGCAGCAGCATGGTCGTCATCACCGCGCCGAACAAGGCCTTCTTGTAGCGGAACTCCAGCAGCGCGAAGGCATAGCCGGCCAATGAGCAGAACAGCAGCGTCAGCGCCGTGGAGGCCAGGGCCACGTACAGGCTCCAGCCCACGTTGCGCCAGAAGGGAAGCTTGCTGGTCAGCACCTCCATGTTGGCGCGCAGCGCATCGCCGAAGAACAGCGGCGGCGGCAGGTTGAAGATCTCGGTGCGCGACTGCGTGGCGAACACGAACATGAAGTAGAACGGCGCCAGCATGAACAGCGCCCCGGCGCCGACGAGGGCGTAGGCGCCGAAGCGTGGGATGGGGTGGCCTGTGTTCATGCGCCTGCCCCCCGGCGGCTGGCGAAAGCGCGGTTGGTCAGCCAGGTCAGCACGCCCACCACCACGCACAGCAGCCAGGACATCGCGCTGGCGCCGCCGAAATCATTGAAGTCGAAGGCCATGCGGTACAGGTAGACGGCCGAGGTCAAGCCCGCCTGATCCGACCCGCCCTTGCCGCCGGTCAGGATGAAGGGCTCCTCGAAGATCTGCAGCCCGCCTATCACGCTGAGCGTGACGCCGAAGTAGATCATCGGCCGCAGGCTGGGCAGCGTGATGTGCAGGAACTGCTGCCAGCGGCTGGCGCCGTCCATCGTGGCGGCTTCGTAAAGGTCCTTGGGGATGGTCTGCAGCGCGGCCAGGTAGAGCACCGTGTTGAAGCCGACGAAGCGCCAGAAGATGATGAAGGCGATGGCCGGCTTGATGGCCTCGGGCTTGCCCAGCCAATCCACCGGGGCTATGCCGGCCAGCGCGCCCAGCGCCGCGTTGACCAGCCCGTAGTCCTTGGAAAAGAGCGAGCTGAACATGATGGCGATGGCCACCGTGGAGGTGATGTAGGGCACGAAGTAGGCGCCGATCGCCACGTCGCGCAGGCGCGGCACCAGGCCGTGGATGAACACCGCCAGCGGGATCGCCACCAGGTGCTGGGGCGCGCCCGAGGCCACGGCCAGCCACAGCGTGTTCTTCAGCGACTTCCAGAACCATTCGTCGCCCAGGGCGAAGGCGAAGTTCTCCAGCCCGACGTACTGCATCGCACCCAGGCCGCTGGTGGGCTCCCAGTGCTGGAAGGCCAGCACCAGCGAGAACACCAGCGGGAACAGCCCGAACACCGCGAACAGCACGAAGAACGGCGCGATGAAGACATAGGGCGCCACGGTGGGCGACAGGCGAAGGGCATCGGGCCAGCGCATGCGTGCGGTCTCTCTTCAGCGGCGCGCGCGGCGCTGCAGCAGGCGTTCGGCATCGGCCAGGGCCTGGTGGATGTCCTTGTCGCGGTCGATCACGTTGTCGAGTTCGGTGCCGATGACTTCATCGGCGAAGCTGCTCTGCTTGTGCACCACCAGGGGCGCGATGCGGCGCGCGGCATCGCGCCACAGCGTGCGCGCGCGCTGGCCGCCCAGGAAGGGCAGGGGCTCGTCGAAGAAGGGGTCTTCGTGCACCTGCAGCAACGAGGGGAAGGCGTCGTATTCCTTGAAGGCGAGCGTCTGCACGGCCGGATCCAGCGTCATCAGGCGGATGAAGTCCCAGGCCAGCGCCTTGCGGGCCGGGTCCGAACGGCGCGGGATGGCGTAGAAGGCACCGCCATAGCCGGCAAAAGTGTTCTCGGGGAACTGCGACGCGCGCCACAGACCCTTGGTGGTGGGTGCCACCCACTTGTTGAGCTGGCCCACCAGCCAGGCCCCGCCCAGCTCGGTGGCCAGGGTGCCGCGTTTGAGGCCTTCGGCCCATTCGTTGGACCACACGCCCACGCGGGCATCGAGCTTGGCCTGCCGCATCTCGCGCGCCACCTCGAAGGCGCGTACGAAGCGCGGTGAATTGACGAGGGCGCGCGAATCGCGGTCGTAGTACAGGCCCTGCCCGGGCTGGATGCCGGTGCGGATGACGATGTCCTTCACCGACTGCACGTGCGAGACCAGGTAGGCCCCGGTCCTGGCCTTGATGCGCTTGCCTGCGGCGATGTAGCTGTCCCAGGAACGTGACAGTTCCTCGGGCGCGACGCCGGCCTTCTCGAGCAGATCGGTGCGGTACAGCATGGTGCCCGGGCCGATGTCGGTGGGCGCGGCGATGATCTCGCCGCGCGCATTGGTGGCCTGGTCCACCGCCGCCGGTACCCACCTGGCGCGGTGCTGTTCGATGCCGTAGGCACCCTGGCGCAGGTCGTCCAGGCCGGTGCCGTGGGCGAAGCGGCCGACGAAGCTGACCTCCAGCGCCATCACGTCGGGCAGGTGGGTGGAGGTGGACAGCGCGGTGGTCATCGCCGTGTGGTGGTCGCTGTACTGGCGCGACAGCACGCGCAGCTCGACGCCGGGGTGCAACTGCTGCCAGCGTGGCAGCGCTGTCCTGATGATCTCGTCGAGCAGCGGGAAGGCGGCCACCGTGAGCACGGCCGGGCCGCCGGCCGCCCGGC
>DAORNK010000215.1:5210-7847 GCA_035440985.1 Rubrivivax sp. | reverse complement strand
CCTGCAGGCGCTGCAGGGCCTGCGTGTACAGCGCCAGCGTGCGGGCGGCCAGCCGGCGCTCCACCGCCAGATGCTGCAGGAAGGCCTGCAGCTCGGGCGCCAGTGCGGCGGTGGCCACGGGCGGGTTCAGGCCGGCAGCAGGCGGCTCAGCGCGGCGCCCGCGATATCGCCGATGCGGGCCAGGAATTCGGTGCCCATGTCCGCTGCATAGCGCGTGGGGTCGGGTGAACCCAGCACCAGCAGGCCGAAGCAGCGCTCGCCGTGGCGCAGCGGAATCATCGCCAGCGAAGCCACGGCGGCCGGATCACCCAGCCACTCGGAGGCCTCGAAGCCCGCGTTGACGCCGCAGTAGGGCAACGTGAGGCTGCCGGCAAAGCTCAGCACGTCGTCGCTCACGCTGGCGGCATGCTCGCTGCCGGCCAGCGCCGGGCCCATGCCCCACAGCCGGATGGCGGCCTGCGGGATCAGGAATTCATGCTTGAGCGAGGACACCATGCGCGCCGGCAGGTCGGCCGCCTGCTGGGTGGTCAGCACGGCGCGCACGAAGCGGTGCAGGCGGTCGGTGATGGCGAGGTTCTCCTGCCCGTGGCGGATCATCTCGACGATCTTGAGCTCCAGGCCCTTGATGCGCTCGCGCAGCATTTCCATCTGCCGCTCCTGCAGCGAGACGGCGCGCTGGCCGTGCGGGCTGGTGAGCTGCACGCTGGACAGCAGCTCGGCGTGGCGCTCGAAGAAGCCGGGGTTGTTGGCCAGGTAGTTGGCGATGTCGGCTTCGGTGATGCCCTGCACGCCCTGGGCGGGTCCGTGGTTGCTGCTGCTCACAGTTCGATCTCTCCTTGGTAGACGGTTTGGGCAGGGCCGGTCATCAGCACCGAAGCGGCGCCACCGGCCCAGGCAACGCGCAAATCACCGCCGCGCGTATGCACTTCCACGGCCGCGTCCAGCCAGCCCAGGCGGATGCCGGCGACTACGGCCGCGCAGGCACCGGTGCCGCAAGCCAGGGTCTCGCCGGCGGCGCGTTCGTGCACGCGCAGGCGGACATCGCTGCGGCTGAGGATCTGCAGGAAGCCGACATTGACCTGCTGCGCGAAGCGGGCATGCGTTTCGAGCCGCGGGCCCAGCGTGGCCACGGGCGCGGTGTCGACGTCGGGCACCCGCAGCACGGCGTGCGGGTTGCCCATCGACAGCACGGCGATCTCCACGCCTTCCAGCGGCCAGAGCTCGAAGCCGGCGACCGCACGGCTGTGCAGGCCATCGGCGGAAAAGGGGATCTGCGGCAGGTCGAACACCGGCGCACCCATGTCCACCGTGACGCGACCGTCTGCGGCCAGTTGCAGGTCCAGCACGCGGTTGACGGTCTGCACGCGCACGCTGCGTCGGTCCGTCAGGCCGCGTTCGTGCACGTATCGCAGCAAGCAGCGCGCGCCGTTGCCGCAGTGTTCGACTTCGCCGCCGCTGGCGCCGTTGAAGATGCGGTAGCCGAAGTCCACGCCCGGCGCGGGGCTGGGCTCGACGACCAGGATCTGGTCTGCCCCGATGCCGAAGCGCCGGTCGCCGAGGTGGCGCAACTGCGCGGGTGAAAGCGCCAGCGGCACGCGTGTGGCGTCGAGCACGACGAAGTCGTTGCCCGCGCCTTGCATCTTGGTGAAGGGCAGCCGCATCGGTGGATTATCGGTTCAGGTGCGCTGCGCTCACGCGTAGAACGATGGCTCGCCAGGCGGGCGCGTCTTGAAGCGCTTGTGCACCCACAGGTACTGCGCCGGGCAGCGGCGGATCTGCGTTTCGATGAAGCGGTTCATGCGCGCGGCGTCGGCCACCGGGTCGTCGCTGGGCCAGTCGGTCCAGGGTTCCATGAAGTCGACGCGCCAACCCTGGCCGCCGGGCAGGATCTCGGCCACCACGGGCTGCACGATCATGTTCATGCTGCGCGCCAGCCGCGAGGGGGCCAGCAGCGTGGCCGCCGGATGGCCGAAGAAGGGCACGAAGGCGGCGTCGCGCAGGCCGAAGTCCATGTCGCAGGGGTTGAAGAAGGCATGGCCCTGGCGGATGGCACGCACGATGGGGCGGGCGCCGTCCTGCCGCGTGTAGAAGTCCGCCGTGCCGAAGCGGGCGCGGCCGCGCAGCAGTGCCTGGTCGAGCACCGCGTTGCTCTGCGGCGCATAGACGTCGAAGCCGCGGTGCTTCTGGAACAGCTGCGTGGCCGCACCGGCCACGTCCACCGCCAGGAAGTGCGGCACCAGCCACATCACGGCGCGGTCGCTGTGTTCGGCCAGTTTCACATCGCCCTCGACGTGGATCAGCCGGCGCAGCCGCTCGGGGCTGGCATGCCACAGCACGGCGCGTTCCAGCAGGCTGCGCGCCAGCCACTGGAAGTGCTCGCGCACCAGCGCCTGGCGCGCCGGCAGGTCCAGTTCGGGCAGGCACAGTTCCACGTTGCGCAGCGCCACCGCGCGGCGGCCCCTGGCCAGCGCGTGCATCACCCGCCCCAGGCCGCGGCCCAGCACGGCCTGCACGCCCAGTGGCAACCAGTGCAACAGCCACACCAGGGCCAGCAGGGCGCGTGCGGCGAGGTTCTCCATCATGGCAAGTTCTGCCGGCGCGGCTGCTTGTAGCGGTGGTAGCCCCACAGGTACTGCG
>DAORNK010000215.1:0-5031 GCA_035440985.1 Rubrivivax sp. | reverse complement strand
GAGCCGGTCTGTAGCACCAGGCGGGCGGCCAGCGTCATCGTGTAGGCCGGCTGGCCGAAGAACGGTGCCCACACGCCCATGCCCTCGGGCGGCACCTGGTCGGGCAGCAGGCCCAGGGTCTCGCCCTTGCGCAGCGCGCGCATCATCTGGCGCACGCCCGCCAGGCTGGCCGGCGCGGTGGCCAGGGCCGGGCGCGCGCGGGCGGTTTCTTCCAGTTCACGCAGCCAGGGCTGGCGGGCCGGGCGGTACAGCACGGTGATGGGCTGCCGGCCACCAAAACGTTCGGCATAGGCCTGGGCGCAGATCTCGAAGCTGCCCATGTGCGGCGTGAGCAGCACCAGCCCGCGGCCACCGGCCAGCGAGGCTTCGATCAGTTCGGCGCCCTGCCAGCGCACCGGGTCGGCTATGGGTTGATCGCGTGGGCGCAGCCAGAGGCGGGGCAGTTCCATGTACAGCTTGCCGGCCTCGGCGACGGCGGCCCGGCGGTCGGCGCTGCCCACGCCAGCCAGGCGGGCGTTGTCCACCAGCCGGTGGCGGTAGCTGGGTGACAGCAGATAGGCCGTCCAGCCCAGCCAGGTGCCCAGGGCGTGCAAAAACCGCAAAGAGCGGTGCGAGAGCCAGGCCAGCAGGGAAGGCATCGTTCGTATACTTCTCGGGTCGCCGAGTTAAAGGACAACTTGCGGGGCGATCGCGGGGCCAAGCATATAGGGCGCCGCCGGGCAGTCGGCCAGGTGTGTTGTGCATTTGTCGCAACCGGGTTGGCTGCTCCACAAGTACCGCTAAAGCGTTCGCCGCGGCTCCAGGCAAGCTGACCAGCGACGACGCAAGGTCACCCATTGCCAATCAAGGAGCTCACTCGTGGCGAACGACTTTCTCTTCACATCCGAATCCGTCTCTGAAGGCCATCCCGACAAGGTGGCCGACCAGATCAGCGACGCCATCCTCGACGCCATCTTCAAGCAGGACCCGCGCAGCCGCGTCGCCGCCGAAACGCTGTGCAACACGGGCCTGGTGGTGCTGGCCGGCGAGATCACCACCAACGCGCACGTCGACTACATCCAGGTCGCGCGCGACACCATCAAGCGCATCGGTTACGACAACACCGAGTACGGCATCGACTACAAGGGCTGCGCGGTGATGGTCTGCTACGACAAGCAGAGCAACGACATCGCCCAGGGCGTGGACCACGCCAGCGACGACCACCTCAACACCGGCGCCGGCGACCAGGGCCTGATGTTCGGCTATGCGTGCGACGAAACGCCCGAGCTGATGCCCGCGCCGATCTACTACGCGCACCGCCTGGTCGAGCGCCAGGCCCAGTTGCGCAAGGACGGCCGCCTGCCCTTCCTGCGCCCGGACGCCAAGAGCCAGGTCACGATGCGCTACGTCGACGGCAAGCCGCACAGCATCGACACCGTGGTGCTGAGCAGCCAGCATGCGCCCGAGTACAGCCTGGGCCACAAGATGACCGACGCCTTCTACGAAGCGGTGCGCGAGGAGATCATCAAGCCGGTGCTGCCCAAGGAATGGCTGACGGCCGACACCAAGTACCTGATCAACCCCACCGGCCGCTTCGTGGTCGGCGGCCCGCAGGGCGACTGCGGCCTGACCGGGCGCAAGATCATCGTCGACACCTACGGCGGCGCCTGCCCGCACGGCGGCGGTGCCTTCAGCGGCAAGGACCCGTCCAAGGTGGACCGGTCCGCTGCCTACGCCGCGCGCTACGTGGCCAAGAACATCGTTGCTGCCGGCCTGGCCAGGCAGTGCCAGATCCAGGTGGCCTACGCCATCGGCGTGGCCAAGCCCATGAATGTGACGGTCTATACCGAAGGCACCGGCGTCATCAGCGACGACAGGATCGCCGCGCTGGTGAACGAGGTCTTCGACCTGCGGCCCAAGGGCATCGTGCAGATGCTGGACCTGCTGCGCCCGATCTACGAAAAGACCGCGGCGTACGGGCACTTCGGGCGCGAGGAACCGGAGTTTTCCTGGGAGCGCACCGACAAGAAGGCTGTGCTGCGCGATCTGGCCGGTTTGAAGTAGACCGGGGGGTGGTGGCTTCGCGGGTAAGGCAAAATGCCTTACCTCACCGGAGCTCGCCATGTCCAAGCCCGCCGAACTCGCCGCCACCGTTTCCAGCAAGGGCCAGGTCGTCATTCCCAGCGACGTGCGCAAACGGCTGGGCCTCGCGCAGGGGTCGATCCTGCGCTTCGTGCTGGAAGCCGACGGCGTGCGCCTGCTGCCGGCCACCGGCGACGTGCGCCGCCTCAAGGGCCGCTTGCCCAAGCCTGCGCAGCCGGTGTCGATCGACGAGATGAACGCCGCCATCGGTGACCGCCGCGCGCGCATAGGCCGCGGTTGATGCGCGCGCTGGACACCAATGTCCTGGTGCGCTACCTGGCGCAGGACGATGCCCGCCAGTCCGCCCGGGCGACCCGGCTGCTGGAACGCGAACTGAGTACCACGGACCGCGGTTTCGTCAGCCTGGTGGCCCTGCTTGAAACCGTGTGGGTCATGGAAAGCCGCTATGCGGCCGAGGCGCCGCTGGTGGCCGCCATCCTGGCCGACCTGCTTGATGCGCCGACGCTGGAAGTGCAGGAGGCGCCGGCCGTGCGCGCCGCGCTGGCGCAGTACAGCCAGGGTGGTGTGGACCTGCACGATTGCCTCATCGTCGCGCTGGCCGACACCCGCAAGGCGCGCGTGCTGACCTTCGATGCCAAAGCCGCCAAGCGGCTGGGGATGGAACTGCTACGCTGAGCGGGCAGCACAGCCTGCCGCCAAGCCAGGCGAGAGCCGGCCGTTGGGGGCCTTCAGACCCTCAGGCGCCTTGTGCCGGCGCGCTCTCCCCGGCCGGCGCCGGTGCGGGCACTTCGGCCCACAGCTCTTCGGCCGGCAGCACCAGCCCCACCGAGGCCAGTTCCAGCGTCTGGCCGGGGTCAAAGGGGTGCAGAACCCACAGGCCATCGGCGCCCAGGCGGTACAGGTCGCAGGCGCGGCTGTCGGTGTCGACGACCAGGTACTCGCGCAGGCTGGGCAGGCGCCGATAGGCCGCGAACCTGGCGCCGCGGTCGTAGGCGGCTGTCGAGGTTGAGAGCACTTCCACCAGCAGCGTCGGCTCCCGCTTGACCAGGGCGTCGGTGGTGTCGGCCGCGCTGCAGGTGACCATCACGTCGGGGTAGAAGAAGGCCTCGGCGGCCACGACCTGCAGCTTCATATCGGCCATGAACGTGCGGCAGGGCGTGCCCTTGAGGTGCGCGCGCAGGGCGATGAAGACATTGCCGGCCGTCGTGACATGCGCCTCGCCGGCGCCGGCCATCGCAATCACCTCGTGGTCGACGAACTCGTGCTTGACCGTCTGGCCGGCATCCCAGGCCAGGAACTCGTCGGCGCTCATCGGCAGCTTCAAGGCGGCGTGTCCCCTGCTGAAGATCTGGTTGCGCCGCGGCCTGCTGCGCGGTCACGCCTACAACGACAAGAACGAGTCCCTGTACGAGCCGTTGCGCGACGACGCTCCGCGCAAGATGCAAGGCGCCGAACTCTCCCAGCGTCGCCTCGATGGCGGCGCGCTCGACCTCGACTGTGCGAAGGAGGTGCAGTGTGAGACATAGCCCTTGTCGTTGCTGTGCCGTGGGCGGCTGCGGGTGAACTCGATACGCAGCTTGTCCAGCAGCCTCGCCACCTTGTGGTTGACGTATTCGCTGCCGTTGTCGGCGTGAAAGCCGAGGATCTCGAACGGAAACTGCGCGAGCATCTCCTCGATCACGCTGAGCAGGTGCGCCTCGGAGATCGTCTGCACGCTGGCCACCACCTGCCACTGGGTGACGCAGTCCACGGCGTTGATGTGATACAGCCCCTTGACGCCGTCCAGGTCACCCTGATGCACGCTGTCGATGCGGATGAAGCCGGGTCGTCCCTCGGGAGCGGGCGCACGGCGCACGCCGATCTGGATGTTCTTGCTGGGCTGCGTTTTGGCCAGCACCACGCGCTGGTTGCGGTAGCCAGCGCTGTGGCGCAGGTTGTACAGGTGGCCCACCGAGATCGACCCCAGCCGCGCGAATCGCTCGTCACCGAAGACATCGCGCTGGCGGCGCAGCACGCAGGCCGTGGCCGGGCCTGACAGCGTACCCATGACCCGTTCCACGTCGGCCAGCAGCGCCACGTCGGCGCTCGTGTACAGGCGGGCAAATGGCAAACGCGGCGCGGCGTAGTTCTTGACCAGCGGCTTGCCGGCGCCCCAGCGCGAGACCAGCCGCGTGATCTGCGCTCGGCTGTAGCCGCTCAGGCGCTGCAGATAGACCAGCACAGAGCCGTGGTCGGCGCGCGCCAGCCGGGGGTAGTCAAAGCGCTTGAGAACGGCCTCAATCCACGCATAGCGGTCCGCGTCGCCAGCGGCCGCCTGGAACTCCAGCACCTGACGCACCTGCTCCAGCGTGCGCACCTGGGCTTCGTTCATGTCGATCACCATCGATTCGATGATCGACCCGCTGCGCCGAAGGGCTGCCTGCCAGCCCCCAAACCGCCCATCCCAGAAGCGCTCCAGGCTCATTCCTCAGTGGAATCTCGCGCCCGGCTCCAGGCTCATACCTCGTTGGACAAGACTGGATGAAGTCCTGTGCGTGCATGGCAGGGTGTGGTGGGGGCAGCGCATTTGATCATGGCGCCTGTCCGGCAGGTTCAAGCCTGCGGGCGCACGACGCAGCGAAAGCCGGCTCTCAGGGCGTCCAGAAGGCGGCCTGGCGGTCTGCCCCAAGGATGACCAGGACGTGGAGACCCTGCTCAAGCGTGCCGACGAAGACCTGTACCGGCGCCAGGCTGGTTCAGCACAGTCGAGATGCCAGCGCCAGCAATTCGCGGTTGACGGGGTTGTGCTCCAGGAAGCCCTGGCGCCAGGGTGCTGCCACGTGGCGCACGGCGATGTCCTGCAGCCAGGCACGGCCTTCGGCGGCGACTTCGGCAGCATGCGCCCGGTCGCCCGCGGCGGCCAGCGCCTGGGCGGTGTGCAGCCAGGTGGCGGCAGGCAGCAGCGCCGTG
>DAORNK010000214.1:5452-7850 GCA_035440985.1 Rubrivivax sp. | reverse complement strand
CCGGCCAGCGCCACGACGGCCAGCGCGGCCTGCACCAGCAGCACGGCGCGCAAAGCCAGCGCCGGGTGGCAGACGTCGAAAGCCGCCGCCGCCTGGGCTTGCAGGCGGGCACGCTCCTCGGCCATCGGATCGAAGCGCGTGCTGGCGAAACCGGTGCTCTGCCGTTCGGGCACCCTGGTGCTGGCCGGCCACAGGCTGGCCGGACGCGTGCCGGTGGGCGCGAACTCGTCGTCGATCGGTCCGGGCGTTGGGCTCATCTCGGCCCGGATAATACGGAGTCGGCCCCTTTGGGCCTCCCTTGGCCCCCAACCCACGCACCACGCGGCAGCCTGCATGGCACACGATCCCCTGTCCAACAAGCAACAAGCCTGGTCGGCGCTGTTCAGCGAACCGATGAGCGAACTCGTCAAGCGCTACACCGCCAGCGTGGTCTTCGACAAGCGCCTGTGGCGGGCCGACATCGACGGCAGCCTGGCGCATGCCGAAATGCTGGCCGCGCAAGGCATCATCAGTGCGCAGGATCTGGCCGACATCCGGCGCGGGATGGCGCAGATCGCCAGCGAGATCGAAGCCGGCAGCTTCGAGTGGAAGCTGGAGCTCGAAGACGTGCATCTCAACATCGAGGCGCGGCTGACCCAGCTGGTGGGCGCCGCCGGCAAGCGGCTGCACACGGGCCGCAGCCGCAACGACCAGGTCGCCACCGATGTGCGGCTGTGGTTGCGTGGCGAGATCGACCAACTCACGCCGTTGCTGGCCGCCATGCAGCGCGCACTGGTGGACCTGGCCGCCCGGCACATCGAGACGGTGATGCCCGGCTACACCCACATGCAGGTGGCACAGCCGGTGAGCTTTGCGCACCACCTGCTGGCCTATGTGGAGATGTTCTGGCGCGACGGCCAGCGCCTGGCCGACGTGCGCAAGCGCGTCAACCAGCTGCCGCTGGGTGCCGCCGCGCTGGCCGGCACCAGCTACCCGCTGGACCGCGAGCGCGTGGCACGCACGCTGGGCTTCGACGGCCTGTGCGGCAACAGCCTGGACGCGGTGAGCGACCGCGACTTTGCGCTCGAATTCGCGGCCTTTGCCAGCATCTGCATGGTGCATGTCTCGCGCCTCGCCGAAGAGATCGTGCTGTGGATGAGCCAGAACTTCGGCTTCATCGACCTGGCCGACCGCTACTGCACGGGCAGTTCCATCATGCCGCAGAAGCGCAACCCCGACGTGGCCGAACTGGCACGCGGAAAGAGCGGCCGCGTGGTCGGCCACCTGATGGGACTCATCACGTTGATGAAGGGCCAGCCGCTGACCTACAACAAGGACAACCAGGAAGACAAGGAGCCGCTGTTCGACACCGTCGACACGCTGCGCGACACCTTGCGCATCATGGCCGAGATGGTGGGTGGCATCACGGTGAAGGCCGACGCGATGGAGCGTGCCGCGCTGCGCGGCTACGCCACCGCCACCGACCTGGCCGATTACCTGGTGAAAAAGGGCCTGCCCTTCCGTGACGCGCACGAAACCGTGGCGCACGCAGTGAAGATCGCCATCGGCCGCGGCGTGGATCTGGCGCAGCTGCCCCTGGCCGAATTGCAGGCGCTCAACGCCAGCATCGCGGCCGATGTGGCCGAGGTGCTGACCTTGCGCGGTTCACTCAACGCGCGCAACCTCGCCGGCGGCACCGCGCCGGCCCAGGTGCAGTCGCAGATCGAACGCCACCGCGCCCGCCTGGCCGCTTGAACCCGGCCGGCGGCGGCCGGCCCGATCAGTCGTCGAATTCGATGCGCGTGGCCTCGACGCGCTGCCCATCGTCTGACAGCACCCCTTTGACCTTGAGCTTGACGCCGGCCTTCAGATCGCCGGCCTTGCCGCCCTCATAGACCAGGCCGGTGCGCAAGGTGCTGACGGTCAGGCCGCGCAGCACGAAACTGCTCAGGTCGGCGGCCACCGAGGTGATGGCGCCCTCCAGTTCGAAGCCACCTTCGCGTTCATCCTCGTCGGTCTGGATCTCGACTTTGGCGGCGCGCAACACACCATTGCGCAGGCTGCCTTCGACTTCCACGCGAACGCCCAAGGCCAGGCCGCTGCGCCCGTCAGGGAAGCTGGCGGCACTGGCGTCCACCGGGCGACCGTCGACGCTGAAGCTGGTGGCCGAGCTGAAGGCGCTGATCAGACCCTTGAGCGTGGCTTCGTCGGCATCCGGCGGGCTGCGCGGCGCCAGGCCGAAGGCCTGCACCACCCAGCGCGCCGACCCGCTGGCCAGCAGGCGCAGGCGCACGAACTGGCCCGTCGCCAGATCCGCCGGCACGCCGGTCGCACCGCCATAACCGTAGGTGGTGCTGCCGATGTGCAGGGTCTTGGCCGCGGTGTCGAGTTGGGCCACCGGCCCGCGCAACTGCAGGCT
>DAORNK010000214.1:0-5430 GCA_035440985.1 Rubrivivax sp. | reverse complement strand
GCTTCCACCCGCGTGGCACGGTAGCGCAAGCCGGCCGGGTCGAAGACGGCATACACCTCCAGCATGCGACCCGCGGCCAGCCCGTTCAGGCCACCGGCCAGGCGATCGTCGAACACGGTGGTCGCGTCCACCACCACGCGCTGGCCCAGCAGCGTGAAGGCGCCACCGGCCTTGTCCAGGGCGGTCACCGGGCCGCGCAGCGCACAGTCGAATTCGATGCGCCTGGCACTGGCCGCCTGAGCGCCCTGGGTGACCGTGATGGCGCCACTCTCGACCTCCACCGTCATGCCCAGGCGCAGATCATCGCGTGTGCGTGGGCTGCCTTCACCGTCCACCACGGTGGCCGCGGTGTCGTCGAAGCGCACGCCGTTGACGATGACCGAGCCGAAACCGGTGATCGGGCCGGACGCAAAACCACCCGTCCCCCCGGATCCGACGCCACCACCGCAGGCCGCCAGCAGGATGGCCATGCCGGCCAGAGCCGCCAGGATGCCACCCCTGGCGTACCGGCAAAGCCCGGGGCGGGGGAGCCAGACGCGGGGCCGTCTGCGGTCATCGCGTTTCATGGGGCTTTTTCCTCTTGTGGATGCGCCGCACCACCGCTGGTCCGGGCGGGGCGGGGCCTTCGTCCTGATAGGTGTAAAGGCCCACGCGCAGGCGGCCGGCGGGGGGAGGCTGCTGCGCTTCGTCGGCGGCGACATGCGCTTCCAGCAGGGGCACCAGGGCCACCATCAGGGCTTGCCATTGCCCACGGATGGCGGGCCGCACGGCCTGCAGCGAAGCGGGCGAGAGCCCACTGGCAAACACCGCCTGCTCGAAGTGCAGGCGGTCGCTGGTCAGCACGTTGTCCACGGCAGCGCGCAGGTGGTCGCCGACGTTGTCGCCCAGGAACGCGTACTGGCGGGCGCGGTCGCCCTGGGGCACGAAGACCTCGCGTTCCAGGCGCACCGTGTCGCTGGCCTCGTCCCAATGCACCAGGCTCAGCCGGCGCAGTTCGTCGAGCAGGCTGCGCGGGTGCACGTCCCGCGTGACGCTGTGTGCCAGGCTTTCGAAGCTGGGTGCTTCACCCTGTCGCGGCAGGCTGCGCGGCAGGCCATCCGCGCCCCTATAGGCCGGTTCGGTGCGCCAGTGCGTGAACACCTCGCTGGCGACGGACCGGCCCCGCGGCAGCGCGTTGGCCGGTTGCTGCATCAGACGGGTGACCTCGCGCCGGTTGATGCCGGTGCTGGTGCTGATGCGGCTGACCTTGCGGTGCTCCGGCAGACCCGGGTGGGCACGCGCCGCGGCTTGCACGAAGGCCAGGCGCAACATCTCTTCCACCACCGCGCAAGGCAGGCCGCGCGCCACCGAAAGGCGCGCCACCGAAACCAGCAGGCCGGCCAGCGCTTCCTGCAACGCCTGCTGTTCAGGGGGCTGGCCGGGGCTGCCGGGCGGGGTTGGGCTCAGCGTGGACATGCGCGGCCCACTGTAGCGGACGATGCGCGCCACGCGGCACCGCCCCGACCTGAAGCTCCTGCGCCCGGCCTGCAGATGCGCGCTGCCCACTGCAGCGCTGCGGCGCACCTCGGCCCACTTGCGCTTGGCCGTCTTGGCCTGGGGAGGGCGAACATGTGGGCTTCCGGTTCTGCGCAGATTCAGCGCCAGATGAAAATATAGGTGGGCCCGACACCCATTTGGATGTCGGAATGTTTCTGGCACCACAATGGGCCCGCGCTGCCCCAACGAGCCCCGATGTGCCGCCACGCCGCTGGATCGCCCACCTCGACATGGACGCCTTCTATGCGTCGGTGGAATTGCTGCGTTACCCCGAGTTGCAGGGCCAGGCGGTGGTCATCGGCGGTGGTCGCCGGCACCAACCGGTGATCGCGGCTGACGGTACGCGCCGCTTCGCCACGCTGGCCGGCTACACCGGCCGTGGCGTGATCACCACCGCCACCTACCCCGCCCGCGATCTGGGCGTGCATTCCGGCATGGGCCTGATGAAGGCCGCGGCGCTGGCGCCCCAGGCCGTGCTGCTGCCGGTGGACTTCGACCAGTACCGCAGCTACTCGCGCCGCTTCAAGGCCGCCGTGGCCGAAGTGGCGCCGCTCATCGAAGACCGCGGCATCGACGAGATCTACATCGACCTGACCGAACTGCCTGGCGCACAGGACAGCATCGGCCACGACGCCACCGGTGGCGTGCGTGCACTGGCGCAGGACATCCGCAACAACGTCAAGCGCGCCACCGGGCTGACCTGCTCCATCGGCGTCACGCCCAACAAGCTGCTGGCCAAGATCGCGAGCGAACTGGACAAGCCCGACGGGCTGACCGTCCTCACCCAGGCGGACATCCCGGCGCGCATCTGGCCCCTGCCGGTTCGCCGCATCAACGGCATCGGTCCCAAGGCCGGGGCCAGGCTGGACGCGCTGGGCCTGCGCCGCATCGGCGACCTGGCCGCCTGCGACCCGGCCCTGTTGGTGGCCCACTTCGGGCGCGCCTACGGGCGATGGCTGCACGAAGCGGCCAACGGGCGCGACGACCGCCCTCTGGTCACGCACAGCGAGCCGGTGTCGATGAGCCGCGAAACGACCTTCGACCGCGATCTGCATGCGGTGCGCGACCGCGCCGAACTGACGCGCATCTTCACCGAACTGGCCACGCAGGTGGCCACCGACCTGCAGCGCAAGGGCTACGCGGGGCGCACCATCGGCATCAAGCTTCGCTTCGACGACTTCAAGACCGTGACCCGGGACATGACCCTGCCGCAGGCGGTGGCCGACGCTGCCGCCATCCGCCACGCCGCCGGCCTGTGCCTGAAGCGTGTGGACCTGAGCCGAAGGCTGCGCCTGCTGGGTGTGCGCGCCGCCACGCTGGTCAAGCTGTAGGCGGTTCGCCGGCCGGGACGCGGCTGGGCAGGCGGTACAGCCAGATGCCCACCGCCAGACAGGTCAGCCCGGGCAACCAGCGCAGCCCGCTGGGCATCGCCCACCAGGCCCACACCGAACTGATCGCCATCATCACCCAGGCCACCTGCTTGGCCCGCAGCGGCACGGCACGGTGCTGGCGCCAGTTGCGCACCATCGGACCGAAACGCGGGTGCGCCAGCATCCAGGCTTCGGCGCGCGAGCTGCTGCGCGAAAAGCAGAACGCGGCCAGCAGCACCAGGGGCGTCGTGGGCAGCACCGGCAGGAAGGCGCCGACGATGCCCGTCAGCAATGCCACCGCACCTGCCGTGCCCCACAACAGGCGTTGCCAATGCGGGCGTGCGCTGCGGGGCGGCTCCTGGGTGGACATCCCATCATCGTAGCGGCTCGCCGGCGCGGCGATGGGGCCGATACAGGCGGCCGCGGGCTGCGAGGTCCTGCCGCGCCCCCGGTCGATATACTGAATGCAGGCGGAGGTGGCTTGCCTCCCGTGACCGCCCGCCTGGGCCGATGATGCCTGCCCGGGTCCGGACGGAACGGTGCAGGACTTTTGCGGGCGCAACGCGTCGCACGCCTCACCGCTCGCTCCGGCCCGTTCGATGGAGAAGGAGCGACATGAGCGTTCTTGCGATGTTGGCGGTGTTCGGCGGTGCCGGTTGCGGTGCCTTGCTGCGCTGGGGGTTGGGCAGCCTGCTGAATCCCCTGTTCCCCACCTTGGCGCTGGGCACGCTGGCCTCCAACCTCATCGGCGGGCTGCTGGTCGGCGTTGCCAGTTCCCTCTTTGCGCACAACGCCAGCCTGCCGCTCGAGTTGCGCCTGCTGATCATCACCGGCTTCCTGGGCGGGCTGACCACCTTCTCGACCTTCTCGATCGAGGTCGTGACCTTGATCGGGCGCCAGGAGTACGGGTGGGCGATGGGTGCGGCAGGTCTGCACCTGGTTGGCTCGCTCCTGCTGACCGCCATCGGCATCCTGATGGCCAACGCGCTCTTCGTCAGGGCGTGATCTGAACGCGCACCCGGCGCATCGAGTGCCAGCAGGCCACCCTGCAAGGCGCCTGCCTGGAGGTGCCGTTGCAGACGGGCGTGGCCGAAGCCTCGATGCGGGAGTCTGGCGGGCCGTAAGGCGATCGCCACCGGCGGCAGAGCATCGGGTCCCTGCCGTTCAGAACAGCGAGCCCAATTGCCAGAGCGCGAAGCCAGCCAGGACCGACGCGCTGGCGAGGTTGACCCTGCGGCGCCAGCGCGAGTCGAACCGCTCGCGCAACCGCCCCACCGCGGTGGACAGGAACAGCCACCAGAGCGCCGAGCCGACCAGCACGCCCAGCACCATCGTGCCCGGCGCGTCCACAGCGCTGCGCCCTGCCAGAGTACCGAACACGGCGATGAAGGAGAAGATCGTCGCCGGGTTGGACAAGGTCAGCACGAAGGTCGTCGCGAAGTACTGCCAGGCGTTGCGCGCCGGCGCGGCTGCTGCGGCCCGCTCGCTCGCCTGGGCGCGCACCAGACCCCAGGCCATCCAGAGCAGGAAAGCGGCGCCGAACAGCGCCAGTGGCACGCGTGCGGCGACCAGGGCGCCGATCAGCCAGCTGACACCAAAGGAGCCCACGGCACCGTACACCGCGTCGGCGGCGGCGGCACCCAGCCCGGTGGCCAGCCCGGCGCGCGGGCCGTGCTCAAGGCTGCGCTGGATCGTGAGCAGCCCGATGGGGCCGACGGGCGCCGCGATCGACAGGCCGATCAGCGATGCGGAGACGAAAGTCGCCAGCAGGTCCATGGCCCACACTCTAGCCCTGCGCTGCGGTTGGTCACTCTGGCAGCTTTCGGCGACCGCGCAGAAGAGACGGCAGGCCAACGCCGAACGGTTGAAGCGCCTTGCGCACCGCAGCGTCTGCACCTGCCGCCCATGCTGCCAGGCACGAACAAGCCCGGGGCACTGCTCTATCGTGGCACTCCAGGAGACGCTCCGCAGATGATGGAATCCGATTCAGGCACCGCTCGCGAAGCCTTGGCCGCGTTGTGGCGCAGCGTCGACCTGCCCGTCCAGGCGCTGGCCGACGTGAGCCTGTCTGGCGCCGATCCCGTGCTGCCCTCTTCGTTCGCGGTGGCCAGCGCGGTGCAGTCGGCGCTGGCCGCCGCCGCGCTCGCTGCCGCGCAGATCGGTGTGATGCGGGGTGCAGCGCGGCAGACCGTCGCGGTGGACGCCACACACGCCGTGCTGGACAGCTGCGGCTGGTACCGCGTCGATGGCAAGGAACTGCCGGTCTGGGACAAGCTGTCCGGCCTTTACGCGTGCGGCGCGCGTTGCGAACCCGGCTGGGTGCGCATCCACGCCAATTTCGCCCATCACCGCGACGGGGCCTTGAAGCTGCTGGGTCTGCCCCTCGGCCCGCTGATCGAGCGCGAGGCGGTGGCCGAGGCCCTGGCCGACTGGCGCGCACAGGACATCGAGTCTGCCGCGGCCGATGCGGGCGTCGTCGTCGCCGCGGCGCGCAGCTTCGCGCAGTGGGACGCGCACGCCCAGG
>DAORNK010000213.1:0-7880 GCA_035440985.1 Rubrivivax sp. | reverse complement strand
GATGTTTTTGAACCCTGGAGAAGCGCCATGCTGCAACGTCGATTCACCCTCAAAGCCCTGACGGTCGCCACCGCCCTGGGCGCCTTCGGCCTCACCGCCCACGCCGCCGACACCATCAAGGTCGGCGTGCTGCACTCGCTGTCGGGCACGATGGCCATCTCGGAGACGGTGCTCAAGGACACCGTGCTGATGGCCATCGACGAGGTCAATGCCAAGGGCGGCCTGCTGGGCAAGAAGCTGGAACCCGTGGTGGTCGACCCGGCGTCCAACTGGCCGCTCTTCGCCGAAAAGGCCAAGCAACTCATCACGCAGGACAAGGTGGCCGCGGTGTTCGGCTGCTGGACCAGCGTCTCGCGCAAGAGCGTGCTGCCGGTCTTCGAAGAGACCAATTCGCTGCTCTTCTACCCGGTGCAGTACGAAGGCGAGGAACTCAGCAAGAACGTCTTCTACACCGGCGCGGCGCCCAACCAGCAGGCCATTCCGGCCGTCGAGTACCTGATGAGCAAGGACGGCGGCAGCGCCAAGCGCTGGGTGCTGCTGGGCACCGACTACGTCTACCCGCGCACCACCAACAAGATCCTGCGCGCCTTCCTCAAGAGCAAGGGCGTGGCCGAGGCCGACATCATGGAGGAGTACACCCCCTTCGGCCACAGCGACTACCAGACCATCATCGCCAAGATCAAGAAGTTCGCCGGTGAAGGCAAGAAGACGGCCGTGGTCAGCACCATCAACGGCGACAGCAACGTGCCCTTCTACAAGGAACTGGGCAATCAGGGGCTGAAGGCGACCGACGTGCCCGTGGTGGCCTTCTCGGTGGGCGAGGAAGAACTGCGCGGCGTGGATACCAAGCCGCTGGTCGGCCACCTGGCAGCGTGGAACTACTTCATGTCGATCAAGAGCCCGGCCAACACCGCCTTCGTCAAGAAGTGGAGCGACTACGCCAAGGCCAAGGGCATCGCCGGCCACAAGGACAAGCCGCTGACCAACGACCCCATGGAAGCCACCTACATCGGCTTCATGATGTGGGCGCAGGCGGTGACCAAGGCCAAGAGCACCGACACCGACAAGGTCATCGCCGCGATGGCCGGCCAGACCTTCCCGGCCCCGGGCGGCTTCATGTCCACGATGGACAAGGAGAACCACCACCTGCACAAGCCGGTGTTCATCGGCGAGATCAAGGCCGACGGCCAGTTCAACGTGGTGTGGAAGACCAAGGGCCCGGTCGTCGCCGACCCCTGGAGCGACTACATCCCCGAGAACAAGGGCAAGGCCAACGTCCCCACGAAGAAGTAAGTCTCGCCCGGGCCGCGCGGCTCTTGCTGTCGCGCGGCCTCTCTGCTCCGATTCCCTTCGCGCCGTGCCCACCGTGCTGCTTCATCGCCTGCTGCTATGCCTGAGCCTGTTGTTGGGAGCGACGGCGACCCCGGCACTGACACCCGAACAAGCGCTGCGCATCGCCGATGGCGACAGCGACGAGCGCATTGCCGCGCTGCAGGAAGCCGTGCTGGCGGCTGACCCGGCGCTGCCGGCCTACGCCCAGGCCCTGCTGGCCGATGAAGTGAAGATCGCCGGCGGGCGCGCCTTTGTCGTGCGCGACGGCAAGGTCGTCGACGCCGCCAGCGGCGCAGCCGCCACCTTGCCCGAAGGCGCCGAAGACGTGGTCAACAACAACCGCGTGCGCGGCGAGCTGCAGGCGGCGCTGGCCGCGCTCAGCCTGTTTTCCAAGGACCGTGCGGAACGCGACAAGGCCATCACCGCGCTCAAGGACAGCGCCGACGAAAGCAAGCTCGGCCTGCTGGACAAGGCCCTGGCGGCGGAGACCGACGCCGGGCTCAAGACGCGGCTGGAACTGCTCAAGGCCGCCGCGATGATCGGCTCGGCCGACAAGGCCAAGCGCCTGGCCGCTGCGCGCTTGCTGGCCAGCAGCGAACAGCCCGCCACGCGCGCCCTGCTCACCGAGCGCCTGGCCAGCGAGACCGATGCCGAGGTCAAGGGCGCCCTCGTGGCGTCGCTGGACAAGGTGGCTGCGCGGCTGGCCTGGGGCGAACGCCTGGGCACGCTCTTCGCCGGCATCAGCCTGGGCTCGATCCTGCTGCTGGTGGCGCTGGGCCTGGCCATCACCTACGGACTGATGGGCGTGATCAACATGGCGCATGGCGAACTGATGATGATCGGTGCCTACGCCACCTACGTGGTGCAGAACCTCTTCAAGGCCTGGCTGCCTGCGGCCTTCGACTGGTACATCGTGCTGGCCGTGCCGGCATCCTTCCTGAGCGCGGCCCTGGTGGGCGCGGTGCTTGAACGCACCGTCATCCGCTGGCTCTACGGCCGCCCACTGGAGACGTTGCTGGCCACCTGGGGCATCAGCCTGATCCTGATGCAGCTGGTGCGCACGATCTTCGGCGCGCAGAACGTCGGTGTCGAGAATCCATCGTGGTTGTCCGGCGGCCTGCAGGTGCTGCCCAACCTGACCCTGCCCTACAACCGGCTGGCCATCGTCGCCTTCGCTGCCTTGGTGCTGCTGGGCATGACCCTGCTCATCAACCGCACGCGGCTGGGTCTGTTCGTGCGTGGGGTCACGCAGAACCGCCGCATGGCCGCCTGCGTGGGCGTCAACACGGCGCGCGTGGACACCTACGCCTTCGCCTTGGGCGCCGGCATCGCAGGCCTGGCGGGCTGTGCGCTCAGCCAGGTCGGCAACGTCGGGCCTGACCTGGGCCAGGGCTACATCGTCGACAGCTTCATGGTGGTGGTGCTGGGCGGCGTGGGCCAGCTCGCCGGCACGGTCTACGCGGGTCTGGGCCTGGGCATTCTGAACAAGCTGCTGGAAGGCTGGCAGGGCGCGGTGCTGGCCAAGATCACCGTGCTGGTGTTCATCGTGATGTTCATCCAGAAGCGCCCGCAAGGCATCTTTGCCCTCAAAGGGCGGAGCGCTGAGGCATGAGCCCACAGCTGGGCACCCGCGGCTGGACCGGCGTGCTGCTGGCCATCGTCGTGTTCGCCGCCGTGGTGCCGGCGCTGAACCTGCTGGTGCCCGCCGGCAGCGCGTTGCACCTGGGCGATTTCTACGTGAGCCTGCTGGGCAAGATTCTCTGCTACGCGATCTGCGCGTTGGCGATGGACCTGATCTGGGGCTACACCGGCATCCTCAGCCTGGGCCATGGCCTGTTCTTCGCGCTGGGCGGCTACGGCATGGGCATGTACCTGATGCGCCAGATCGGCACCGACGGGCAGTACAAGAGCCACATGCCGGACTTCATGGTCTTCCTGAACTGGAAGGAGTTTCCCTGGCACTGGGCCCTGAGCGACAGCTTCATCGCGCAGATGCTGCTGGTGGTGCTGGTGCCCGCCGGCCTGGCCTTCGTGTTCGGCTTCTTCGCCTTCCGCTCGCGCATCAAGGGCGTGTACTTCAGCATCATCACGCAGGCGCTGACCTTCGCCGCGATGCTGCTCTTCTTCCGCAACGAGACCGGCTTCGGCGGCAACAACGGCTTCACCGACTTCAAGCGCATCCTCGATGTGCCACTCGACCAGTCCTTGCGTGTGGGCCTGTGCGTCATCACCGGTCTGGTGCTGGTGGGTTTCTACGTACTCTCGCGCGCCATCGTGCGCAGCAAGTACGGGCGCGTGCTGCAGGCCATCCGCGACGCCGAGAGCCGGGTCATGTTCAGCGGCTACAACCCGGTGGCCTACAAGCTGAGCATCTGGACGTTGTCGGCCGCCATGTGCGCAGTGGCCGGCGCGCTGTACGTGCCGCAGGTGGGCATCATCAACCCCGGCGAGATGAGCCCGGCGGCCAGCATCGAGATCGCCATCTGGGCCGCCGTGGGCGGGCGCGCCACGCTGATCGGGCCTATCGTCGGCGCCTTCTTCGTCAATGGCGCCAAGAGCTGGTTCACGGTGGCCTTTCCGGAGTTCTGGCTGTTCTTCCTGGGTGCGCTGTTCATCGCGGTGACGCTGTTCTTGCCGAACGGCATCATGGGCCTGATGGGCCTGGCCAAGCGCCGGAAAGGCCGTGCGCCATGACGCCCGACCTGATGGAAGCCGGCGCCAAGGCGCGCGAGGCCTACGCCGCGCGCCAGGCCGCGATGCCACGCGGCGGCTACGGCCGCCCGGTCGGCACAGGCGAGGTGATCTTCACGCAAGGCGTGGCGCTGTACCTGGACGAGGTGACGGTCAGCTTCGACGGCTTCAAGGCGCTGAATGCACTGAGCCTGTCCATCGACGTGGGCGAACTGCGCTGCATCATCGGCCCCAACGGTGCCGGCAAGACCACGATGATGGACTGCATCACCGGCAAGACGCGGCCCGACAGCGGCAAGGTCTTCTTCGGCAACAACGTCGATCTGCTGCGCCTGAGCGAGCCCGCCATCGCACAGGTCGGCGTGGGCCGCAAGTTCCAGAAGCCCACGGTCTATGAACAGCTCAATGTCTTCGAGAACCTCGAGCTCAACCTGCGTGCCGATCGCGGCGTGCGCGCCAGCCTGCGCTCACGCCTGAGCGGCGAGCAACAGGACCGTCTGGGCGAACTGCTGGCCCTGATCCACCTGCAGGACGAAGCACGGCGCATCGCCGGGCTGCTGAGCCATGGGCAGAAGCAGTGGCTGGAGATCGGCATGCTGCTGGCGCAGGACCCCAAACTGCTGCTGCTGGACGAGCCGGTGGCCGGCATGACCGACGAGGAAACCGAACGCACCGCCGAACTCTTCCTCACGCTGGAAGGCAGGCACTCGCTGGTGGTCGTCGAACACGACATGAAGTTCGTCGAACAGCTTACCCAGGGCCGCAAGAAGGTCACGGTGCTGCACGAAGGCAGCGTGTTGGCTGAAGGGCTCTTGTCCGAGGTGCAGGCCAACCAGAAGGTCGTCGAGGTCTATCTTGGCCGATGAAGCACTCCTCCAGGTCGAAGGCCTGAACCAGTACTACGGCGGCAGCCACATCCTGCGCAACGTGGCGCTGCAGGCGCGTGTGGGCGAGATCACGGTTGTGCTGGGCCGCAATGGCGTGGGCAAGACCACGCTGCTCAAGAGCCTGATGGGCGTGGTGCCGGTGAAGGCCGGGCGCGTGATGCTGGGCGGCGGCGAGATCACCAAGGCCACGTCCTATGAGCGCGTGCGCGCCGGCATCGGCTACGTGCCGCAGGGTCGCGAGATCTTCGGCCGCCTGACGGTGCAGGACAACCTGCGCATGGGCCTGGCCGCACGCGCAGGCAGCACACCGATCCCGCCGCAGGTCTTCGAACTCTTCCCGGTGCTCAAGCAGATGATCGGCCGCCGCGGCGGCGATCTCTCCGGCGGCCAGCAGCAGCAACTGGCCATCGCGCGCGCCCTGGTCGCCGGGCCGCGCCTGCTGATGCTGGACGAGCCCACCGAAGGCATCCAGCCCAGCATCATCAAGGACATCGGCCGCGTGCTGCGCATGCTGGCCGACAAGGGGCTGGACGGCCAGCGCATGGCCATCGTGCTGGTGGAGCAGTACTACGACTTCGCCGCCGAGCTGGCCGACCAGTACCTGGTGATGGAGCGCGGCGAGGTGGTGATGCGCGGACGTGGCGCCGACATGGCAGCCGACGGCGTGCGGCAGCGCATGTCGATCTAGGCAGTGCTACCCCGCCACCATCGCCAGCAACCCCGCCAGCCCCAGCCCCAGCGCCGCCAGCGCGTCGCCGGCGATCAGGCCGCCGCCCACCAGCGACACCGTGCTCATGTCCGAGGGCAGGTCATCGTCGCCTGGCTGCCGGCCCCGACGCTGCTTGAACCAGTCGGCCACGCTGGCGATGACACCGCCGGCGGCGAACCACACCGAGGTGGCCAGACCCAGGAAGGTGCCGAAGCTGTAGGCATAGGGCGAAGGCAGCACGATGGCATCCATGACGAAGTCACCCGCCCGGCCCGCCGCGCTGCCATCGCGCCAGCGCTGGTAGGCGGGGCTCGCGAACAGCAGCTTGCGCACCACCTGCACCACCAGGCCGATGGCCAGGCCCAGCACGATGGCCCAGCGCTGGTAGGGCTTGTCGTCGGTCAGGCTGCGCAGCGCGCCGACGAACTTGTAGGTCATCGCCGACAACCACTGCGCGGGCTGGTCCTTGGCCTGCATCACGGTCTGGTCCAGCGCCAGCACGGGGTAGGCGCTCATGAAGAGCTTGGCAAAACCCACCGTGAGGATGGCGCCCACCACCAGGCCCATCACCTGGAAGCGGAACTGGATGGTGCGCGGCGTGCCCAGGCGCCAGCCGGTGGAGCGGTCCTGCTGCATGTCGCCGGCCACGCTGCAGCTCACCAGCAGGATGCCGCCGGCCATCAGGCCCACCGTGGGGTCCTTCAAGCCCAGCGCCGCCATCAGCACCACGGCGGTGACGAAGGCCGAGCTGATGGGATTGCTGTCGCTGATGCCCAGCGAGATGCCGTTGACCATCGCAAACACGAACACCAGCACCATGGCCAGCGCCATGAAGAACACCGGTTGGTTGAGCACACTGGCGCCCACCCACACCACCATCGCACCCCAGAAGATCACCCAGGCGATCAGGCGGCCGACATGCGTGCGCTGCCAGTCGGGCTGCGGCGGCACGACCTCGCGCAGCTCGGGCGGCGAACGCCAGCGCCGCCAGGCCTGCACCAGGATCTGACCGATGTCCAGGATGGCCGCCCCCATGATCAGCCCCAGGCCGATCAGGAAGGTGATCTTGCGGAAGGGCTCGCCCGGCTGCAGCCAGCCAATGTCGAGGAACAGCGGAATCAACAGCGTGCCGGTCAGGCCGGCCACCAGCGCCGCCACGCCGATGCGTGCGCCCACCAGCAGGCCCGCGCCCAGGGTCGAGGTGGACAGTTCGATGGCACCCAGGAAGGTCAGCTTGGCCGAACCCAGCCCACCCACGAGGCCCAGGCCCACGCCCGTGCCCAGTCGCGCGACGGACCGCCTGAGCAGCACCGGATCGGTCAGCGCGCGCAGGATGTTGGCCACCGCCAGGCCCGACGGGAAGGTCAGCTGAAGCCGATCGACCAGGATGGGCGTGTAGAGCATGCCCACGCCGGCGCCGAACATGCCGATGGCGCCCATGAACAGCATCAGCTGCCACAGCGGCGGCTGCGGCAGGCCCATCCACACCATGGCCTGGATCAGCACGCCCATGCCGGCCATGCCGGCCACCGAGGCCGCCGCCGTCTGCATGTAGTTGGCGCCGTGTTTGCCTTCGGGCCCGTAGCCCAGCGTCACGGTGGAGCCCAGGATGCCGGCCAGCACCTGGCCGCCGACGAAGAAGCCGATCGAGAAGTTCATGTAGGAGGCCGTGACCCCGCCCAGCGGCCCGAGGATGAAGATGCCCAGCACCGCCAGCATCAGGTAGTAGCGCGGGCTGTTCATGGGCGGCAGCCAGGCCCAACGCGTGGTGGGCAAGCTGACCGGCAAGGCGGAGGCGGGGGTACTCATCGGAAGGCAGGCCGTGGCGCGGCCGGGCACGGAAAGCGGCCAGTGTAGGCGGGCATCACGAGGAGCCGGGCTCGCCAGGCACCGCGCGGCTCACAGGCCCTGGGTCAGCGCCACCACGCGGCTGAAGTCGCCAGCCGCCAGATCCATTTCGTGAATCATCAAGTACAGCCGGCCGCTGTCCGTGCCCCACATCAGCGTGTCGTCGCTGTCCAGCTGCAGCAGCAATCGCCAGGCAGCGGGGCCGCCAGGCAAGTCGTGTTCACCGGCGGCTTCGATCTCCAGGTCGCTGCCTTGCAGCGTGCCGGGGTAGCCCAGCAGCCCGTGGCCATTGCCCGCATCTTCGGGCACCTGGCGGTCCAGGTGCTGTCGGTAGGCATCGATGGTCTCGGGTGACCAGCCCAGCGCCTGCACCACGGCCGCATCGGGCTGGGGCCAGACGGCGCGGCCGGCCA
>DAORNK010000212.1:0-7883 GCA_035440985.1 Rubrivivax sp. | reverse complement strand
GGCCGAACTGGCCTCGGAGCTGGGCCGCCTGGCCGACGCGGTGGCGGCCGAAGGCGCCACACCGACGCACGTGGCCGCGGTCGCGGCCATCTGCGACCAGGCGCGCCGGCTGTTCGCGCATCGGCACCGTCTGGTGGAAGGGCTGGCAGGGCTTTGTCGGGAGTTGAGCGCCGGATTGACCGAACTGGCCGAAGACGACAGTTGGGCCCAGGGTCAGTGTGCCGGCCTGCGCGCCCGGCTCGAAGACGGGTTGAGCGTGCGCGGTGTGCACGCCGCCAGCCAGATGCTGGCCGAAACCCGTGCGCACCATCTCAAGCTGCGTGGCGAGCGCGCTGCCGCGAGGGACGCGCTCAAGCAACTGCTGCACGACATGTTGCGCGAAGTGGGCGAACTCGGCGAGCACACGGGCCGCTTCCAGACCGCCACGGCGCGGCATGCCGAGGCCATCGAAAAGGCCGACACGCTCGAGAGCCTGGCCGACGTCGTGCAGTCCATGCTGGAAGACAGCCGCGCCATCCATGCGGCGGTCACGCGCTCGCAGGAACGCATGCAGGCCGACCGCGCGCGCGCCAGCGAGCTTGAAACCCGGGTGCGCGAGCTGGAATCCGAACTGCGCCGACTGTCGGACGAAGTCTCCACCGATGCCCTGACCCAGGTGGCCAACCGGCGCGGCCTGGCCCAGGCCTTCGAAGCGGAAAGCGCCCGCGCCGGCCGCGATGCCAGCCCGCAGCTGGCGGTGGCGCTGATCGACATCGACAACTTCAAGAAGCTCAACGACAGCCTGGGCCATGCGGCGGGAGACGTGGCGCTCAAGTCGCTGGCCAGTGCGGTGCGCGAGCGGCTGCGGCCCGTGGACCACCTGGCCCGCTTCGGTGGCGAGGAGTTTGTCGTCCTGTTGCCCGGCACGGGTATCGAGGAAGCGCAGCAGGCCCTGACGCGCCTGCAGCGCAGCCTGAGCGCAGCGCTGTTCATGCACGATGGCCGCGAGGTATTTGTGACATTTTCCAGCGGGGTCACCGCCTGGCGCAGCGGCGAAGCACTGGCCGTCACCCTGGAGCGCGCCGACGAAGCGCTGTACGAGGCCAAGCGCACCGGCAAGAACCGCACGTGCGTGGCCTGAGGGCAGGCCCGACCCCGGCCCTAGGCAGGGATGCGATGGGCCCGGCAACGGCGGGCCGATGCCTTTGGTCACACACACGGCTCAAGCCCCGGGCCTGCTTGGCCGAAACTGCATACAGGGTCGGCCTCCTGGCCGGCGCGGGAATGTCCCCTTCATCTGTCGCAGTCGAGCTCACCCATGAGTCTTTTCAGCCCCTTGCGCCAGGCCGCCGTGGCCTTCTTCAAGCATGACGTGGCGTTGCGCCGCGAAGAAGGTGGGGTGCAGATCGTCCTGGAAGAACGCGGCCCCGGCGGCGAGCGCCAGCACCTGCCCAGCCGTGCCGAGCAGGCCCGGCAGAAGGAGAAGGCCGAAGTGGCCCTGATGCTGGCGCAATTGGCCAACCTGCTGGACGACATGCCCGAGACGCGCCAGACCATGCGCCACCTGGTGTTCGTCGAGCAGGCACTGGCCAAGAAGGGGCTCAAGGCCCTGCACAAGCTGCCGCTGGACGTCATGCAGCACGCCTTGTCCCAACTGGAGGGGCTGGTGACCAACTGGTCGCCGGTCGGGCTGGCCAGCCTGCGTTCCAAGATGGCCGTCGCCATCATCGACCGCGATCACCTCGACCACGATGCCGAAGCCGACGTCTACCGCACGGCGGCCGTGCTCGACGGCCCCTCGCCACCACCACCGCCGGTCGTCGCCCCTGAAAGCCGGCTGGGTCCGTCGGACGACGAGGCTCTGGCCGCCGCCTATGCCGCACTGGGTGCGCTGGCACCTTCCGGGGTCGAGACCCAGGCCGAGCTGGGCTCGCGCTCGGCGCGCGCGGTGAGTCCGCCGCCACCGCGGCACAGCGAGCTGGGTGGCGAAATCAAGCTGCGCGAACTGCATCTCACCTGAGCTGCCAAGGGAATCAGCCCAAAGGCGCAGCCGGCAGGTCCAGTTGCGCGATGACGCCCCGCGGCTGGGCGGCCAGCAGGCGCACGCTGCCGTGGTGGCGTTCCACGATCTCGCGCACGATGGCCAGGCCCAGGCCGCAGCCGCTGCCGTCCTCGGAGCCGCGCACGAAGCGTTCGAAGACGTGCTCACGTTCGGCCTCGGGCACGCCGGGTCCGTTGTCCTCGACCTCCACCAGCACCCGGGCGTCCTCGGCGCGCACGCGCACCGTGACGGTGCCCTGGCGCCCGGTGTAGCGGATCGCGTTGTCGATCAGGTTGCCCAGGCACTCGCGCAGCAGCAGCGCGATGCCGCGCACGCGGGCCGGGGCCTCGGCAGCCGAGGCGTCTTCGGCTTCGTCCATGCCCAGGTCGACACCCGCGGCCAAGGCACGGGGCACCCATTCGGCGGTGATGTCGCGTGCCAGTTGGCGCAGGTCCAGCACTTCACGGTCCTGCAGTGACGCGGATTCGGGCTCGGCGCGGGCCAGCGTGAGCAACTGGTTGACCAGACGGGCGCTGCGCGTGGCGCTCAGGTGCACCAGCCGCAGCCGCTCGACCTGGCTGGCACCGCTGGCCTCGGCCAGCGCCAGCTCGGTCTGGCTCTTCAGGCCGGCCAGCGGGGTGCGCAGCTGGTGCGCGGCGTCGCTGATGAAGCGCTTCTGGGCCACCACGTTGCGCCGCACCTCGGTGAGCAGCGAATTCATCGCGCCGGTCAGCGCGCGCACCTCGGGCGGCGCGGCGCGCAATTCGATCGGTGCCAGGTGGTTGGCATCGCGGCCTTCGACCTGGTCCTGCAGCAGCTTGAGCGGCCGCAGCCCGGCGCGGATGCCGGCCCACACGACCAGGGTCATCAGCACGATCAGGGCCGACAGCGGCAAGGCCGTGTCGACCAGGATGCGGCGCGCGAGCTCCTCACGGTTGGCGCGCGAGCGCGCCACCTGCACGAGCATCGTGCCGTCACGCGTGCCCTCGATGCCGAACTGCAGGAACAGCGCCACCACGCGCACGCGCTCGGCCGCGGGATGGGTGTCGCCGGTGGCCTCCGGGTAGGTGCCGTCGTAGAAGTAGGGTTCGTTGAACTTGGGGTGCAGGATGCGCGCCGCCGGCAGGTTGGCATCCCCCAGCAGCAACTGGCCCGGTGGCGCGCTGACGGCATACAGCACACGATCGGTGGGGTCGGCCTCCAGGATCTCCTGGGCGGAACGCGGCAGGTCGATGAACAGGCCGCTGGCCGTGGGCTTGATCTGGCGGGCCAGCGAGCGCGAGGCCTGGGCCAGGCTGGCATCGATGGCCTCGTTGGTGTGGCGCACCGCCAGGTTGAAGGTCACGCTGGCCGCCGCGATCCACAGCACGACCTGCGGCAGCAGCAGCCAGATGAACAGCTGCCGATGCAGCGAACGGGCGCCGGGTACCGCGCGCAGCCAGTCGGCGCGCAGCCCGATCACGGTGTCGCCGCTTCGGCCTCGAGCAGGTAGCCCAGGCCGCGTGCGGTGCGGATCGACAGGCCGGAACCGTCCAGCTTGCGGCGCAGGCGGTGGATGTAGACCTCGATGGAACCGGTGGCGCCGGCGTCGGCCCCGTCGGGCGACCAGACCTGTCCGATCTGCTCCTTGGTGACCACGCGGTCACGCTGTGACAGCAGCAGCTCGAGCAAGGTCCACTCGCGCGGGCTGAGGTCCAGCGAGCGGCCATGCACGGTGGCCCGGCGGGCCTCGGCGTCGAAGCTCAGGTGGCCGATGCCGGTCTCGCCGTGGGCAGCCGGCCGGGCGCGGCGCAACAGGGCGTGCAGGCGGGCAACTAGCTCCGGAAAGTCGAACGGCTTGGTGAGGTAGTCGTCGGCGCCGGCGTTCAAGCCCGCCACTCGGTCGTCCAGACTGTCCAGCGCGGTGAGCAGCAGCACGGGCAGCATGCGGCGGGCGGTGCGCACGCGGCGCAGCACCGTCAGACCGTCGACCATCGGCAGGCCCAGGTCGAGGATCGCCACGTCGAAGGGCTGGCGCAGCAGCAGGTATTCAGCGACGGCCCCGTTCGGCGCATGCTCCAGCTCGAAGCCGGCCTGGCGCAGCTGGACCGACAGCGCATCGGCCAGGATGGCATCGTCTTCGGCCAGCAGCAGGGTAGGGGAGCTCGGCATCTGGGCTGCAACTCTAACGCCCTGCGCGGGCAGCAGACAGCCGTGCCAGGCTTGGCCGGCCTAAGGGTTAACGTTCAATTAACGCCGTTCTTGAATTGTTAAGAATAGGCTTCCTCCGAAGACTGCAGCTTTGGCGCAGCTGGTTGAGTCCCTCCGTGCAAACGTTTCCACCCGGTGCACGTGTCCAAGTTCCGCTGGGTGGGCACAGCCTGCCGTCAAGAGACCTGATCATCTGTTCCATGTCGACCCTGACTACCCTGCGCCGCAAGGCGATCCTGGCGCTGGTGATGCTGCCGGCCCTGGTGGCGGCGCAGACGCCGACCACCGGCCCCAAGGCCGAGGTCGTGCACTGGTGGACGTCCGGCGGCGAATCGGCCGCCGTGAAGACCCTGGCCGATGCCTATCGCGCGGCCGGCGGTGTGTGGATCGACATGGCCGTGGCGCTGGGCGAGCAGGCCCGCGCGGTGGCCATCAACCGCATCGTCGGCGGCAACCCGCCCACGGCCGCGCAGTTCAACACTTCCAAGCAGTTCCTGGACATCGTCGAGCAGGGCATGCTGACGCCGATGGACGAGGTGGCCCAGCGCGACGGCTGGGACCGGTTCCTGCCCGAGATCGTGCTCAACGCGGTGCGCGTGAAGGGACACTACTACGCCGTGCCGGTCAACATCCACATGCCCACCTGGCTCTGGTATTCCAAGCCGGCGCTGCAGGCGGCCGGCGTGGCGGCCGAGCCCAAGTCGATGGACGAACTGTTCGCCGCGCTGGACCGGCTCAAGGCCGCGGGGCTGGTCGGGCTGGCGCACGGCGGCCAGTCGTGGCAGGACAACACGGTCTTCACCGCCGTGCTGGCCAACGCCGGCGGGCGCGAGCTCTACCTCAAGGTGCTGCGTGACCGCGATGCAGCGGCCATCCAGTCCGACGCCTTCCGCCAGGTGCTGCTGACCTTCAAGCGACTGCAAGGCTATGTGGACAAGGGCTCACCCGGGCGCAACTGGAACGACGCCACCGCGCTGCTCATCAATGGCAAGGCCGGCTTCCAGTTCATGGGCGACTGGGCCAAGGGCGAGTTCTCGCTGGCCGGCAAGGTGCCGGGCCGTGACTACGGCTGCATTCCCGGCTTCGGGCCCCAGGCACCCTACATCATCCAGGGCGATGTCTTCGTGTTCCCCAAGTCCAGGTCGCCCAACGGGGTGAAGGCGCAGCAGTTGCTGGCCAGCGTGATCACGGCGCCCGCCACCCAGGTGGCCTTCAGCCAGCGCAAGGGTTCGATACCCATTCGCACCGATGTCGATACCTCCAAGCTCGATGCCTGCGCGCAACAGGGCGTGGCCATCATGAAGGACAAGTCGCGCCACCTGGGCAACGGCGAGATCTACCTGACGCCGGATCAGAACGGCGCGCTGGCCGACATCCTGACCGCCTACTGGAACCGCAACATTCCGGTCGAGAAGGTGCAGCGGGACATCGCTTCGGCCTTGAAGCGCTGAGACGCGGACGGCATTGCCGATGTCCAGCCGTCCGCGTGTCGCCAGCCGCTCTGGCGTGGCCAGCCTGGCGCTGCTGCCGATGGCAGTCACGGTGCTGGTGGTCTACCTCGGTTCGATGCTCTGGACACTGGCGGTCTCGTTCACCAGCTCGCGCACCTTTCCCGCCGCCGACTTTGTCGGGCTCGAGCAGTACCAGCGGCTGTTCGACAACGAGCGCTGGTCGCAGGCCTTGCACAACCTGGCCTTGTACGGGGTGCTGTTCATCGTGGCCTGCCTCCTGATCGGCACGCTGCTGGCCATCTTCATGGACCAGAAGGTGCGCGCCGAGGGCGTGCTGCGCACCATCTTCCTCTATCCCTACGCGATGTCCTTCGTCGCCACCGGCCTGGTCTGGCAGTGGGTCATGAACCCCGAAGCCGGCCTGCAGCAGGCGGTGCGCCAGTGGGGTTTCGCCTCCTTCAGCTTCGACTGGATCGTCGACCCGGACCGCGTCATCTACACCATCGTCATCGCCGCGGTGTGGCAGGCCTCGGGCCTGGTGATGGCGCTGGTGCTGGCCGGGCTGCGTGGCGTGGACGAAGAGATCTGGAAGGCGGCGCGCGTCGAAGGCATTCCGCGTTGGCGCGTCTACCTGCAGATCGTGCTGCCGATGCTCGGGCCGACCCTGCTCACGACCTTCGTGCTGCTGTTTGCGGGCGTGGTGAAGGTCTTCGATTCGGTGGTGGCGATGACACAGGGCGGGCCCGGCACGGCCAGTGACGTGCCGGCCAAGTTCATCATGGACCACCTCTTCGGCCGCGCCAACATCGCGCTGGCATCGGCCGGCTCGGTGCTGTTGCTGTGTTCCGTGGTGGCCATCGTCGCGCCCGTGCTCTATGTTCGTGGCAGCGCCAGGCGGCGCAGGGGGGTCACGCGATGAAGGCGCCCAGGCGCGGCGCAGGCGGGCCCGGCGCATGGGGGCGCGTGGGCGTCTATGCGTTCCTGGTCCTGGCGGCCCTCTTCTTCCTGGCGCCCCTGTACGTGATGCTGGTGACCTCGTTCAAGACGATGGACGAGATCCGCATCGGGCAGCTCTTCGCCTGGCCCGCGCAGCCGACGCTGGACGCCTGGCGCACGGCCTGGAGCGAGGCGTGCACCGGCCTGGCCTGCGAAGGCGTGCGTGTCGGCTTCTGGAACTCGGTGGCCATCGTCGTGCCCAGCACCATCCTGCCCATCCTGGTGGGTGCGCTCAACGGCTACGCGTTGAGTTTCTGGCGGCCGCGCGGTGCGGAAGGGCTGTTCGCGGTGCTCATGCTCGGCGCCTTCATCCCGGTGCAGGTGATGATCTACCCGTTGGTCAAGGTGCTGGCCGCCACGGGCCTGTTCGCGTCCCTGCCGGGCATCGTGCTGGTGCATCTGGCCTTCAGCATGCCGGTGATGACGCTGCTCTTCCGCAACCACTACCTGAGCCTGCCGGTGGAGCTCTTCAAGGCCGCGCGCATCGACGGTGGCGGCTTCTGGCGCATCTTCTGGCAGCTCATGCTGCCGATGTCGACCCCCATCATCATCGTGGCCGCCATCATGCAGGTCACCGGGGTCTGGAACGACTACGTGCTGGGTCTGGTGTTCGCCGGCGCCGGCAACCTGCCCATGACCGTGCAGCTCAACAACGTCATCAACACCACCACGGGCGAGCGCCTGTACAACGTCAACATGGCGGCCACCATCCTCACCGCGCTCGTGCCGCTGCTCGTCTACCTGGTGTCGGGGCGCTGGTTCGTGCGCGGCATCACGGCCGGGGCGGTGAAGGGATGAGCGTGCAACCGGTGCCGGCAACGGCGGTCAGCGGTGTGCGGGTGCACGGCCTGGGTGTGCGCTACGGCGCGCAGGACGTGATCACCGGGCTGGACCTGGACGTGCAGGCGGGCGAATTCCTGGTGCTGCTCGGGCCTTCGGGCTGCGGCAAGTCGACCCTGTTGCACAGCATCGCCGGCCTGCTGGACACGGCCGCCGGCCGCATCGAGATCGGTGGCCGGGATATGACCTTTGCCGACCCCAGCGCGCGCGGCATCGGCATGGTGTTCCAGTCCTATGCGCTGTACCCCAACATGACGGTGCTGGGCAACCTGTCCTTCGGTCTGCGCGTGGCCGGCGTGCCCCGTGCCGAGATCGACCGCCGCGTGCAGCGGACCGCCGAGACGCTGCAACTCGGCCCGCTGCTGGCGCGCCGGCCGTCGCAGCTC
>DAORNK010000211.1:0-7925 GCA_035440985.1 Rubrivivax sp. | reverse complement strand
CGGCTCCGGCCAGCTTGCGCAGGCGGAACAGCCGCTGCCGAAGCGCGTTGCGCGAGGCTTCGGCGCTGCTGCCGGGCCAGAGCAGGGCGGCCAGATGCTCGCGCGCGCTGGGGCCTTCCAGCGCCAGCCAGGCGAGCAGGAACGCGTCGGTCGCGGCCAGTGCATGGCGGTGTCGGCCCACGTCGATGGCGGGCGCGCCGGCCAGGAACAGGCAGGGGTTTTCGGCAGCCACGGCGCGCAGGATAGCCGCAGCGTTCAGCGGAACAGGTCGCTTCGCGCCGCCTGCGTGATCGCCGCCACCCCGGGGTGCGTGATGCGCCGTTCCACCGAGATGGCATAGAAATCCTCACGCATCTCGGTGCAGCGGCCCACCACCTGCACGCCGTACTGGGTGCAGGTCTCGTGTTCCACCACGCCGGGTGAGACGAAGACACCACGTCCTTCGCGGCCGAAGGCCTTCATCAGCGCGCCGTCGTCGAACTCGCCGACCACGCGCGGATGCAACCGCTCCTGCTGCAACCAGGCTTCGAACTGCGGGCGGATGGTGGAACTGGCGCCCGGGATCAGCATCGGCGCGCCGTTCAGGCACTGCGGAAACGGCCCGCGCAGCGAAGCAGCCAGCGCCGGCGCGGCGAAGAAGCTCATCGGTGAACTGCCCAGGGCATGGTTGAAGGCCTTCACGCTCAGCCGGCTGCCCAGCGGCTCGTCGGCGATCACCAGGTCCATCCGGTGCAGGGCGAGTTGCGCCATCAGGTCACTGAAGCGGCCTTCGGTGCAGATCAGGCGCACCGGCTCGGGCAGCGCCAGCGCCGGTTCCAGCAGCCGATAGGCCACCGACTTGGCCACCGCGTCTTCGATGCCGACACGGAACTCCAGCACCTGGGTGCCGCTGCGCCGGCGGTCCTGCATGGCGGCCTGCAATTCGTTGCCCAGCGCGAAGATCTCGTCGGCATAACGCAGCGCCACGCGGCCGTCGTCGGTGAGCTCCAGCTTGCGTCCGCTCTTGCGGAACAGATGGCGGCCCAGCCGCTCCTCCAGCAGCTTGATCTGGCTGGACAGGGTCTGCGGCGTGGTGTGCAACTGGGCGCCGGCGCGCACCACGCCACCGGCCTTCGCGGCGACCCAGAAGTAGTGCAGGTGCTTGAAGTTCATGATGCGCCTTTTTCGAACTAACGATGACAGATTATCGAATTTACGCGAAGCAACGGAAGGCCTAGATTGCAGCTTGTCCGTTCTTCACACCCCCTTTGCAGGAGAGCCTTCACCATGCGTATCAGCACCAAGGGCCGATTTGCCGTCAACGCCCTCGTCGACCTCGCCTTGCGCGCCCCCGACGGGCCCGTGGCCCTGGCCTCGATCAGCCAGCGCCAGCAGATCTCGCTGTCCTATCTCGAGCAGCTCTTCAGCCGCCTGCGCCGCCTGGGCCTGGTGGAAAGTACCCGCGGCCCCGGCGGCGGCTACACGCTGGGCCGCGACGCCGAGCGCATCAGCGTGGCCGAGATCGTCGCGGCGGTGGATGAATCGCTGGAAGACGCCGCCACCGAAGGCCAGGCCCAGGATGCGTCGGCCGCGTTGTGGCAACGCCTGGGCGCCGTGATGCTGCAGCACATGGGCACCATCTCGCTGGCCAGCCTGGTGCAGGAGCAGATCCGCCAGGGCGTGAAGATCGAGCCTCGGCCCGCGCGCCGGTCCATCACCCCGGTGCCGGTGGTCAAGCCCTTGCGCGTGCTGGCGCCGAACTCGGTCTTTGCCTTCGGCCGGTCTTTCGCGGCCGCGGCTTGAACCGGCGGTCTGAGAATGGCGCTCAGCGCCGGCCTTCGACCTGTACCTTGAGGCGCACGCGGTCGCCCACCAGCGGCAAGCCGAAGGTGGCGCCGAAGTCGCTGCGCAGCAGCTCAGCTTCGAAGTCGCCACCGCAGACTTCCCCTCCTCCGGCGGGGCGGCAGGCAAAGTGCGTGGCATGCAGCGACAGGGGCTGACCGATGCCCCGCAGCGTGAACTCGCCGCGCACCTCGGCAAGGCGCTCGCCCTCGAAGCGAAAGCGCGTGGCGACGAAGAACGCATCCGGGTGTTCGGCGCTGGCCAGCAGATCACGCTGGCGCAGACGCGCATTGAACACGGGCACACCAGTGTCCACACTGGCGATGGGGATGCGCAGACTCACCTCGCCACGGCCGGCATGGCGGTCGAGCATCACCACGCCACGAACCGGTCCGAAACGGCCGCGTGTGGTGGAGGTGCCGAAGTGCTGGACCTCGAAGTGCACGAAGCTGTGCTCCGGGTCCAGCGTGTAAGGCACCAGTTCAGCCCGGGCTGCGGCGCCCGGCAACACCAGTAAAGGCAGGGCGGCCAGGCCTGCGGTGAAGCGAAACGGATGGGACGACATGGCGCGATGCTGCCGCAAAGCGGCATCGGGCGCTGCCGATGCGTCTTCGGCTACTGCTTGATGGCTTCGACCTGGACCAGCAGGCGAACCGCATCGGGTGCGCCCATGTTCAGGCCCCAGCCCATGCCCCATTGGCTGCGCTGGATGGTGGTTTCGAAGTCGCCCCCGCAGACCTCGCGCTTGAACATCGGGTTCAGATAGCAGTTGAACTGGGTGGCCTTTAGCGTCACCGGCAAGGTCTTGCCCAGCAGGGTCAGCGTGCCGGCCACTTCGCTGACCTTGTCGCCGCTGAAGCCGAACTTGTTGCTGACGAAGCGTGCCGTGGGGAATTTGGCGGCGTTGAAAAAATCCTCGCTCAGCAGGTGCTTGTTGAAGGGCTCGACGCCGGTGTTGATCGAGCCCACGTCGATGGTGATGTCCACGCTGCCGGTGCGTGCCGTGCGGTCGAACTGCACCTGGCCTTCCTTCTTGTCGAAGCGGCCGCGCACGGTCGATGTACCCATGTGGCCGATCTCGAAGTTGGCGAAGGTGTGCGTGGGGTCGATGGCGTAGCTCACGCTCTGGGCCTGGGCGCTGCCCAGTGCAGCCAGGACCAGACCGGCGGTGATGACGAGGTGTTCCATGGTGCGTCCGATGGGGGTTGGGGGAGGGTTGAACGAAGAGGGTTGAACGAAGAAGGTCTTGGCGGCGGTGCCTACAGCGGGCCCAGGCCGGTGAGCACCAGCTTGAAGCGCACCTGCACGTCGTTGGCGAGCATCGAGGTGTCGGCCCACTCGCCTTCGCCGACCTTGAAGTCCAGCCGCTTGATCGTGAAGCTGCCGGTGGCGGTGCTGTGGGTGCCGCCCGGGGTGATCTGCACCGGCACTACCAGGTCGCGGATGCTGCCCTTGATGGCCAGTTTGCCGCTCACCTCGAAGCGGCCGGGGCCGGTGGCCTTGATGGTGCTGGACTGGAACGTGGCACGCGGAAAGGCCGCCACGTTCAGCCAGGTGGGCTTGGGCACTTCGGCGTCGAGTTCGGCGCTGCCAAAACGTGCACTGCCGGTCTCGATCTCCAGCGCCACGCTGCCCGCTTGCGGCTGCTTCGGGTCCAGCGCAATGCGTGCGATGAAGCGGCCGAAGGTGCCTTCCACAGGCACACCCATCTGGCGCGTCGTGAAGCCGATCTCGCTGCCGGCGGCCTGCAGTGTGGCGGGCTTGGGCTGGGCGAAGGCGGGCTGCATCGCAGCACCGGCCAGCGCCACGGCCAACGTGATGACAAACAGGGTTCGAGCGGACATGATGGTTTAGCCGGCGAGGGTTTCAGGAGCGGCCCGGGCGCATGCGTTGCAGCAGGCCGTCGCGGTCCACGAACTGGTGCTTGACGGCCGCGGCCACGTGCAGCAGCACGAGGGCAGCCAGGCTCAGCGTGCAGAACTTGTGCAGGGCTTTGAAGGTCTCGGCCAGCGCACGATCCACCGGCACGAAGTCCGGCAGGGGCAGCAGGCCGAAGACGACCACCGGAAAGCCCGCTGCCGAGCTGTAGGCCCAGCCCGACAGGGGCACGGCAAAGAACAGTCCGTAGAGGGCCAGATGGACGAAGTGGGCGGCACGCGCCTGCCAGCGCGGCATGGGCAGATCGGCCGGCGGACGATGGCGCAGGCGCCACAGCAGGCGCAGCAGGCTGGCCGCCAGGATCACGATGCCGGCCCATTTGTGCCAGTTGTAGAGCTTGAGCCGGGTCATCGAAAAGGGCAGCTCGTGCATGTAGACGCCCAGCGCGAAGTTGGCCAGCAGCGCGGCCGCCAAGGCCCAGTGCAGTGCGATGGCAGTGCGCGTGTAGCGCGCGGGGCGGGGGCTGTCGATGTTCAAGGCCGGCAGTGTGGCCGCCGTCGGCATCCCGGTCGTTCAGGCCTTTTGAAGACGCTGGTCAGCCGGACGCAACGCCAATGCCAGACCCGCACCCGCCGCTGCCGATCGGGTTCAAGGGCGGCACCATGGCCGTGGCCGAGCCCGCCGGCGTAGCCCCGTGGAGGTTTGGTCGCGGTATCGGTCGGTGCGCTGCGCACTGCCGCGAGACATCAGGCGCGGCCGGCCATGAATGCCTCGAAAGCCAGTTCGATGAAGGCGCGGACCTTTGGCGCCAGGAATCGCGCGCTCGCGAACACCGCGTTGACCGGGACGTCAGGCGACGACCAGCCTTTGAGAACAGTGCGCAGCCGCCCCTGGGCCACTTGAGGTTCGGCGATCAAGTGCGGCAGCAGCGCAATACCCAGCCCGGCCGCGCAGGCATCCCTGACAGCAAGGCTGTTGCCGGCGCGAAAGCGGGCTTGCTGCAGGCCCACGCGGTGCGTCTCGTCCTGGTTGCTCAGCTGCCAGCTCGCGATGCCTCTGCCAGGCATGAATACCAGCAGGTCATGCCGGTCCAGGTCCTGGGGCCGACGTGGCGTGCCGCGCAGCCTCAGATAGTCTGGCGCCGCAAACAGCGCGTAGGTCAAGGTGCCCAGGCGGCGCGCGCTCAACGTCGAGTCGGGCAGCGGGCCCACCCGGATGGCCAGGTCGAAACCTTCGTGCACGACATCCACGATGCGGCCGGTCATGTCGACATCGACCTTCATCTGCGGGTAGAGCGCCAGGTAGCGGTTGATCCAGCCGCCGACAGCCAGCATTCCGAACTCCACGCCACAGGTCAGCCTCAACGTGCCGCGCGGTTCGCCCTGGGACTGCGCCACGGCCTGTCTGGCGTCCTCCACAGCCGCCAGGATCGCGGCCGAGCGCTCATGGAACTCCCGCCCAACCTCGGTCAGCGACAGCGAGCGCGTCGTGCGCTCCAGCAGACGGGCGCCCAACTCGCGCTCCAGCTGGCTGACCATGCGCGAAAGGTGTGCCTTGTGCGTGTGCAACGCCTCGGCGGCACGGGTGAAGCTCCCGGTCTGCACCACCTTGGCGAAGGCGCGAATCGCGGCGAGATCCATTGTTGACTTCACGGGCAACACACTGGGACTGTTGGAGGTATTTATTCATTCTCCGACAAATGGAACAGTGCGCGTCTGTTTCGACTTCCCCGCATCTGCTCCATGAGCCTGCAAGACCCCAACGTCGTCAACGCCCACGCCCGCAAGCGCGTGGCCATCGTCATCGCCAACCCGGCCGTGTCCACCACCACCGGCTGGCCGGTGGGCTTCTGGTGGAGCGAGCTCACCCACCCCTACCTGGCCTTCCACGAGGCCGGCTACGAGGTCGAGGTGTTCAGCCCCGCGGGCGGTGCCTGCCAGGCAGACGGCATGAGCGACCCCAACGACGCGAGCGGCTACAGCAAGACCGACCTCATCAGCCAGGGCTTCATCCACACGGCCGAGCTGAAGGCGCTGGTGGACAACACGAAGAAGGTCTCCGACATCGACGTGGCCGCCTTCGACGCCATCGTGGTGGCCGGCGGCCAGGCGCCGATGTTCACGTTCGAGGGCGCCAGCGATCTGCACGCCAAGTTCGCCGCCTTCTTCGAGGCCGGCAAAGTGGCTGCGGCGCTGTGTCACGGCTGCGCCATCCTGGCCCATGCCAAGACGAGCCAGGGCGAGTACATCGCCAAGGGCCGCACCGTCACCGGCTTCGCCAACGTGGAGGAGGACTTTGCCGACAACGCCGTCTGGTCCTACGGCCTGCTGCCGCGCGGCAAGCACGTGATGCCTTGGCGCATCGAGGACCAACTCAAGTCCATCGGCGCCAACTACGTGCAAGGTGGCCTGTGGCGCGGCTTTGCCGTGCGTGACGGCAACCTCGTCACCGGTCAGCAGAACTTCTCGTGCGCCGAGACTGCGCGCCTCGTGATCGAGGCGCTGGGACGCTGACGTGAGGGCGTGGCCGCGGACGCGACGCCGGGTCGCCTGCGACCTGGCTGGATGCTGGATCGCGCTACTCGTGGTGCTCGCACTGGGCCCGGTGTCGGCCTGGGCCGGATCCGCGCAGCGCGCGGGCGGCATCTTCGGCCGGTTTTCGTGCCGTCAGGGCTCGCGCGTCGGCGCCGCCACCACGGCGCTGCACTGAAGTCCATGGACGCAGCCTTCCTCACCCCGCATCAAAGGACAAGGGCATGAACATCACTTTCATCGGCTACGGCAACGTCGGTGCGCCGCTGGCCGATCACCTTCAGAAACTGGGCCACAGGGTCACACTGGCGGCGCGCGACGCGAACTCCGAGGCGGTGCGCAAGGCACGGGCACGCAATGGTGCGCTGGAAGCGGTGCCGCCGGAACAGGCGGTGCGCGACGCCGGGATCGTCTTCCTGGCCACGCCCTACGGCGTGAACGCGCAGGTGGTTCCGCCGCTGGCCGCGGCCCTGGCCGGCAAGCTGCTGATCGACTGCACCAACCCGGTCGGCCCGGGTCTCAGCCACGGGCTGAGCAGCGCGCAGTCCGGATCGCAGGCGCTGCAGGCCCTTGCACCTGCGGCCCGTGTGGTGAAGGCCTTCACCATCTACGGCTTCGAGAACTTCGAGAACAACGCCTACCCGGGCTACGGGGCAAAGCCGGCGATGCTCTTCTGCGGCAACGACGCAGCCGCCAAGGCCGTCGCGGCTGACCTGATCGGCCAGCTCGGCTGGGAGCCGCTCGACGTGGGCGGGCTGGAGCAGGCGCTCCATCTGGAGCACATGACGCTGCTGTGGGTGCGCATGGTGCGCATGCAGGGGCATTCGCCCAACCTGGTGTGGGCCGCGTTGAAGCGTTGACGCTCAGCGCTGCCGGCCGTGACCCTGCGCATGACACCACAGCACCTTCACCTGCCCGTCCACGCCGAAGGCCGCAAGGCCACCTGGTTCGAGCTGTTCTTCGACCTCGTCTTCGTGGTGGCCGTGGCGCAGTTGTCCAGCGCCTACGCGCACCACTACGACGCGGCCGGCGCGGCGCAGTTCGCGGCCGCCTTCCTGGCCATGTGGTGGTGCTGGCTGGGCCACACCTTCCATGGCACGCGCTTCGACCGGGATCTGCCGCGGCAGCGGCTCATGGGTTTCCTGCAGATCGGCGCTGTCACGCTGATCGGCTACGGCGTCTCGGCGCCGCTGGCTGAACGGGCCTGGGCCTTCGGCATCGGCATCGCCGCGTTCAAGGGGCTGCTGGCGCTGGCCTACCTGGCCGAACGACGCTGGGCCGGCGCGGCGGGGCTGATCCGTGTGTACGCGTCGCTCTATCTCGCGCAATCGGTGTTGTGGCTGGCCGGCGTTGTGCTGCCCGGCGCACGCTGGGCCTTCTGGGGCCTGGCGCTGGTGCTGGACCTGGCCTCGCCCTGGCTGGTGGCCCGCCACACCGCGGCCGTACCACCGCATCCCGAACACCTGCCAGAGCGCTTCGGCCTGTTCACCATCATCCTGCTGGGTGAAGGCATGGCGGCGGTGGTGCATGCGCTGGATCACGGCGAACACATCCAAACGTCGGGCGTGGTCGCGGCGGCGGCCGGCGCGGTGCTCAGCTTCGGGCTGTGGCTGGCCTATTTCAGCCGCGTCAAGGGTCAGGGCGAGCGTCATGTGGCCGACGCGGCCGCGGGTCGGCGCATGCGGCTGTGGGCTT
>DAORNK010000210.1:0-7944 GCA_035440985.1 Rubrivivax sp. | reverse complement strand
TTCGGCGCGGGCTCGGGCGCGCAGATCCGCGAGCACCGTGCCCATGCTCGCTGCCGTCAGCGGGTGCTGCATCAGCACGCGCGTGCCGCCGGAGGCCTGCAGCTCCGGCATCGCAGCCAGCCAGCCACCGCCCTCACCGGGCGGTGCCAGGATCACCGTGCTGTGGTCCCCGAGCAAGCGGGTCTGCAGCTGCGCCTGGCGCTGGGTGGTCCAGCGTGCCAGCCCCATGCCGATCAGGTCCACGATGCACAGTTCGCACTGTTGCGCGATGGCCCAGGGGCCAGGTTGGTCCAGGCTCACACCGCGCTGCTGGCGGATCACCTGCGCATCCGGGAAGACCGAGGCCACGACCCGCTGCATGGCCACCGCGGATGGGTCCGACAGCCCGGCGATCAGCACCTTCATGCCGGCAGCACCGTGGCCTGCAGTTGCCGGTAGACCTCCGACCAGCTGCGCGGCAGCACCGGTGTCAGGCGCAACAGCGCGCGACGTGCCACCGTGAAGGCCAGCGTGTCGCGGCAGATCAGGCAATGCGAGAGGAAGGCCGCCTGGGTCGGCACGTCGCCCTGTTGCCAGGCCTGCACCGCCTCGGCCGCCAGCTGGCGCGAATCGTCGGTACTGCAGCGCAAGACACGCCGCGGCACGTCCAGCGAAGCCGTGGCCAGCACGCTCCAGCGCGTGGCCATCCGGTTGCAGAGGTCAAGGCCGTGATGGCCGACGCTGTCCTCGAAGGCACGGGCCATCGGCTCGGTCAGGCGCTGGCGCACCAGGTGCAGTGCCTCCAGCTTGTCGGCTGCGGGCGCGTCGTGGCACCCCAGGAAGAAGTCCGCCAGCGCGCCCTGTGCCGGCTCGGACCCCGGCAGCTCGAGCGCGCAGCGGATGCGCTCCAGGTGCGCCGGCAGCACATCGGGGTGGCAGACCACCCGCCGCCCGCTGGCCCGAAAACGCAGGCGGGCGCTGGTCTGAGCGCTGGACGGTGGCGGCGAAGCGTTCAATCCAGCAGCGTTTCCATCAGATCGACCATGAACTCGGCATCTTCCTGCGGCATGGGCACGAAGCCGCCCGGAATGCCCAGCGCCTCCAGCACCTCGTGGTCGTGCGGCTGCTGGCCGATGCCTTGCAGCGCCGCGCTGACCGCCGGCAGATCCGCGGCGATGCGCGGGTGGGCCAGCAACACATGGGTGATGTCGTGGATGGCGCTTTCGATCAGCACCCGCAGCTGGCTGCGCGTGATGCGCGAGAGCGAATGGAAGGTCTCGGCCAGGAAGAACGACGCGTCGACCTCGCCTTTCATCGCCAGGCGCGCGGCCGCCTGGTAGGTGTCCACCAGCTGCCACTGCAGCCGGTGTTCGTCGAGGTCGGCCGCTTCCAGCAGCCGCAGGCCGATGAGCTTGACGTCACGGTTGTCGGTGAGCGCGATGCGCGCCCCCGGGCGCAGGTCTTCCAGGCGCTGCAACGGTGAAGCCGCGGCGGTGGCGATCACCATCTCGTCGGGCTTGCGCACCGGCTGCGCCACGGCCAGATAGCCCAGTTCCCGCAGCAGGCGGGCACCGTCGAAGGGATTGGCGTAGATCAGGTCGATGCCACCCTCGTCCAGCAGCGCCGCCTGCTCCTTGGCCGTGGCCGGGGTCACGAGATGCAGATGCAGGCCCGAGCGGGACTGCAGCAGCGTATTGAGCATGTGCCAACCGGCAAAGCGGTCGGGCGCGAAGTCCGGCGCCACCATGAAATTGAGCTTCATGCCGGGGCGCCCTCAAGCGCCAGCAGGCGCCGGTATTCGGCCGCGCTTTCAATGATGCGCGAGCGCGAAGGCTTGCGACGCACCGACGTATAGCCCGCCACGACGCCCTGACGCACATTGGGCACGGCGGTGGCGTAGACCCAGTAGAAGGCGCCGTCCTTGCGCAGGTTCTTCACGTAGCCGTGCCACTTGCGGCCGGCGGCCAGGGTGGCCCAGAGGTCGGCGAAGGCCGCGCGCGGCATGTCGGGGTGGCGCAGGATGTGATGTGGCGCGCCGACGAGTTCGTCGTAGGTGTAGCCGCTCATCTCGACGAAAGCCTCGTTGGCGTGCGTGATGATGCCGCGCGGGTCCACGCGCGAGACGATCAGGCGCCCGTCGGGAAAGGGGACCTCGACATCCGTGCAGTAGACGAAACGGCTGCTGCCGTCGTGGTACCGCAGGCGGTGCTGCCGGTGCGGCTGGGCAGGCACCTGCATGTCGGCCAGGGTCATCGCAGCGATCTCAGATCAGCTTGGCCAGCGACTCCGCCGCGCGCCGCATGTCCAGGAAGATGAGACCCAGCTTGGCGTCCGCCTTGGCCAGCACGGTCAGCACGGCTTCGGTGCCCGATGCGCTCATGATGACGTAGCCGCGTTCACCCTGGATCAGGATGCGCTGCAGACGGCCACGTGCCAGTTCGCGCGCGGCGCGGTCGCCCAGCGACAGCAGCGCCGCCGTCATCGCGCCGATGCGGTCCTCGTCCATGCCTGCGGGCAGCGCCGAGGCCATCATCAGGCCATCGGTGGAGATCAGCGCCGAGGCTTCGATGTCGGCGGTCCCGCCGTTGAGTTCAAGCAGCGTTTGTTGAAGCATGTCGGTGCGCATCGCTGGATTCCTGGTTGGGTTGGGTCTGCGGGCAGGATCCGGCTGAGCACCACGCAAAGGCAACACGAACAGGCCGGACCAACGCGTAGCATCGAGCAAACCCCTGCACCTCAGAGAGGCGGCCCGATGCACCAAATCGGCGCGGCATGCCTTTGTTCACGCTCGCATCGAATCGCGAAAAAGCGCTACCGACCAGCGCCATTCCTAAGTCTTGGCGCGCTCCGCCACCAAGGTCGGGCCCGCAGGCTGCGCACGGCGGGCGCGGGACATCGGGCTCAAAGCGGGCGTGAATCGGCCGCCGGGCGTGGTGGACCGGCGCGCAGGTCGATCACCGCCGTGTGCGCCGCCTTGTCCTGCAGCGCCTGGCAGTTGACATCCCACAGCAGTTGCGCAAAGCCCAGCCCGCCGGTGGCCATGCCGGCGGCGTAGCCACCGTAGCGCTTGAGGCAGCGCAGCACGGTCATCGGCTGGCCGGTGAGTTCGACCACACGCAGGCCCAGCAGCTTCTTGCCCACGGTCTGCCCGCCCCACCAGGCCGGCAGCAATGAGAAGTAGACGATGCCCCAGCCGAAGCTCAGGCCGGCGGCGTCGAGCAGATGGTCGATCTGCTGACGCCAGCCGGGCGGGTGGCGGGCTGCCTCGAGCTCGGCTTCGAGCGTGCGGATGCGCTGCTCGGCAGCGCTCAGGGTCATCGTCGGGGTCTCGCGCGAAGGATCGTGCGGTGCGGCCATGCGCACCGGCGGCGCTTTGGGCGCGGGCGCCTGGTTCCAGTCCGTCCAGGCTTCGTGCAGCACCAGCAGCGCCACGAGGCCCGCGCCCAGCCAACCCACGACCTGGCGTGGCCGCGATAGGCCACCGTGCGCACTGCCCAGCTGCAGCACCACCAGCAGCAGGCCAGCCAGCAGCCACAGGCCGCTCACGCCCGCCAGCAGCGCGACGACGACCAGATCCACCGCGATGGCCAGCGCCCGCGCATGCGGCCGGGCCAGCGGCAGGCCCACCAGCGCCGGCGCCACGTTGAGGTGTTCGGGCGCGATGCGGGCAGGGGCCCGGCCTGGGCGCCAGGAAGACCAGAGGGACACGGGCAGATGGCGTTGGAGTGGAATGCAGCCGCGCGGACGGAGCGCGCCGGTGCATTGTGGGCCGGCGCGAAACCGGGGAAAGCCCCAGTTCACGCCTGTCACGACCGTTTCACACTGCTGTGCGGTAATGAAATCGATTTCAACCTCCACCCAACCCGGCGTGTCCACCGACCGTGCCCCAATGACCATCCGCGACGTATCCGGCCACGCCGGTGTCTCGCCGGCAACCGTTTCGCGGGTGTTCAACGCGCCGCACAAGGTCAGACCGCTGGTGCGCGAACGCGTGCAGACCGCCGCGCGTGAGCTGGGCTACCAGCCCAATGCCCACGCACGCTCGTTGCGCACGCAGCGCACGCGCGCCCTGGGCGTGGTGCTGCCCACCTTGCTCAACCCGGTGTTCGCCGAATGCCTGCAGGGCATCGCGCAGGCCGCGATGGCCGGTGGCTACTCCATCGTGCCCATCACCACCGACTACGAGCTCGCCCACGAAGCCCGCGCCGCCGACCTCCTGCTGGCACGTGGTGTGGACGCGTTGATCCTGTGCGTGGCCCATGCGGCGCGCTCGGCCGTGCTGGCCCGCCTGCGCGCCAGCGGTGCACCCTACGTGCTGGTCTACAACCGGCACGCGCGCCACCCCTGCGTGTCGGTGGATGGTCGTGCGGCGGTCGCCGCGCTGGTGGCCAGGCTGTACGCGCTGGGCCATCGCCAGATGCTGATGATCAGCGGGACCCTGGCCAAGTCCGACCGCGCGCAGCAGCGCCACCAGGGCTATCTGCAGGGCATGCGCCGGGCCGGTCTGTCGCCCCGGTTGCTGGAAGTACCCTTCATCGAAAGCGCGACCGAGCGCATTGCCGCCCACCTGGCCGAAGGCCGTGACGCGCCGGCGGCCCCCACGGCGCTGATCTGCTCCAACGACCTGCTGGCCATCCGCAGCGTGCGCGCGGCGCACCAGGTGGGCCTGCGGGTGCCGCGGGACCTGTCGGTCACCGGCTTCGATGGCATCGCGCTGGGCGAAGACCTGACGCCCGCCCTGTCGACCATCGTGCAGCCCAATGCCGAGATCGGCGCGCGCAGCGTGGAACTGCTGGTCCAGGCCCTGGCCGCCCAAGCCCCCCTGGGCAACGGCGCCAGCCTGACGCTGCCGCTTCACTTCCGCGACGGTGAATCCACCGCCGCACCCCCGCCCCGTTCCACCAACCCGAGGAGAAGACGATGATGTTGGCCCCTTCCCGCCTGCTGCAGGCAGCCGCGCTGGCCGTCGGCCTGCTGGCCGGCGCCCCTGCGCTGGCCCAGACCGCCATCTGCTACAACTGCCCGCCCGAATGGGCCGACTGGGCCAGCCAGTTGCGCGCCATCAAGGAAAAGACCGGCGTTTCGGTCCCGCCGGACAACAAGAACTCCGGCCAGACCCTGGCGCAACTGGTGGCCGAGAAGGCCAGCCCGGTGGCCGACATGGCCTACTACGGCGTCACCTTCGGCATCCAGGCCAAGAAGGAAGGCGTGACCGCCGCCTACAAGCCCGCCGGCTGGGCCGAGATCCCCGATGGGCTGAAGGATGCCGACGGCCACTGGTTCACCATCCACTCCGGCACGCTGGGCTTCATGGTCAACGTCGACGCGCTCAAGGGCAAGCCGGTGCCACGCGCCTGGGCCGATCTGCTCAAGCCCGAGTACAAGGGCCTGGTGGGCTACCTGGACCCGGCCTCGGCCTTCGTCGGCTACGTGGGCGCGGTGGCCATCAATGCCGCGCGCGGCGGCACGCTGGACAACTTCGGCCCGGCCATCGAATGGTTCAAGGCGGTGAAGAAGAACGAGCCCATCGTGCCCAAGCAGACTTCGTACGCGCGCGTGCTGTCGGGCGAGATCGCCATCCTGCTGGATTACGACTTCAACGCCTACCGCGCCAAGTACAAGGACAAGGCCAATGTCGAGTTCGTGATCCCGGCCGAAGGCACCGTCGTCGTGCCCTATGTGATGAGCGCGGTGGCCAAGGGCCCCAACGCCGCCAACGGCCACAAGGCGCTGGACTTCATCCTGTCCAATGAAGGCCAGGCGATCTGGGCCAATGCCTTCCTGCGACCGGTGCGCGCATCGGCCATCTCCAAGGAAGCGCAGGCGCGCTTCCTGCCGGCCAGCGAGTACGCGCGCGCCAGGACGGTGGACTACGGCCGCATGGCCGAGGTGCAGAAGGCCTTCTCCGACCGTTACCTGCGCGAGGCGCAGTAAGTGATCCTGCTGGCCTGCGCACTGCCGGCGGCCGTGGTCTTCGCGGCCTTCTGGCTGCTGCCCATGGTCGAACTGGTGCTGCTGCCGGCCAGCAAGGGCTGGGCCACCTACTTCGTGGTGCTGACCGAGCCGCGTTATCTGCAAAGCCTGCTGCAGACCACGCTGCTGTCGGCCGCTGTCACGCTGGTGGCGCTGGCCGTGGCGGCGGCGGTCGGTCTGTACCTGGGGCGGCGGCAGTTCGCAGGGCGAAGGCTGCTGCTGGCGGTGCTGACGCTGCCGCTTTCCTTTCCGGGTGTCATCGTCGGCTTCTTCGTGATCCTGGTCGGCGGGCGGCAGGGCCCGTTCGCCGATCTCACCGAGGCGGCGATCGGCGAACGCATCACCTTCGCCTACGGCGTCACGGGCCTGTTTCTGGCCTACCTGTACTTTTCGTTGCCACGCGCCATCGCGTCCTTCACGGCCGTGGCCGAGCGCATGGAACATGAACTGGAAGAGGCCGCGCGTTCGCTGGGCGCACGGCGCTGGCACCTCGTGCGCGACGTGTGGTGGCCGGCCCTGCAACCCACCGCGCTGGCGGTGGGTGCGATCCTCTTCGCCACCGCGATGGGCGCCTTCGGCACGGCCTTCACGCTGGCCAGCCGCTACGAGGTGCTGCCCATCACCATCTACAACGAATTCACCAACTACGCCAACTTCGCCCTGGCCGCGTCGCTGTCCATCGCTCTGGGCCTGATGACCTGGGCGGTGCTCTTCGCGGCGCGGCGCTTCGGTGGTGCTGCCAGCACGGGGGCGGCCGCATGAGGCACCAGCGGGGGCGCGTGGACGCGCCGGTGCTGCTGGCCATCACGGTGGCGGTGACGCTGTTCACCGTGCTGCCGATGCTGGTCTCGGTCACCGCAGGCCTGACCCACAACTTCTCGCGCGGTTTGGCCAGCGGCTTCACCACACGCTGGCTGGTGGAGGTGTGGTCGCTTTACGGCGCGACCGCCTGGCGCTCATTGGCGCTGGCCATGGCCTGCGTCGTGGTGGCGCTGCTGATCGGCGTGCCCTGCGCATGGACGCTGGCGCGCAGCCCGTCGCGCGCGGCGCGCTTCTTCGAAGAGCTGATCACGCTGCCGGTGGCCGTGCCCGGCCTGGCCACGGCGCTGGCCCTGATCCTGGCCTATGGCGAACTGCGCGGCTTCCGCCAGAGTTTTGCCTTCATCCTGGTCGGCCACGTCGTGTTCACCCTGCCTTTCATGGTGCGCACGGTGTCGGCGGCCTTTGCACGCGACGATCTCGTGGCGCTGGAAGAAGCGGCCCGTTCGTTGGGGGCCGGCTTCGTGCAACGCTTCCTGGGCGTGCTGGTGCCGGCCGTGGCGCCGTCCATCGTGGCCGGCAGCCTGATGGTCTTCACGCTCTCGGTGGGCGAATTCAACCTCACCTGGATGCTGCACACGCCGCTGACACGCACGCTGCCGGTGGGCCTGGCCGACAGTTACGCGTCGATGCGCATCGAGATCGGCTCGGCCTACACGCTGGTCTTCTTCATCGTCATCCTGCCCATGCTGTGGGCCATGCAGGCGCTGGCGCGCTGGATCGAGAATATCCATGGATCAAGCCCCGGCCACCGCGCCTGAACGCACGCGCATCGACATCGTCGACTGCGCCAAGACCTACCCCGGCGGTGCACAGGCGCTGCGCCCGACCACGCTGACGGTGGAGCCCGGCGAGGTGCTGGCCCTGCTGGGGCCCTCGGGCTGCGGCAAGACCACGCTGCTGCGCGTCATCGCCGGCCTGGTCGACCCCGACCGCGGAGGGCGCATCGCCTTCAACGGCGAAGACGTCACCGCACGCCCCATCGAGCAGCGCGCCGTGGGCATGGTCTTTCAGCACTACGCGCTGTTCCCGCAGATGACGGTGGAAGCCAACATCGGCTACGGCCTGCGCGTGCGCGGCGTGCCGGCCGAGCAGATCCGCCGCCGCGTCGGCGAGGTCATCGACCTGGTGCGCCTCGGCGGCCTGGAACAGCGGCGCCCGGCCCAGCTTTCC
>DAORNK010000209.1:0-7947 GCA_035440985.1 Rubrivivax sp. | reverse complement strand
CGCTAGCCCCCGGTGGGCTGTTCGTGCTCGAGGCCTACACGCCGGCGCAGGTGCGAGCGGCGTACGGCCTGCCGTCGCTTCCCGCGGCGGGCGTGGTGCTCACGGCCGCGCAGGCGGCGCAGCTGGGCGCCGGGCAGACCATCTACGTGGTGGGTGCCCATCACAACCCCAACGTCGCGGCTGAGCTGGCCGCCTTCAATCAGAAGTTCGGGCTGCCGGGCTGCACCACCAGGGCCATCGCCGTCACCGCTGCCTTGCCGCTGCCGGCGCCGCAGGCCGGCAGTTGTGAGCTCTCGGTGGTCTACACCACCACCACCGGCAGCCGGACCGGCACCGCGCCGGCCTATGAATCGGGGTGGGCGACGGAACTGGCGCTGGACGTGCAGTGGGCACACGCCACCGCCCCGCTGGCCCGCATCGTGCTGATCGAAGCACCCGACTCTTCTGTCAACAGCCTGCTCGGCGCCATCCGCCTGGCCAATGCGATGGGCCCAGGCGTGGTGTCGATGAGCTTCGGTGCCGCCGAGGCCGGCTTCACCGAACAGGTGGACTCGGCCTTCACGGGCGCGGGCATGAGTTACCTGGCCGCCACCGGCGACTGGGGCACGGGTGTCTTCTGGCCTTCGGTTTCACCCCAGGTGGTGGCGGTGGGCGGCACGACGCTGACGTGGTCCGGCTCGGGCACGCGCAGCGAAACGGCCTGGTCGGGCACCGGTGGCGGCTTGAGCGCCTACACCGCGCGGCCTGCCTACCAGACCGCTGCCATACCGGGCCTGGGCACGCCCGTGCGCCGCACGCTGGCCGACGTGGCCTTCAATGCCGACCCATCGAGCGGGCAGTACGTGGCCGTGATGGCACCCGGCAGTACCACGGTCAACTGGATCAGCGCCGGCGGCACCAGTCTGTCCACCCCGCAATGGGCCGGCCTGCTGGCCGTGGCCAACGCGATGCGTGCCCAGGCGGGCAAGCCGGTGCTGGGTGTGCCGCAAGCCGTGCTGTACCAGCAGATCGGTGCCGTGCCGGGTACCTATGCCGGCGCCTTTGCAGACATCCTGCAGGGCAGCAACGGCACTTGCTCGCTGTGCACGGCCAAGGCGGGCCATGATTCGCTCACCGGACTGGGCACCCCCAAGGCGGGTGCGTTGCTGAGTGCGCTGGGTGGTGCATCCGCTTCGACCCTGCCGCCCGTGGTCACCGCGGCGGCCATCAGTGGCAAGGTCGGCACCGCGTTGTCCTTCACGGTTTCGGTGAGCGCACCCAACCCGGTGAGCTATGCCTTGACCGGCGCGCCGGCCGGCATGGCCATCGCGGCCAACGGCGTCGTCACCTGGGCCGTGCCGGTGGCCGGCACCTACAGCGTGACGGTCACCGCCAAGGACAGCAAGACCGCGTTGACCGGCACGGCGGTCTACACCGTGGCCATCGCCCCGCCCACGCCGCCCGTGGTGACGTCTGCCAGCCTCAATGGCAAGGTGGGCACGGCGCTGAGTTTCACCGCCAAGGCCACCGCGGACAACGCGCTCACCTGGTCGCTCACCGGCGCACCGGCGGGCATGGCCATCAGCAGCGCAGGCGCCTTGAGCTGGCCCGCCCCGGTGGCCGGCAGCTACAGCATCAAGCTCAATGCGAAGGACAGCAAGACCGGTCTGACAGGGCAGGGCACGCTCACCGTCGCGATTGCCGCGGCCAATGCGCCCACGGTGGCCAGCGCCACGGTGGCCGGCCAGGCGGGCAAGGCCTTGTCCACCATGGTGGCCGTGACGGCGCCGAATCCGGTCAGCTACACACTGGCCGGTGCGCCGGCCGGCATGGCCATCGCCAGCAATGGTGTGCTGAGCTGGGCCAGCCCGGTGGCGGGAAGCTATGCGGTCAAGGTGACGGCTCGTGACAGCAAGACCGGCCTGACGGGGCAGGGCACGATCACCGTGCAGATTGCTGCCGCCACCAGCCTGAGCATCAGCGCAGCGCCCATCAACGGCGTGGCCGGCAAGGCGCTGAGCGGGAGCATCGCCATCGTGGCGCCGGGCGCCAGCAGCGTGTCCATCACCATCAGCGGCGTGCCGCTGGGCATGATGTTCGCGGCCAGCGGCACGAACCTCTCGGTGAGCTGGGCCAGCCCGATCAAGGGCAGCTACAGCCTGGCCGTCTCGGTGAAGGACTCCCTGGGCCGCACCGCCAGCGCCACCGTCCCGGTGACCGTCACGGCGCTGTGACGACGCCGTGATGGCGTGGGCAGCCAGCTGCTTCAGCCTGGTCGCTGGCAGGCGCCCAGGCCTTCGTCAGCCACTCGCAGCCACGCAGGTGGCCGCTCGGCGCGGCCTCAGTCGCCATCCACGTAGTACCAGCGGCCGGCTTCGCGCACGAACCGGCTGCACTCCTGCAATCGGTGCGCGCGGCCGCCGAGCTTGCTGCGGGCGACGAAGAGCACTTCGGCGCGGTCGTCTCCCAGCGGTGTGTGGCGCCTGACCTCCAGGCCCAGCCAACGCAGACCGGGTTCGAACACCGGCGGCGCCGCGGGCCTTGTGCTCGGGTGCCAGGTGTCCTGCAGATAACCACCCAGCTCGCGCACGTAGGCGCTGTAGCGGCTGCGCATCAGGGCCTCGGCCGTGGGCGCCTGCCACTGCTGGGGCCCGCTGTGCCAGCGGCCGCAACAGCCGGCATAGCCGGCACCGCTGCCGCAGGGGCAGGGGTCGGCGTCAGCGCTGGCCGGGCTCATCGCGAAGGGGCCGCTGGTGGTTCGCGCAGCAGCATGCGAAAGGCCCCGAACAGCCAGGACCGCATGCCGACGACCAGCGTGAACGCGGTGCGCTCCTCGGCCGGCAACTGCTGGTCGGCCAGATGCTGCTGCGCGAAGTCGCGCGCCAGCCGCTGGAGCCTTTCGTTGAACAGCACGGCGTGCGCCGGGTTGATCTGGCCATGCACCAGCATCAGCAGCTCGCCTTCGCCACCAAAACCGCCATCGAAGTAGTCGCGCACCGCATGCTCGCGGAAGTACTGCATCACCGGTCCGTCGGGCCGCCAGCGGAAGGTCTTGTCGATCTTCAGCCGGTAGCGGTTGTTGGCACGCAGTTCGATGAAGCCCAGCTTGTCCAACGCCAGCAGGCAGCCCACGGCCTGCGGCTTGCTGAGCGTGTAGGTCTGGACGATCTGCTCCAGCGTCCAGTGGCTCAGCACGCAGATGGCGGCCAGCAGCAGCTTGGGGTCGGCCACCACGGCACGCTCCTGGGCCAGCGTCAGTTCCTGCCGCTGCGGTGAGGCGGCAGCCACCTGGCGCGCCAGCTCGGCGAAATCCAGCTTCAGCACGGCCAGCACCTCGTCGATGCGCGACAGGGGCATGTCGCCCTTGGCGAAGATGCGCTTGATGCTGGATTCGGCCAGCCCCAGTTGGGTCGCCAACTGCGCGTAGGTGATGTTGGCGCGGCGCAGTTCGGCTTTCAGAACACGGACCAGATCCTGGGTGCTGCTCATCGCGATGCCTGAACAAGTATCTCCAGACGATACCAGACGGTTCGATTTCCGCCACGCTCTTCGGGACCATTGATACCGCCGGCCGCCCCGCCGACGATGCAGGCCTGGACCCACCCACGGGTCTGCCGATTGCAAAGGGTTGACCGATGACGATGCGCACCGCTGATCCAGCCAGACGGCTTTGGCTGGTGCTGGCACTGCTGACCCCTCTGCTGACCGCGCCCCTGGCGCGGGCCGCCGACGCCGTGCCACGCATCGGCATCTACGACTCGCGCGCCGTGGCGATGGCCTACGCGGGTTCGAGTGCCTACCGGCAGAAGATGGACGATCTGAAGGCACGCTATCAACTGGCGCAGCAAGCCGGTGACCGGCAGGCCGCGGCGCATCTGCAAAGCGAGGGCAGGGCCTGGCAGTCCACCCTTCACCGCCAGGGTTTCGGCACGGCGCCGGTCGACGACCTGCTGGTGCACATCCAGGCCGAACTGCCGCGCATCCGTCGCGAGGCTGGTGTGTCGCAGCTGGTTTCCAAGTGGGACCTGCCCGCCCTGGCGCGCCACCCCGCCGCCGAGCGCATCGACCTGACGATGCAGCTCGTCGACGCCTTTGCGCCGACGGCCGGTCAGCGCCAGCACGCCCTCGATATCCAGCGCAAGGCGCCCGAACCAACCCCGTGATTGACCCGCGTCCCGCGGTACCTGATCCTTCACCACCACCTGGAGATCATCATGAAAAAGCGGAGCCGATGGCCCCTGCTGCCTGTTCTGGCCGTCCTGGCCACCAGCGCCCTGCGCCCTGCGCTGGCTCACGGCACGCCCTCGGGCGCCAGCGCGCTTTCGCTGGTGCCGGTGGCGGTTTCGGTGGCGGCACCGGTGGGCCTGTTCTCGGCTGGTGCCGTGGCCCTGACCGTGGTCGCGGTCGAGGTCGCCGAGGGCGCTTCCGGTGCCACCGTGTGGGTACTCGAACGCAGCTCTGACGGCGCCCGTGCCAGCCTGCGTCTGAGCGGACAGGTCGCCGGTGCCGACGACGTCGTGGCCGGCACCGCGGTCGTGGCCACGACCTTCAGCGCCGGCGTCGTGCTGTCCGCGGCGGGCAAGGCCATCGCCTTCATCCCCAGCCAGGTCGGCCAGGCCCTGCTCTACAACGAGCGCATCACGCCATGAGCGCCTGGCGCCGTTGGCTGGTCGTGGGGGTGTTGCTGCTGGCACTGCAGCCGGCCTGGGCCGGCCGCAGTTGCGAAGCCCGGCCGCCCGATGCCTGGGCCGTGCAGCGTGGCCTGGAACTGGCCGCGCGCACCGAGGCCCGGCTGCGCGCCTCCGGTGCGCGTGTGGTGATGCTGGCGCGTGCCGGGCAGGACCTCTCGAAGTACGGCCTGCGCTGGAGCCACCTGGGCTTTGCCTATCGCGAGGGCGATGCCGCCGATGCACCCTGGCGTGTGCTGCACAAGCTCAACGACTGCGGCAGCGCCATGGCCGATCTGCATCGACAGGGGCTGGGCGAGTTCTTCCTGGACGACCCCCATGAGTTCGCAGGCGCGGTGGCCGTGCTGGCGCCCGAGCTGCAGGCCCGGCTGCTACCCCTGTTGCAGGACAACCGGCAGGTGGCGCGCCTGCACACGGCCGCCTACAGCCTGGTGGCCTACCCTTGGGCCGAGCGCTACCAGCAAAGCAACCAGTGGGCCATCGAGACCCTGGCCATGGCCGCCGACCCGGCTGCCGATACCAGGCGGCGTGCCCAGGCCTGGCTGCAGCTCAAGGGCTATGAGCCCACCGCGCTGCGGCTGTCACCGCTGGTGCGGCTGGGCGCGCGAATCGGTTCAGCCAACGTGGCCTTCGACGACCACCCGGATGCCAAGCGCTTCAGCGACCGCATCGAGACCGTCACGGCCGATTCGGTGTTTCAATGGCTGACCCGCAGCGCGCTGGCCCAGACGCCGGTGGTCGTACGCTGACACCGGGCATCATCGCCCGGCCCGCCAACACAAGAAGAGGGCCTTCCATGAGAAGAATCCGTCTGAACCTGCGGCTGGCAGGCCTGGTGCTGCTGGGCCTGGCCGCACCCTCCGGCTGGGCCGCTGGCGCGTCGCAGATCATCGGCGGCCTGGCGGTGCTCCACATCGAGTCCACCGTGGACGGCCAGCGCGACCTTTGCGCCCGGCGTTTCGCGGACAGCACGGCCGAGTGGCAGACCGCGGTGGCCAGCTGGAAGCAGCGTCAGGCCGCTGAACTGGACGAATTGCGCGCCATCGTCACCAGCCTGGGTGCAGGGCCGGCGCAGCCCGGGGCGGCCACGGCGCCGCCGGCGATGACCAGCAAGGCGCTGATGGTGCGCAGTTTCCAGCTCGTCTCGCTGCTGCAGGCGGCCACTGCGCTGGCCGCCTTGAACGATGGCCCGGGCGCTGCGCTGTGCGCCGACTGGCGCGCAGGCCTGGCGGTGGGCGGGCCCATGGAGCAGAACCTGCCCCGGGCCATCGAAGCCGCGCGCAAGCTGGTGCCGGCCGTCCGATGAGCCACGCCAACCAGTTTGCGCTGCTGGGCCAGCGCCGCTTTGCGCCCTTCTTCGGCGTGCAGTTCCTGGGCGCAGGCAATGACAACGTCTTCAAGTTCGCCTTCACGGTGCTGGTCACCTACCAGCTGCAGGTGGCCTGGCTGCCGCCCGCGCTGGCCGGGCTGGTGATCGGCGCATTGTTCATCCTGCCTTTCCTGCTGTTCTCGGCCACCAGCGGGCAGTTGGCGGACAAGTACGACAAGGCGGTGCTGATCCGCTTCGTCAAGAGCCTGGAAATCGCCATCATGCTGCTGGCCGCGCTGGGCTTCGTGCAGCAGAACGTGCCGCTGCTGCTGGGTTGTGTCTTCCTGATGGGGTTGCACAGCACGCTGTTCGGTCCGGTCAAGTTCGCCTACCTGCCGCAGCACCTGTCGGAGCGCGAACTCACCGGCGGCAACGGCATGGTGGAGATGGGCACTTTCGTGGCCATCCTGCTGGGCAACGTGGCCGGTGGGCTGCTCATCGCGATGCCTGGCGCAGGCGCCACCTACGTGGCAGTGGCCTGCGTCGGCCTGGCACTGCTGGGCCGAATGCTGGCGCAGGCCGTGCCGGTCTCGCCGGCCACCGATCCGGGCCTGGTCATCAACTGGAACCCCTTGACCGAGACCTGGCGCAACCTCCGCCTGGCGCACGGCAACGTGGTGGTCTTCCGCTCGCTGCTGGGCATTTCGTGGATGTGGTTCTTCGGCGCCGTGTTCCTGGCGCAGTTCCCGAGCTTCGCGCGCGATGTGCTGCATGGCGACGAGCGCGTGGCTTCCCTGCTGCTGGTGGTGTTTTCCGTCGGCATCGGCACGGGCGCGCTGCTGTGCGAGATGCTGTCGCGCCGGCACGTGGAAATCGGGCTCGTGCCGCTGGGCGCCATCGGCATGAGCGTGTTTTCCATCGACCTGTACCTGTCTTCGCGGGGCCTGCCGGCCCCCGCAGCTGCACTGTCGCTGTCTGCCTTCATCGCCCAGCCGGCGCACTGGCGCGTGCTGGCCGATCTGGCCCTGTTGTCGCTGTTCGCCGGCATCTACAGCGTGCCGATGTATGCGCTGATCCAGATCCGCAGCCAGCCCACGCACCGGGCCCGCATCATCGCGGCCAACAACATCCTCAACGCGCTGTTCATGATCGTCAGTTCGGTCGGCGTGGGGCTGTTGCTGGGCGTGGGCTTCAGCATCCCGCAGGTCTTCCTGGTCGTCGGCCTGCTCAACGCGGTGGTGGCCTTCTACATCTTCCTGCTGGTGCCTGAGTACCTGCTGCGCTTCCTGGCCTTCGTGCTCACGCGCACCGTCTACCGCTTTCGCGTGCGCGGCGAAGAGCACATCCCGGTGGCCGGCGCGGCCATCCTGGTGTGCAACCACGTCAGCTTCATCGACGCCGTGCTGCTGATGGCCGCCAGCCCGCGGCCCATCCGCTTCATCATGGACCACCGCATCTTCGCCACGCCGGTGCTGGGTGCGCTGTTCCGCCTGGGCAAGGCGATTCCCATCGCGCCGCAGCGCGAGGATCCGGTGGCCTACGAACGCGCCTTTGCCGCGGCGCGCCAGGTGCTGGACGGCGGTGACCTGCTGTGCATCTTTCCGGAAGGTGCCATCACGCGTGACGGCAGCCTGGGCGAGTTCAAGGGTGGCGTGATGAAGATCCTGCAGACCCACCCGGTGCCCGTCGTGCCGCTGGCGCTGACCAATCTCTGGGGCTCGTTCTTCTCGCGCGTGGAACAGGGCACGGCGATGGTGCGGCCCTTCCGACGCGGCGTCTTCAGCCCAGTCGGGCTGGTGGCCGGGCCGGCACTGGCGCCGGCCGACGTCTCACCCACCGGGCTGCGTGAGCGCGTGGCAGGGCTGCTCGTGGCCTGATGCGCACCACCCGGGCGGTTGCTCAGAGCTTGTGAAGACATGAATCGTGCCCGCGCCGGGGTGGCCAAGGGCCGTGGGCAAGGCGCGGCGCGCC
>DAORNK010000208.1:0-7948 GCA_035440985.1 Rubrivivax sp. | reverse complement strand
ACCGCCGCCACCACCACCACCGTAGGGGCTGCGGCCACCGCCGGCACCACCGCCACCACCACCGTAGCCGCCGCCACCGCCGCCATAACCGCCGCCGCCGCTGCGACCGCCACCGCCAAACCCGCCCGGCCGTTCTTCACGGGGACGCGCTTCGTTGACGACCACGGCACGGCCGTCGATGGCCTGGCCGTTCATGCCATTGATGGCAGCCTGAGCTTCCGCATCAGAGCCCATTTCCACGAAGCCAAAGCCCTTGGAACGACCGGTTTCGCGGTCCATCATGACCTTCGCCGATGTCACGGTGCCGAAGGGGGAAAAAGCCTGGAGCAGCGAGTCATCGCGCACCGAGTAGGCCAGATTACCGACGTACAGTTTGTTACCCACGGAGAGCCCTCAAAAGATCCTGAAAAACCATGTGGAGCTCAACCCTGCGTGAACCATTCAAGCGAAAGGTGCGGCTGCCAGACACAGACTCCCTATTATGGGCTTGGCGGCGCGCTGCCTGTAAAGCGGGGCCGCGTCAAGTGTTGTTTTGTGGCCCCCGTGTTAACCCGTGGCGGATGGGCCTTGGTCGTGCGGCGGGTTTTGCCCGGTTGGCACAACCACCGACGCGTGCCTGACGGGTTGCGGGAGCCGGGCCTAGTATTCCACCCATGGACCTGCTCAAGCCGCTGATTGCGCTGCTGGCGATAGTCAATCCCGTCGGCGCGGTGCCCTTTTTCATCCACTTCACGCAAACATTGTCCCCTGCCGAGCGGCAACGCACGATCCGCATCAGTTCTTTCACGGCATTCGTGGTGATTGCCACCAGTGCGCTGGCTGGATTGAAAGTCATCGAGTTCTTCGGCATCTCACTGGCATCGTTCCAGGTCGGCGGCGGCACCCTGTTGTTGATCAGTTCGCTGGCCATGCTCAATGCCCAGCCCGCCGAGAGCAAACCCGGCGATATGAACGATGGCGATGCGCGGATCGACGCCGGTGCCAGCATCGCAGTGGTGCCGCTCACGATTCCCCTGCTGACCGGGCCGGCCACCATATCCACGATGGTGATCTATGCCGAGAAGACCCGCCACTTCTGGGAACTGGCGGTGCTCATGGGCTATGGTCTGGTGATCGGCGGCGTGACCTTCGTGGCCTTCTCGGCGGCGGGCCGGATCGCCCGCGTCCTGGGGCGCACCGGCATCAACGTGATGACTCGACTGATGGGTCTGATCCTCGCCGCGATGGCGGTGGAACTACTGGCCGATGGCCTGATCAAGCTGTTCCCGGTGCTGGCCAGCCACATCGGACGCTGATCGCACCGCTGCGGGCCCGGCGGGAAAGTCCGTATGGCAGTCGCATCCCGGCCATCCTTACAGTCCGCGTTCTCGCGGCGGCGGGTCGGCACCACAGGGGGCTGGCCGCTTGTCCGGACGGGGGTTCGAGGAGACAAGCAGCAGTCCGTCCTACCGGCGGCAAGACACTACGAGCAAGGCGGGCCCGGCAGGGCCAACCGCCCGAAGAAGGCGCCGCACGACGGCGCCTTTCTTTTGGCGGCGCGGTTATGGCAGGTGACCGGCCCCCTGTTTCGCGCGTCGGGGTGCCCATGCTTTGCCTAGCATCGGGTCCCGACTCCCTTGCACTTCATCTGGCGGAACCCATGTCCGTGAATCCCGAACTGCGCAGCCTGGATATCGACATTCCGGCCCAGCCACAGGCGCTCGTGCAGCTGTCCTTGCTGCTGGCCGACGATGACATCAATCTGCAGGCCGCTGCGACGCTGATCGAAGGCGACATGGCACTCGCGGCGGCGGTCATGAAGGCCGTCAACTCGTCCCTGTACGGCCTCAAGGGCCGGGTGCAGAGCGTGCAACAGGCCATCACCTACCTGGGCATGCGCGAGGTGGCCGCCATCACGTTCGAGCTCGGCCTGCGCGCTGCGTTTCCACCCGCGCTGGAACTGGAGCCGCTGTGGCAGCGTGCCGCCCGCCGCGGCCTGCTGATGGGGCGTCTGGCCAACAAGCTGGCGCTGGACGCCTGGGCCGCGCACTCGGCGGGCCTGTTCGAGGAGTGTGGCAAGGCCGTTCTCTTCCGGCATGCCCCCGACCACTACCGCGCCATGTTGCGGGCTGCCGCCAACGACAGCGAACTGGTCACGCTGGAACACACGGGCTTTGGCGTGAGCCACGACGCCCTGGGCGCCGCGCTGTGCGAGAGCTGGGGCCTGGGTGCCGCCGCCGTTGCCAGCGTGCGCCACCATGTGGTCGCGCTGGCCACACGCACCTTGCCTGAGTTGCCGGCGGCGCGGCGCCCGATCTGTGCCTTGTCGGTGCTGGTCAACACGCTGGCTGCCAACCCGGCCGAACTGGACGAAGCGGCACAGCTCGTGGCGCCCCAGGCGGATCTGGATTCCACCTTGGTGCTTCGCGCGTTGCGGCAGTTGCACGAGCAACTTGCCGAAGCCGCTGCCAACGGACGCGAATAGGACCCTTTACGCCCCGGCAGCACCCCCCGAAGGGGGCGACTGTGGAAAGCCCCCTGTCCGCGTGCGCGCCGCTTGGTTAGTCTCGACCAATCCTTCCGAGAGACTGCCCCAGCAGGGGCCTACATACCATGAGCGTCGTTGCCTCCCCCGATTCCCTGGCGCTGCAGCGCCTGTACCACTGGGAAAAAACCCAGCCCGACCGCACGGCCTTCACCCAGCCCCTGGGTGGCGGCCAGGTGCGCAACTACACCTGGCGCGAGGTGGTGGACCAGGCGCGCCGGATGGCCGCCCATCTGCAAAGTGCCGGCATCCAGCCCGGCGACCGGGTCGCGATGCTGGCCAAGAACACGGCGCACTGGATGATGACCGACTACGCCATCTGGCTGGCCGGAGGCGTTTCAGTGCCGCTGTATCCCACGCTGGCCGCCGGCACGATCCGCCAGATCCTCGAGCACAGCGAAAGCAAGCTGCTGTTCGTCGGCAAGCTCGACGGCTGGAAGGGCATGAAGCCTGGCATCCCCAAGGGGCTGCCCTGCATCAGCCACCCGTTGGCCGATGAAGATGCCCGCAAGAGCTATCCGCAGTGGGACGACATCGTGGCCCGGACCGAGCCGCTGAAGAGCAATCCGACGCGCCCGGCCGACGAGATGTCGACCATCATGTACACGTCGGGCACGACCGGTGCGCCCAAGGGCGTGATGCACACGTTCGGCAACTTCGCGCTGGCCGTCGAGCATGGCCTCAAACGCATCCCGCTGCGCGGCGACAGCCGCATGCTGAGCTACCTGCCCTTGTCGCACGTGGTCGAGCGCGCGCTCGTTGAACATGGCCAGTTGGCCACCGGCATGCATGTCTACTTTGCCGAGAGCCTGGAGACCTTCACCGCCGACTTGCAGCGCGCCCGCCCCACCGTGTTCTTCAGCGTGCCGCGCCTGTGGGTGAAGTTCCAGCAGGGCATCCAGGCCAAGATGCCTGCCAAGAAGCTGGACCGCCTGCTCAAGATTCCCATCCTGGGCAACATCGTGCGCAAGAAGGTACTGACCGCGCTCGGGCTGCAGGAGTGCATCTTCGCCGCCGGTGGTGCCGCCCCGATGCCGCTGGCCCTGCTGCAGTGGTATGGCCGCCTGGGCCTGCGCCTGGCCGAAGGCTATGGCATGACCGAAAACATCGGCGCCACCCACATCACGACGGGTGATGCAAGCGCCTTCGGCACGGTGGGCCGCCCCTACGACGATGTGATCTGCCGTCTGGACCCGGTGACCAGCGAAATCCAGATCAAGGCCCCGTGGAACATGCTCGGCTACTACAAGGAGCCGGAGATGTCCCGCGCGTCATTCACCGACGACGGCTTTCTGCGCACGGGCGACAAGGGCGGGCTGGACGCCCAGGGCAACCTCAAGATCACCGGCCGCGTGAAGGACCTGTTCAAGACGAGCAAGGGCAAGTACGTGGCCCCGGCGCCGATCGAGGACAAGATCGTCATGCATGGCGCCATCGAGGCCTGCTGCGTGACCGGCGCCAACCTGGGGCAGCCGCTGGCGCTGGCCATGCTCAATCCGGACGCCATCCGCCAAGCCGCCGACCCTGCCGCGCGTGGTGAACTGGAAGCCTCGTTGACGGCCCACGTGAAGGCCATCAACGAGTCGCTGGATCCGCACGAGCAGCTGGACTGCCTGGTGGTCACGGCCGAGGCCTGGACGGTGGACAACGACCTGATCACGCCCACGTTCAAGGTCAAGCGCAATCGCATCGAGGACCTGTTCGCCAAGAACTACGACCACTGGGTGAGCCTGCGCAAGACGGTCATCTGGCACAAGGCCGGATGACCGCCCCACGGGCCCGCCGCGGGCGGGCCCGGTCTATTTGGCGTTGGCCTTGAAGCTGGTGAAGATCCGCGTCTGCACACGCCGGATCTCCTGCGGCACGGCATCGGGCGTGGTCAGCTTCTTGATGTCGGCCGCGGACAGGAAAATGGTCGGGTTCTCGGCCACCGTCTTGACCACGAACTTCTTCGACGCGGCATTCGGGTTGGCGTAGAAGACCTTGTTCGACAAGCCTGCGTGCACCTCGGGGCGCAGGATGTAGTTGATGAATAGGTGCGCGTTCTTCACGTTCTTGGCGTCCTTGGGGATGGCCATCGTGTCGAAGAACAGCGTCGCACCGGCCGGCGGGACCAGCGCCTGGATGTCGTGCCCGCTCTTGCTGTCGATGGCGCGCTGGCGCGCGATGTTGATGTCGCCCGAATAGCCCATCACCACGCACAGCTGGCCGGCGGCCAGATCGTTGATGTAGCCGGATGACGAGAACCGCGTGACGAAGGGCCGCGCGACCTTGAGCAGGTCGCGTGCCGCGTCGTAGTCCTTGGCCACCTTGCTGTAGGGCTCCTTGCCGGCCTGGATCATCGCCACCGGCATCACCTCGGAAGCCGAGTCGAGCAGGTTGATGCCGCAGCCCTTGAGCTTGCTGGCGTACTCGGGCTTGAAGATCAGGTCCCAGGGGTTGGCCGGCATGGGCGTGGCGCCCAGCGCCGCCTTGACCTTGCCGGTGTTGATGCCTACCGTGACATAGCCCCAGAGCCAGGTCACCAGGTGCTCGTTGCCGGGATCGATGCCGGAGAGCTTTTCCAGCAGCGCCGGGTCCAGGTTGCCCCAGTTGCTGAGCTGGGCGCGGTCGAGCTTCTGGTACAGCCCGCCCTGGATCTGGGTCTTGGCGAAGTGCGCGCTGGGCACCACGATGTCGTAGCCGGTCTTGCCGGCGATCAGCTTGGCCTGCAGGATCTCGTTGTTGTCGTAGTTGTCGTAGCGGACCTTGATGCCGGTTTCCTTCTCGAAGTTCTTGATCGTGTCTTCGGCGATGTAGTCGGACCAGTTGTAGACATTGAGCACCTTGGGTTCAGCCGGCTGGGCCAGCACGATGCCGCTGGCGGCGGCCAGCGCGGCGGCCATCAGGTTGAGCACAGGGCGGATGCGGGTGGACATGGTGGGTTCTTTCCTGAAAGTTCGGGCCAGGGGTTAACGGATCACCGGGAATTGTGGCCGACCCACCGCCTGTACGGCCTTCGCGGGACCGCCGTGGATGGGGCTGGCACGCGGCGCCACAATCGCCTGCTGCCGACGACGGAGTTCGCGATGACGATGCTGGTACTGGGCCTGCTGCTGTTCCTGGGTGTGCACTCGCTGCGCGTCTTTGCCGAGAGCTGGCGCACCAGCCTGCGGCAGCGCCTGGGCGAGAACGCCTTCAAGGGCCTCTACTCCGTACTCTCCATCGTCGGATTCGCACTCATCGTCTGGGGCTATGGCGCCGCGCGCCAGCAGCCCGTGGCCCTGTGGGCCAGCCCTGTGTGGACGCGCCATCTGGCGGCGCTGCTCACGCTGCCGGCCTTCGTCCTGCTGGTCGCGGCCTACGTGCCCGGCAACGCGATCAAGGCGCGCCTGCACCACCCGATGGTGATCGCGGTGAAGGTCTGGGCCGCCGCCCACCTGCTGGCCAACAACACCGTGGCCGACCTGCTGCTTTTCGGCAGCTTCCTGGTCTGGGCGGCGCTGAGCTTCCGTGCCGCACGCCAGCGTGACCGACTCGCCAACACCGTGTACCCACCCGGTCGCACGGGCCCGACGATGGTCGTCGTGGCGGTGGGGCTGGCCGCCTGGGCTGGTTTTGCCTTCTGGGCCCATGCCGCCTGGATCGGGGTGCGGCCCTTCGGCTGACGACGTCGCTCCCCCGCCCGGGGGCCCCTACGGAGGGCCCTCTCGAGCGATGCGTTTTCCGCCCCGCCGGGCGATGGTGCGCACCTGCCGCCTTGCGCAGCATCCGGGCCTTGCACCCAAGGAGGCCCGAGATGTTCAAGCTGTTCCAGCGCGCTGCGCCCGCGACCCCTGACGCACCGCCCGCGAATCCGCCCGAGGATGCCGTTCGGGCCTGTGGCTGGTTCGATTCCAGCCACGAGCTCCAGCGCGGCCTGGTGGTGCGCGAGCACACCAGCCTGGCTGAGTTGGCTGAACTGCTGCCCCTGTCCAGCTGGCTGGACCTGCACCTGTCCGGCTGGCAGCCACAGGCCTGATGCCTGACCTGGCGGCAGCAGTGATACGCTGGCGCATCGCGCAGGTCGCAAGCGGAGATTCGGCAAATGAAAGCCATCTGGAAAGGCACCGTCGTGGCCGAGAGCAGCGACACCGTGGTGGTGGAAGGCAATCACTACTTCCCGGCCGAGTCCGTCAAGAGTGAGTACCTTCTGCCCAGCAATACCAAGACCATGTGCTCCTGGAAGGGGCAGGCCAGCTACCACACGCTGTTTGTCAATGGCGACGCCAACCCGGATGCGGCCTGGTTCTATCCGGAACCCAAGGAAGCGGCGGCGGGCATCAAGGGCCGCGTGGCCTTCTGGAAGGGTGTACAGGTCGTCGAAGGGGGCGATGCCGGCTGAGGCCCTGCCGGCCAGCCACCGCAGAAGGCTGAAGGACCTGTGGCGATCAGCCGGCTGGCCCTGCCGCGATGGCGTCGAGCTGGATCTGCTGGCCGCCGGCCTGATCGAACGGCACTGGGACGCCGAGGGCCGCGAGACCCTGCGCCTGACCGATGCCGGTCTGCGCCTGCTGTCGCTTCAACGGGCACGCCACCGCCGAGCGCTGGACGAGCACGAAAGCCTGGTGGCGCGTGTGACGCAGGAAATGCAGCGCGCCGGCAGGCTGGCCTGGCGCGGATTGAGCCTGCGGGTACCGGTGCAGACGGCCGAGGCGAGTACGCAATGGACGATGGCGATGCCGGATGTCTTCTCCATCCGCAACACCACCGTGGAGGCGTACACGGAACCGGCCGTGCACGAAGTCAAGGTGAGCCGCGCCGACCTGCTGTCGGATCTGCGCAGCCCCCGCAAGCCCGCGGCCTACCTGGGCCTGTCCAGCCAGTGCTGGTATGTCTTGCGCCGCGGCATCGCCGAACCGGATGAAGTGCCTGCCGAGTTCGGCGTGATGCTGGCCGACGAGGCCGCCCTGGAAGTGGCCAGGCCCGCGCCGTGCCGGAGCGTGAAGCTGGCGTTCGGCACCTGGATGGCGCTGGCCCGGGCCACCATCGAACCAGCCCCGGAGGACGGCCAGGCGTTGCTGGGTGAAAGCGATGAGCCGCCGTTGCCTTGAAGCCGGCGCTGGCGTCCGTATGATCCGCGGCATGGTCTTGTCCTCCGATGCGCCGCCCGCCAGCGGTTTGGCACGCTGATGCTGCGCTGGTTGTCCCGCCTCTGGAGCGGTGAGCCGGCGGCCCCGGCCAAGGGCACGACGGTGCAGGCGCCTGCACCGCCGCCGTCTGGCGCCGATACGCTGCCAGCCAAGGCCTTTGGCGTGCGCCGGCCCCTGATCGGGGCCAACGGCGCGTTGGCGGGGTTCGAGTTGCGGCTCCCCCCGCTGCTCGAACAGCGCCTGGCCACCATGCCACAGGAGGCCGCCGAGGCAGCGGCGGTTGCCCACCACATCGCGTTGCTGGGCACTGCCC
>DAORNK010000207.1:0-7959 GCA_035440985.1 Rubrivivax sp. | reverse complement strand
GCATCGCGAAGCACGCTACGCCGCGCTGGACTTGCTGCGCCTGCCCCGCCTGCGCCGGCGGCTGGACACGGCCCTGCTGCCGGCGCTGCAGGAGATGATCGAGACCGGCGCCTGGTGGGACTTCTGCGACGAGATCTCCGGCGTGGCCCTGGCGCGGCTGCTGCAGGCCGAGCCGGCCGTGATGAAGCCCGTGCTGCGCCGCTGGGCGAACGGGCCTTCGATGTGGCTGCGCCGCGCGGCGATGCTCTGCCAGCGATCGCTGAAGAGCGGTTTCGACGCGGTGCTGTTCTATGACACGCTGCTGCCATCGCTCGCCGGCGGCGCCTTCGCCGACGAGTTCTTCATCCGCAAGGGCATGGGCTGGGCGCTGCGCGAACGGGCCTATGCCGCACCCGACGAGGTGCGCGCCTTCTGCACCGAGTACGCCGAGCGGCTCTCGCCGTTGACGAAGCGCGAAGCGCTGCGCGTCATCGACCGGCGCCCGGCGTCACCGACAGCCGTGTTGAGGTCTTGACGCTGAAGGCGGCGTTGCGCAGCGCCGTCTCAGCGGCCGCCGAGCATCCGCCGCCGCGCCCAGCACTCACGAGCCCGCGCTGGCCGCGCCGTCTTCAGCTCCCGCGGGCCGGAACCAGATGTCAAAGCGCGTCTGCCCCTGGCCGGTGGCCGCCAGCCGGTAGGCCAGGCCGTGGCGCTGCAGCACTTCGCGCACGAAGAGCAGGCCCACGCCCTGGCCACCCTTCTTGGTGCTGAAGAAGGGTGAGAAGAGCTGGTCCGGCGGCGCATCGGCCAGCCGGTTGCCGGAATCGGCCACCGACAGGCGCACGGCCTGCGGCTCGCGGGTCACCGCCAGTTCGATGCGGCCGCGCGTGCCGGGGCGTTCGGCCAGCGTGGCCTGGGCGGCTTCGACGGCGTTCTTCAGGATGTTGACCAGGGCCTGCTCCATCAGCGGGCGGTCAACGTCCACGAGGCAGTCTGCATCGCGCTGCACCCACACCAGATCGATGCCCTGCGCCGCACAGGCCTGGGCGTACAGGCGCGAGGTGCTGTCCAGCAAGGGCGCGGCCAGGGTCGGGTGCCGCACCGGATCGGGCATCTTGGCCACGCGCGTGAAGCGTTCGATGAAGTCGCCCAGGCTGGCATTGCGCTGGCGCACCGCGCGCACCGCGGTGCTGAAGTCCACCTGGTCGGCGGCGGCCAGCTGCGCGCTGTAGTGGGTGAGCGAACCCAGCACCGAGCCCGTGGCCGCCACGGTGTTGTTGACTTCGTGGGCCAGCACGCGGATCAGCTTCTCGTAGGTGGCGCGTTCCAGACCCTCCAGCTCGCGCGTGAGTTCCTCCACGAGCAGGAATTCGCGCGCGAAGCCGCGGTCGAAGAAGCGCCCGCGGCGGGCACGGAAGCGCCGTCCGGTGGCATCGGCCAGCAGGCGCGCTTCATCCACCGGCACGGCCTGCAGCTGCGGCCACAGGCCGCCTGCGGCCACCTCGGGCAGGCCGTCGCCCAGCAGGGCCAGCGCGCTGGCGTTGCGCAGGCTCACCCGGCCCTGGAAGTCGAACACCACCACCGCGCTGGGCGTGGCCTCGAGCAGGCGTTCCAGAAAGCCGCGCTGCTCGCCGAGCTTCAGGCGTTCGTCGTGCAAGGCCTGCAGCAGGCCGTTAAACAGGTCCACCAGTTCATCCACTTCGCGCCCCGGACCCGGCACCAGGCGCGCCGCGTAGTGCCGGTCTTGCAGCAGTTCGCGGAATTGCCGCGCCGTGCGTACTGGCGCCAGCGCGCGGCGCAGCAGCCACCAGCCCAAGGCCAGGCTGGCCACGAGCAAGGCCTCGATGGCGACGAAGAGCCAGGGCGACTGGGCGACCAGCGGCCAGGCCAGCGCCAGGATCGCCCCATGCAGGGCCGCGCCATACAGCAGCAGCCAGCGTGGGGTGGTCATGGGCTGCCTTGAGGCTGGGCCATCCGCCCGTCGCCTGCAGAACCGCCCGGCGCGCTCATGAATCGCCTTCGTCGTCGCCCGCCACGTCACCATCCAGGCCATGGCGCTGCAGGCGACGATAGAGGGCGGTGCGGCTCAGGCCCAGGGCGCGCGCGGCCTGCGAGACATTGCCGCCGTGCTGTTCCATCGCGCGGCCCACCATCAGCCGCTCCATCTGGTCCAGCGTCAGGCCGTCCATGCCCGGTGGCGTCTGGGTGGCGCTGCCATCGGCCGCGTCGGCAGCCGCCAGTTCCTCCTTGCCAATCTGTGCCGTGCCGGCCAGCAGCAGGGTGCGCTCCAGGGTCTGGCCCAGTTGTCGCACATTGCCGGGCCAGGGCTGCGCCGCCAGCCACTGCAAGGCGGCCGGGGTGAGGGTGACCGCGCCCAGGCCGTAGTTGCGCGCCACCTGCGCGGTGATGGCCCGGGCCAGCAGCGGGATGTCGCTGCGGCGCTCGCGCAGGCTCGGCAGGCGCAGGGTGATGAGGTTCAGCCGGTAGAACAGGTCTTCGCGAAACCCGCCCGCGGCCACCAGCTCGGCCAGCTCGCGGTTGGTGGCCGAAACCACGCGCACGTCCACGCGCTCGGTGCGGCTGGCGCCCACGGGCTGGAAGCTCTGGTCCTGCAGCACGCGCAGCAGCTTGGCCTGATCGGCGCGGTGGAGCTCGCCGATCTCGTCCAGGAACAGCGTGCCGCCGTGGGCCGCCGCGAAGTGGCCCAGGCGCGCCGTGCGGGCATCGGTGAAGGCGCCCTTCACGTGGCCGAACATCTCGCTTTCGAACAGGCTCGGGGTGATCGCACCCATGTTGATCTTGAGCAGCGGCGCTTTGCAGCGTTCGCTGTTGCGGTGGATGGCGTCGGCGATCAGTTCCTTGCCGGTGCCGCTCTCGCCCAGGATCAGCACCGGCGCACGCGTGCGCGCCACCTGGGCCACCGTGGCCAACACCCGCAGCAGCTTGGGGTGTTCACCGACGATGGCGGCGAAATCGTGCGTGGCCGCCAGGTCCGCGCGCGAGGGCGACGCAGCGGCCGGCGTGGCGGCCAGGTCCAGCGTGGTGCGGACCAGATCAACCAGCTGGGCGTTGTCCCAGGGCTTGGAGAAGAAGTGGGCCGCACCGGCCTTGACGCCGCGCACCGCGAGTTCGATCGAACCCCAGGCCGTCATCAGCAGCACCGGCAGGTTCGGCTGCGCGCGCCGGATGTCCGCCAGCAAGGCCAGGCCTTCCTCGCCATGCGTCTGCGCGGAAAAATTCATGTCTTGCAGGACGAGATCAAAGTGCTCCTGCGCCAGCACCGCCAGGGCCTGCGCCGGTTCGGTACAGGCGCGCGTGTGCATGCCCTGCTGCTTGAGCAACAAGGCCAGCGAGGCGCAAACAGCCTCGTCGTCGTCGACGATCAGCAGGCGGGGCATGTGGGCAGTGCCGGGGCAAGGCGCCAGCGGCTTGGTCCTGGAAGGCGCCATTCTGCGATCGATCACTCCCCGCGCAGCGCCGCCGCGGGGGCCACGCGGCTGGCCTGCCAGGCCGGCAGCAGGGCGCACAGCAGCGAGATCGCGTAGATCGCCCCTGCCGAAGCCAGCGCTGCTGCGGCGAACACGCTCCAGTTCAGGTCCGCGCTCCACAGGCCCGTGAGCGGGATCTGGATAAGCAGAGCCAGGGCCAGGGCCATTGCCAGACTGCCCAGCAGCAGTTGCTCGGCCACGATCTGGCGGTAGACCTGCCCGGCGCTGGCCCCGACGGCGCGGCGCAGGCCGATCTCCTGCGTGCGCAGCGCCACGCTCTGCCACAGCACGCCGAACAGGCCGAAGGCCACCATCAGCAGCACGAAGGCCGCCGGCACCGCCAGGGCTGTCCACATGATGGCCACGGCCCGCAGCTTCTGCGCCCGCAGCTCGGCCAGCGGCGTGATGGTGTAGCTCCAGTCGCCGCGAATCTGCCGCACGCGCTGGTTGAGCACGGCCTCGAAGCCACGCGGCGTGCCGGGTTTGAGGCGCAGCACCAGCTGCAGCGGCGGATCGCCGCCGGCCTGGCCGGCGTGACGCATCAGGATGAAGGGCGCGGGTGACATCAGCTCACCACGGTCGCGGTAGGCTTCCACGACGCCGGTCACGCGGAACCAGCGCAGCCCCTCGGGGCCGGGCTCGCCGGCGCTGAAACGCAGGCCCACGGCCGACCCCGTGGGGGCGAGCTCGGTGGCCATCGCCTGGTTGACGACCACGGGCGTGTCGCCGCCGCCGGCATCGGCCCGCCCGAAGCCCCGCCCCTGCAGCAGGGCCAGGCCCAGGGTCTCGAAGAGTTCATCGCTGGCGGTGAGCACCTGGCTCGTGACCAGGCCCCGTTCACCAGGCCGCGCAAACTGGGTGCGGAACTCCGAATCGGTGTAAGGCGCGTAGCTGATCAGCGCGGCCTGCTGCACCTGAGGCAGGGCCTGGATCTCGCGCTTGAAGCGATCGAGCAGTTCAGTGTCGCGGCGCGCTTCGGCCGGGTCGCCCGGTTGCAACTGCACGGCCCACACCGCCTCGATATCAAAGCCCAGCGGCAGACGCATCAACTGCAGGCCGCGCGCGGTGAAGGCGGCCAGCGGAAAGATCAGGGCGAAGGCCAGTGCCAGCTCCAGGGTCAGCAGCAGGTGGCGCGTCTTGCGCTTCCAGATCAGGCGCAACAGGTGGCGTCCCATCAGGCGGATCCTTTCAAGGCCGATACGGGTTGCATGCCCGACATGCGCCAGGCGGGAACGGCGCCCGAGAGCAGGCCGAACACCAGGCTCAGCAGGAGGCCCCAGCCGAACACCGCCAGGTTCAGGTGCACGCGCAGGTACGGCACCAGGCCCGACGCCTCCAGCCAGGCCAGCACCAGGGCCGAGCCCGCCAGCGCGATGGCCCCGCCGGCCAGGCACAGCAGCAGGTTCTCCAGCATCAGTTGCGCGACCAGTTGGCCGCGCGTGGCGCCGAATGCCCGGCGCACGCCGATCTCGGTGCTGCGTTCGAGGATGCGGCCCATGTTCAGGTTGACCAGGTTCAGCGCCGGCAGCAGCATGAAGAGCAGGGCCAGGCCGGCGGCCACTGCCAGCACGCTGCCGGCGCCCGAATCGGCGCGGCTGTGATTGCCGGTCAGCGCGCGGGCCAGCATGTCCAGCTTGCTGTCCGCCCAGAAGTGCGTGACGCTGCCCTCGCGGTGATCGTCGTGGCGGAAGGCGCGTGCCGCGCGCTCGACATCGGCGCGCACCGCGGGCAGGCCGGCCGGGCTGTCGGCCATCAGCAGCGCGTTGAAGCGCCCCGTCAGCTGGTGGCGGTAGTCGCTGCTCAGCTGGCTGGCGATGGGCACCCACAGGTCGGCATAGGCGTTGATGTGCAGTTCATCGGCCACCACGCCGATGATCTCGAACCCGCGCCCGCCGATGTCGATCCTGTGGCCCAGCGCCCGGCCTTCGCCAAAGAGCTGGTGCGCCGTGCTCTGGTTGACCACCACCACGGCGCGGCCCTGGTCGTCGTCTGCGGGCTGCGTGAGCCGGCCGGCCAGCAGCCGGAAGTCCAGCACCTGCCAGTAGGCCGCATCCACCTGGCGCAGCGTGCGCTTGTACACCTGCTCCTGGTGGTACACCGACACCGGTTCGGCGTCGCCCACGGTGGCCAGCACGCGCACCGAGGCCAGGGGCCTGAGCTGGGTCTGGATCAGCTTGTAGCCCGGCGAACTGCCGGACACCCAGCCCTCGCCGGGGTGTTCGGTCTGCACGCGCCAGACCTGGAGGAAGCGGTCGCTGCGGCCTTCGACGCCGCTGGGGCGCAGGGCGTTCTCGGCCAGCGCCGCGATCACCGTCAGCACCACCAGGGTCAGCACGATGCAGGCCAGGTTGATGGCCGTGTACAGCTTGCGCCGCGCATAGACCTTCCAGGCCGTGAGCAGGTAGTTCCTGAACATCGCCGGTCGCCTACTGCACGAGCTGGCCGTCGAACAGGCGCACGATGCGGTGGGCGCGGCGCGCTTCCTGTTCATCGTGCGTGACCATCACCAGCGTCGTGCCGGCGGCGTTGAGCTGCAGCAGCAGGTCCATGATCTCGCCGCCCATCTTGCTGTCCAGATTGCCCGTGGGTTCGTCGGCCAGCACCACGCGCGGCTGGCCGACGATGGCCCGCGCGATGGCCACGCGCTGCTGCTGGCCGCCCGAGAGCTGGTTGGGGTAGTGGTCCATGCGCGCCGCCAGGCCCACGCGCTCCAGCGCGGCGCGCGCCAGGTGCCGCCGCTCGCCGGGCTTGAGCTTGCGGTACAGCAGCGGCAGCTCGACGTTGTCGATGACGCGCAGGTCGTTGATGAGGTGGAAGCTCTGGAAGATGAAGCCGAAGCTGCGGTTGCGCAGCGGCGCCACGTCGGTGTCGCGGTAGCTCTTGAGCGCCACGCCGTCGAGCAGGATCTGGCCGGCGCCGGGCTCGTCCAGCAGGCCGATCAGGTTGAGCAGGGTGCTCTTGCCGCAGCCGCTGGGACCCATGATGCAGATGAACTCGCCCGCGGCGACGTGCAGCGACACGCCCTTGAGTGCCAGGGTCTGCACGCGGTCGGTGGTGTAGGTCTTGCTGACCTGGTCCAGTGTGATCATGGGTGCTACACGCTCCAAGTTTCAGGGGGTGAGGCGCAGGCGGTCGAGATCCTTGAAGCGGCTGAGGTCCGAGACGATGAGCCGGTCGCCCGGCTGCGCGCCGGCGATGATCTCGACCCGCTGGCCATCGCTCACGCCGATGTCCAGCAGCGTGCGCCACGCCTCGTCGCCGCGCAGCACGAACACACCCTGCCGGCCGCGCCCGTTGAAGGCCGGGCCCAGGGTCGCGACCAGGGTATCGGCGCGCTGCTCGGTGACGATGGCCACGTCCACGCGCAGCTTGTGGCGCAGCAGCGGATGGTCGGGCTGCTGCAGCTTCAGCAGCAGCTTGACGCTGCCGTTCTGGATCTCGGGCAGCACGGTCTGCACCACGCCGGCCAGCACCTGTCCAGCATGCTCCACGCGTGCGGCCTGCCCGGGGGCCAGGGCGCGTGCATGCAGGTCCGACAGCGAGGCCTCCACGCCGAAGTGCTGCAGGCCGCTGACGCGTGCCACCAGCTGGCCGGCCGTGACGCTGGCACCCTCGTCGGCCAACAGCCAGGTCAGCACGCCGGCGAACGGCGCGCGTACCTCGGTCTGCGCCAGCAGGGCCGCCTGCTGGTCGAGCTGCTTGTGCAGGATGGATTTCTGCAGCCGGTTGGCGTCGGCCAGGCTCCGGGTGCTGCGCCGCGCGTCGTCGATTTGTTCGCGCTGCTGGCGCAACTGGATCTCGGCCCGCTGCACGGCCAGCTCGGCGGTGAGCAATTCGTTCTTGGAGATGGTGCCGCTGTCCTTGAACTCCTGGTAGCGGCCCCAGCGCGCCTGGGCGCTTTTCAGGTCCAGCTCCAGCAGCTCGATGCTGCTGGTGATCTGCTTGAGCTTCTGTTCCAGATCCAGTTGGAGCACGGCGAGCTTGTGGTCCTGCTGGCCGATCTGTTCACGCAGGGCCTCGATGGCCAGCTGCACCTGCTGGTTGTCCAGCGTCAGCAGCCGCTCGCCCGCGGCCACGGTCTGGCCGGCCTTGGCGTGTACACGCGCCACGCGCGTGGCCACCGGGCTCGTGACCTGCTCTTCCTTGCTGGGGATGACCAGGCCCGTGGCGTTGACGGTGTGGTCGATGGCGCCCCGCTGCACCTCGGCCACCAGGACCTCGGACAAGGCGACACTGGGGCGGATCTGGCGATTCAGACCCCAGGCCGCGCCGGCCAGCACGGCCATGGCCAGGGCGCCGAGCAGCAGGGCGCGGGTGCGGCGGCGGCGCAGGGCTTGGGGGCTGAGGGGCTGGTCCATGGCGGGGTCAAGGCTTGATGCGCAAGGCCCGTGCCACCGCGCCGGGCACGACAGATCAAGGACTTGCGTGCGACATGGCGCGCGACGGGCGCATCGCGGTGCCCGCTGGCGCAACGGGGTGTCCGGAAACGGAC
>DAORNK010000206.1:0-7967 GCA_035440985.1 Rubrivivax sp. | reverse complement strand
ACCAGGCTGGCGGCCGCCATCAACCCAGCCGGAAAGCCCCCACCGCAGTCACCAGAAGCAGCAGCAGCATCAGGATGGTGAACCCGGGCGCAAGCCAAAGCTTGCCGCCGGCCAGTTCGACACGTTCCTTGCAGAAGAGCTTGCCGTCGGGGTCGGGTACGTCCAGCCAGCGAACGCCACAGCCTGAAGCCCGCCCAAGACTCGACATGTGTCGTGACGGCCATGTAATGACACTGGCATTACGCTCCGATAGAATTGCGTTGCTTCCCAGGAGTCGACGCACATGAAGTCAGCCGCCACGGCCACCAAACCCCCCACCCGGGAAACGCTCAACATCCGCATCCCTGCGGCAGAACGCAACCTCATTGACCGCGCGGCGCGTTCCAGCGGCAAGACCCGCACCGACTTCATCCTCGGTGCAGCGCGCAAGGCTGCCGAAGAGGCCCTGCTCGATCGCGTGCTGCTGCTGACCAGCCCGGCCAACTTCGAGAAGTTCCTGGCCCTGCTGGATGCGCCGGCCAAACCGAATGCACGCCTGCGCCGCACGATGAAGGCACCGCCGGCATGGCGCGAAAGCTGACACCCGTCGCTTCATGCTGCATGCACCCGTACTGCTGACGGCGACCCACGACACCAGCCGCTTCGACAGCGGCGTGCCTTCGCTCGACGACTGGTTGCAGCGTCGCGCCTTGCACAACCAGGCCAGCGGTGCGTCGCGCACCTTCGTGGTCTGCGACGACGAGCGCATTGCCGGTTACTACGCTCTGGCTGCAAGCGCTGTCGCACCCGACGCGGCAAGCGGCCGCTTTCGGCGCAACATGCCTGATCCCGTTCCCGTGGCGGTGCTTGGGCGCCTGGCGGTCGATGCCGCCTTCCAGGGCCAGGGACTGGGCCGCTCCCTGTTTCGCGACGCTGCGCTTCGCGTACTGTCAGCGGCGGACAGCATCGGCATCCGCGGGTTGCTGGTTCACGCCATCTCTGAAGATGCCAAGGCCTTCTACCTGGGCCAGGGCATGACTGAGTCGCCGCTCGACCCGATGACCCTCATGGCCACCGTGGCCGACCTCAAGACATCGCTGGACCCGTAGGCCCCGCTTCGCCTTTCCGGGCCCACGGTACGACAGAAGGTCCATCGAACCGGGTGCGACGGTCGATGGGTCAAGGGCAGGCAAAGCCCGGCGAAAGCGTAGCCTTCACGCGGCGACCATCACCAACACGCTGTGGATCAGGGCCGGCTGCCCCCCGAGCCCGTCCGGCGGCGAGGATGCGGATCGGCGGTTTTTTCCCCCTCGAATGACTCAACGCTCCCACCCCGGTTCGGGTCACGCCTTCTGAACAGGCATGCATTCCAACCCCGGCAGTTCCCGCCGCGGCTGCTTATCGTTCGGCTTGAACCGCACGCCCGGTAGCCCACAGCTACAGGCAAGTTTGACGACCGACTTGCCCAACCGCCGGTCGGCCGGTTCGTCGGACGATGCAAGCGCCTTGGCGATCTCGCACCAGGCCACCGCCACCTGGCGGCGTGCCGGGGTCAGCTGCATCGGTGCGCCTGGACCTGGTTCAGCGCACCGCACTTGCTCATGCAACCTCATGCGGCCCAGCAGGCCAAGGGCGTCTACGCCCGCCTGACCAGGCTGGCGGCCGCCATCAACCCAGCCGGAAAGCCCCCACCGCAGTCACCAGCGCCTGAGACTCGTTGCGCACCGCGCCAGCGGCAGCAGCAGCCTGTTCCACCAGGGCTGCGTTCTGTTGCGTGGCGGTCTCCAGTTCCGTGATCGAGCGGGCCACGGTTTCCACGGTGCGGCTCTGCTCGCCCGAATCGGCGGCGATCTGCGCGACGATGTCCGACATCTGACGGGCCCGCGCGATGATGCGGTCCATCGCTTCGCCCGCTTCGCCCACACGATGGGCGCCGGATTCCACGCGCTGCACCGAGTTGCCGATCAGCTGCTTGATCTCCGCCGCCGCCGCGGCGCTGCGCTGCGACAAGGCGCGCACTTCGGCAGCCACCACGGCAAAGCCGCGCCCGTGTTCGCCGGCGCGCGCCGACTCCACCGCCGCGTTGAGCGCCAGGATGTTGGTCTGGAAGGCGATGCTGTCGATCACCCCGGTGATGTCCTGGATCTGCTTGGCCGCCGTGGTGATCTCGCCCATCACCTTGACCACGTCGCTGACGGCCTGGCCGCCCTGCTCGGCCTCCTGGCGCGACTCGCCCGCGATGCGGGCCGAGTCGCCGGCACGGTGGGCACTGTGGTTGACCTTGACCGTCAGATCGGACATGGCCGCGGAGGCGGCTTGCAGCGTGGCGGCGGCCCGCTCGGTACGTGTCGAAAAGTCCTCGTTGCCCTTGGCGATTTCGTCGATGGCCGTGTCGATCTGCGTCGTGCCCTGGCCGATCGACTCGATGGTCGTGCGCAAGGTCTCCACCGTGTCCACCAGCGCCCGCGCCGTGAGCGCGATTTCATCGCTGCCCTGCACGGGCGGTTGTGGCGACAGGTCCTTGTCCTTGAGCCGAGAAGCGGCGTCGCGGATGCGCTGCACGGACAGGATGATCGACTGCCGCACCAGCCAGGTGATCGCCCCGGCCAGCAGCAGGCAGCCGGTGACCACCGCCGCGCTCAGGCCGGCGATCTGACGGAATGCCGTGGTGGCCGCGACGGAGGCTTCGTTCATCGACTGCGTCTGCACCAGACGGATGGCGTCCAGCTCGGCATTCATCCTGGCGAAGGTGGCCTCGCTCTTGATCATCATCGTGGTGGCCACGGACTGGTCGGTGTCCGACATCTCCAGCACCTGCCGGATGTCCTTGGTGAAGGCCTGCACGGCCGCCTGCAGTCGCTGGATGGCACTGGCCTCCTCGGCCGACAGCCCTGGCAACTTGTCCATCGCACTGGCCAGTTCGATTGCCGGGTTCAGCGAAGCATCGATCTCGGTCGCCAGGCGCTGCACCTGCTCGGCCGAATAGCTGGCGGTGCCCCAGGCCAGCAACTGGTAGCTCTGGGCGTGGATGCGCTTGATGTGCTGCTCGACCGCGATGGCCACCATCAGGTTTGGGTTGCGCACCTCCACCAGGTTGCTGACGACGCCCTGCTGCCGCTGCATGGACAGCAGGCCCAGCGCAGCGACCAGCAGGAGCATCAACACGGTGATGCCGGGTGCCAGCCAGAGCTTGACGCCGATGCTGGTTCGGTTGAGTAAGCCTTTCACGGTGTCTCCTCGGCTGGCCGCGCCAGGCCATGCGCCCTCAGGCGTGTGTTCAATCCTTGTACACACCGACGCTGATGATCACGTCGTCCACCTTCAGCACGTAAGCGGTCTTCGCTTCGATCTTGTTGGACACCGGGTTCTTGTATTTGTAATCCACCCAGCCTTTGCCCTTGCCGTTGCCCAGCTCCAGCCGTTCCTTGCGAAACAGCTTGCCGTCGGGGTCGGGCACGTCCAGCATGGCCTTGCCGATCAGCTTGGGATTGATGGGATGGGCCAGCATGACGCCATCGCTGGCCTGCAGCACCATCGCATAGATCTCGCCGGCGGCGAACTCCGGATCCTTGGCGTTGACCCGCTCGATGAGCTTGGCCTTGCCCTGCGCCTTGAGTGCCGCCGCGGCCTTTTCGGTCATCGCGATGGCCAACTGTTGTTCCGATGCCGCGAAGCCCTGGCCTGCGCACAAGAGGGCCGCTCCCGCGAGAAGGCAGGCTGTCTGCCGGCGGTTCAGTCGTGAGATGTTCATCGGTGCTCCTTGTCGAACGGACAGATCCTGGTGCGCAGGATGCGCTCCAATGGCCCAGCTTATCGGCGGTCAACGCCGGGCACTTGAACGAAAAGGGGCACGATCTCTGGCCGTTCTTTCAGCTGCGGCATGGCGAAACATCGTTTCGCTGCGATGCTGTCCGGCCAGTCGGGCAAGGTGATCCTGGACTGGGAAGCTGCCGCGTCATCGGCATTCAGCCCCCGTCGCGCACCACCCGGCAGGACTCGATGTCGAAGGACACGCTGCCGATGCTCAGTGCCGTCTGATCGCGGAACCCGCTTGCAAAGTCGACGAAGGCGGCCACATCGGCAAAGTTGCTGGCCAGCCCCATCGACACCCGGATGGCGCCTGCGCTCTTGCCGCCACCTTGGCCGGCCTGCTGCTGCAGGAACTGCAGGAAGCGCGGCAGGCTGATCTCGGTGCCGGCGGCGCGCACCCCGGCGCGCAGGTCCTCTTCGACCAGGCCCTCGGCGGTCTCACCGGCACCTGGGTTGCAGAAACAGCCTGTGCGCAGCGAGATGCGCCGCTGCGCGGCGAGTTCTTCCACGCGCCGGTAGTCCACCAGCCGGCCTTCGGGGTCGTAGAAGTTCAGCGCCACGGTGCCGCCGCGCTGCTGCGTGTCGGCAGGGCCGTACAGGCGGACCATCGGCCGGCCGTTGCCGTGGCGCAGCGCCAGCAGCTGCTTGAGCAGCCAGTCGGTGAGGCACAGCACGCGGGTCTGGATGGTCTGCAGCCCGATGCGCTGCAGGTGCTGCAGGCCGATTTCCACCGCCGGGATGCCCAGGTAGTTGAGCGTGCCGTCCTCGAAGCCGGCTTCACCCGCCGACAGCACGTGCAGACGCCCCAGCACGGTGGCGAAGTTCACCGTGCCGCCGCCGAACCAGGGGCGGCGCAGGCAAGGCAGCGTGTCGTTGCGGACCAGCAGGCAACCCACGCCGGTGGGATAACCGAACATCTTGTAGAACGACATCACCACGAAGTCCGGGCCGTGCGCCTGCAGGTCCAGCCGGTTGGTGGGCACGAAGCGGCCGCATCCAGCAACACGTGCCAGCCGCGGGCCTGCGCCTGGGCGATCAGCTCCAGGGGATGCTTCACACCGCTGAAGTTGGATTGCGCCGGGTAGGCCAGCAGGCGCGGCACGCGGGTGCCGGGCTCGCCACCGCCCTCGCCGCCGGCCAGCAGGGCGTCGAGGGCCTGCAGGTCCAGCCGCAGCGCCGGGCGCGTCAGCGGGGCGTAGTCCACCTGGGCGCCCTTGGCGCTGGCGAACTCGCGCATGCCGTTGACCGAGTTGTGGTTGTCGGCCGTCATCAGCAGCCGGCCACCCGGCGCAAAGGGGTAGGACTCGCCCACCAGCTTGAGCGCAGCCGAGGCGTTGTTGGTGAAGATGGCCGTGTAGCGGCCCGTGCCGTTGAACCAGGCCAGCACCGCGGCACGGGCGCGTTCCACATGCACGGTCATCGCGCTGGAACTGGGGTTCACCGAATGCGGGTTGCCCAGCACCTGGTCGGCCAGCAGCGCCGCGTGCTCGCGCACCTGGCTGGCCGCGTAGAGGCCGCCCCCGGTGTAGTCGAGGTAGATCTGCCCTGTCGCATCGATGCGGGCGTATTCGCTGGCGCGCAGTGCATCCAGCCCGCAGGTGGACGCGTAAGAGGGGTAGGCGCGCAGGAACTGGTCGTAGGCATCCATGGCAGGGATTGTCGGGCCGGGCGTAAGAAGGACCCTGCCGCCGGCGACCCCCTCACGGCACCCGGCCACTGCAGCGCCGGGTGGTCCGCTCAACCCACCGCAGGAGTTCCGATGTTCCGCTTTCGCCATGCTTCCCTGTCCGCGACCACGCTGGCCGCCTGTGCTCTGTTGACGGCCTGGCCGGCCTCGGCACAAGTGGAACCTGCCCGCTTCCTCGACCAGTTCGAGGCCACGTTCGGCAAGTTCGAAGGCTTTCGCCGTTCCGGTGCCAAGGGCGTGTGCGCCGTCGGCGAATTCGTGGGCAGCGCCGAAGGCCGCGCGCTGTCGGTGGCATCGGCCTTCAGCGGCAAACCGGTGCCGGTGATCGTGCGCTTCTCGGTCGGCGGCGCCAACCCCAAGGCACCCGACAACGCCCGCAGCCAGCGCAACATGGCGCTGCAGTTCAACCTGCCCGACGGCGAACGCTGGCAGATGGGCAACATCTCGGCCCCGGTGTTCGGCGCCGCCACGCCCGAGCAGTTCTTCGGCCGGCTGCAGTCGCTGCAGCCGGATCCGGCCACCAAGGCGGCCGATCCGGCCAAGGTCAAGGCCTTCGCCGATGCCAACCCCGAGGTGCTGCTGCAAGGCCGCTACTTCGCCAGCCAGCCGGTGCCGGCCAGCTTCGGCAGCATCCCCTACTGGGGCGTGCACGGGTTCGCCTTCGTCAACGCCAAGGGCGAGCGCCAGTTCGGCAAGTGGGTCTTCGAACCCGTGGGCGGCACCCAGGGCCTGACCGACGAGGAAGCCAAAGCCAAGGGCGCGAACTTCCTGTTCGATGAGCTGCGCGCGCGCGTGGCCAATGGCGCGGTGGCTTTCGACTTCCAGCTCCAGCTGGCGCAAGCGGGGGACCGCATCGACAGCGCCGTGGTGCCGCTGCCCGAAGACCGCCGCAAGGTGAACATGGGGCGCCTGAGCATCCGCTCCGTGGCCCCCGACGCCGGCGGTGATTGCGTGGCCATCACCTACAACCCGACGGTGCTGCCCAAGGGCGTCGAGCCTTCGGCCGACCCGCTGCTCGCGGCGCGTGCTGCGCCCTATGCGGTGGGGCTGGCGCGGCGCGTGGTGGAGGGGGCCAGGCAGTGAGGGGGCCGAGTCGCGGCCTGGACGCAGAAGGACCGCAGGCCGGTCAATCCACCAACGCGGCCGCCACCGCAGCGGCCCCCGCCTCGTCGAACTCCTCCCAACCCGCCACACGCACGGTGTTGCCGCCGGCGGCCTTGGCCTGGGTCACGGCCATGGCACAGGCATCGATCACCGCCTGCGGCTCGCGCACCACGTCACCGAGCTGCGTGGCGCCGATGCTGGCGGTGACGCGCAGGCTCCTGGTGCCGGCACGCAGCCGTTCGCGCGAGACGGCGTCGCACAGCTTGTCGGCCAGCAGCAGCGCGTAGTGGAGTTCGCAGTCCGGCAGCAGCACGCCGAAGCAGTCGCCCTGAAGGCGGGCCACCAGGTCCGAGGCCCGCACCTTGGACAGGATGCGCGCCCCCAGCGTCTGCAGCGCACGGTCGCCGCCGTCCTGGCCCAGCGTGGCGTTGACGCGGGCGAAGTGATCGATGTCGACTGTCAGCACCGACACCGGCTGGCGCCGCCGCAAGCTCAGGTGGTCGCTCAGCCGGCGGTCGAACTCGCGACGGTTGGCCAGTTCGGTCAACGGGTCATGGGCCGACTGCCAATGCGGCTGCAGCCGGTGCTGGCGCGCCTGCGTCACGTCGTCGACGAACCACAGCGCCGGCCCCGCCGGATCGTCCCAGCGCACTGGCGAGGCACGCAGCCGCCCCCAGAAGCGCGAGCCATCGCGGCGCATCAGCTCGACTTCGCCGTCGAAGGGCAGGCCAGCCGCGAAGGCTGTCTCCAGCTGCCGGCCCAGGCTGCTTTGTGCGGCATCGGAGACCATCACGCTGCGGATCGCCTGGCCGGCCATGCCATCGGACTCGAGCCTGGTGAACAGCAGCTCGAAAGGCTCGCCGACGGTTTCGAAGACCGCATCGCGCACGAACGCGCAGGCGGTGGGGCAACGCTGCATCAGCGCGTGCAGGCGGTGGGCGTCATCGGTGGTGGGCTGGAGCATGGCGGGGTTTCCCAGAACAAGGGTGATCGGGTGGTGGCACGCACGGCGGCAGCCTGAGGTGTACCCGCTGCGCGCCTATCGTGATGCCTTGAGTTGCGGTCGGGAAACCGGCCTTCTTGCGCATCAGGCGCGGGGCCTGCTGGGGCACGGGCGCAGCCGCCAGGCCGGCCCGCCACGCGATCAGGCCCATCTGCGATCATCGCCCGGCCCGGACGCCCCACCATGACCGCCGCACCCCCATCACCCATCTGGCAACTGCGCTTGCTAGGTGGTTTTGCCATCGACGACGGCCTGCGTTCCGTCACCCGTCTGCACAGCCGCGCCGCCGTTCTGCTGCTGGCCCGGCTGGCGCTGCGCCCGGGCCGCGACCACGGCCGCGAAGAGCTGGCGGCGCTGTTGTGGCCCGAGGCCGACGCTGTCACC